>SDNO01000180.1 GCA_004524435.1 Candidatus Thorarchaeota archaeon | reverse complement strand
GGCCAGCGTCTTCCGTATACTTCAGTCATGTCCAATATCGCCTTCCCTCATATGACGCGAAACCCATCCCTGATTCTCTAGACGTAAACCAAGTAATAGATCACTATTCCGCCGAAGAGTGAGTAGAGCCAGAGGATTGCCGTGAGCCACATCATCCTTCGGGAGCCGCAAGTGTACGGTTTCCTGTTTCTGCGAGCGTCGATGTACCGGTAGGACCAGAGCAAACCAAGTATGAGCGCCACCAATCCAGCAAGATGATGAACAATGACAATAGCGCTTCCCGGAGGGAATGGAATGGCTGCGAAATCTCCCCACTTCAAGAATAGTGCAGGCCCCATGATGAACAGGGTCGTAGCGAGGGTCACAAAAGTCACGACAGTGAAGATCTTTCCATGAAGAGGATATGGCTTGCTCTTTATGATTCCGATGATTGTCAGGACCAGAAGGGCAATCTGGATGATGAGGTTGATGTCTGCGAATATGCTGGCCGATGTTCCCAAGATACCCATATTGACCACCGGTCTACTTGGACTGCACAGCGATATAACTTCTGCTAATCATTTGAATGGGTGTTGATTTGAGGATGAGTGGTCGTGTTCATCCAGATCTAGGATTCCGTTTGGATGTGTTCTCATCCAGATGAAGAGCGCAATCACCATGAGGTACCCTACGATGGAGAAGTATACTGCCCATTCTAGGGTCGGGAGTAACAAGAAATCGGGTCTACCGTCCAGAGGAGCAAAATCACCAGAACCAGCCGAGAGGAATGCCAGGAATGATGCAGTGCTGACAATGCCAAGCACCGACAACTTCTTGGGAACACGCTTTTCGGATTGGAAGATGATTGCGAGGCTCCACAGGCCAGTCATGAAGAGGCCGCTAAAGAAGAACGATAGTGCGGCCAGTGCGTGCTCGGCTGAGTAGTTCATGGGAAATACTCCCACCAGGACGATGGTGATTGCTGAGAACACACCCACCACCATGGCAATCTTTGCAAGGAGATTCTGCAGATAGATGCCCAGCCCAATCATGAAGGGTATGAATGCAAGGCCTGCAAGAATCAGGCCCCCGTTGAAGACCCATGCTAGGTCAGATACACCAATCTCTCCAAGCTCTGATATGAAGTGATTGAAGATTGAATAGGCCTCACCCTCTGTCCCCTCATAGACCAGTCCTGGCAAAACAACTGAGAGAATCCCAATCAAGGAAGCGACTATTCCGAAGCCTGAGAAGACTTGGGGCTCGCTCAGGCGCTTGAGTGGAATACTTCTATCCATTCATTATCTTCTCCCGAGATATCTCCCCTTCCTCTCCTGCCATATAAGGCTCTAGTGCTCGTCTGACGTCCCGGATTTTCGGGAGGAAGTGGATTCTTAAGGCCCTCTTATCTATAGTTTACTCGAGAAGGAGAACCTATGCTGGAAACCAAAGTCGAAGAAGTGTATCGAGAAGGATACGAAACAGTAACCGAAGATGACCCTATTTCTGAAGTGATTGACAAGATCAAACAAGTCGAACCCCCTGCTCTGGTCGTGGAGGATAGAAATGGCGACGAAACAGGTGTCCTGACAAGGAGATGGATCAAGCGGTCCAGGCTGGATCCGCAGGAAACAAGCGTCGAAACTCTGACTCGCCCCATTCCATCTATCCAGACGACAGACGAGATATCTGAGGCTGCAAGATTGATGGTTGAGAGTCGGATTCCCCTCCTCTCAGTGTTTGCTGGTGAGGCGCTCCGTGGATTCATCAGTCGGGACGATGTCATCCGTGCCGCCGCGGACAATGATTGGGGACAGAACCTTGTTTCCCAAGTGATGACCGAGAACCCTGTCAGAGCACGATCCCATGACACCATTGCCCACGTGCTTGAGTTGTTCAACACATACGGGTTCTCACATGCACCGGTGAGTGAGAATGATGAACTCGTTGGTGTTCTGAGTATTCAAGACCTCATAGACATCGTCTATGGAGAGCGTGACAGGCAAGAAGGTAGATTTGGCGGGACAAGAGACCACGGTGGGGCCGGAGAGAGAAAAGGCGAGAAGGCGGACTTGGTTCATATGTCAATCAAAGATGCAATGAGCTCTCCTGTCATCGCCGCACGGCCAGATGACACGCTAGAGCATGCATGGAAGAAGATGGAGGAATACGACATCTCCAGTCTTGTGATAATGGAGGATGAGCACATCGCCGGCATTGTGACCAAGCGAGATCTTCTCGAACCTATCGCACAGCGAGGAATGGAGAAGCGGCAAATGAGCGTGCAGTTCTCTGTCAAATCAGGTATTCGCATGTCGGAGGAAGAGAAGGCTGCAATGCGGCGAGAATTCGAGTCCTTCGTGAACAGGTACAGAGATGTTGTTGGCATAGGTGGACTGTTTGTCTATCTACGAATGTACGGTCCGGTTTCAAAGGGAGACCAACTCATCCAGTGTCGCCTCCAGTTCAGAACAGCTAATACTCAGTACTACAGCTCGGCTGAGGCGTGGAGTGCAGAGGAGGCATACAAGTTGGCTCTTGATCGTCTTGAGAGACAGGTCGTCGAGCATAAGGAGACCAAGCTCAGCGAGGAACAGAGCCGAAGACATGTGGAGAACCTCCTCAAAGGCGAACTCTAGTCAAGACATCAGTAACCATCGTCCAGCTCTCTCACGATGTACTCATAGAGTGGCTTTCTCCCGATTGTGTCACAGATACCACCAACCAAGGACATGTGAGTATGGCGAAACCGATGTTCGTTGCGACACCCCAGTCTTTTTCAAAGCCATTCTGCATTATAGTTAAGTGAGAGATATCTACTATGAGCGAAGATATCAAGAAGAGAGTTGTAGATGAACTCTACTTTGATAACCGGGTAGATGCCTCTGAGATCGAAGTAGCGGTCAAAGATGGTAATGTAACCTTGGAAGGCGAGGTAGACTCGTTCTACACTCGAAGTGCAGCAGCAGAAGACGCCTGGGCTGTCATTGGCGTGACAGATGTACACAATGAGCTGGATGTCAGCTATCCTGTTGAGATAGAGATTATGAGCGATGAAGACATCGCATCCAGCATTGACAGCAAACTACTGTGGAATACTGCCATTGACTCCACGAAGATCGACGTATCCGTAGACGGTGGCGTCATTGAACTCGAAGGCACAGTAGATGCCTACTGGAAGAAGCTTCGAGCAGGGACACTAGCCATGGATGTGTCAGGTGTCATGGACGTTCACAATGAACTGGCGGTTGTTCCCACATATGACTACGTGGATGAGGCGATTGCCAAAGACATCATGGACTCACTTGAGCGCAGGTTCACAGTGGATGAAGAGAAGGTGAATGTTGAGGTAGAGAATGGCATCGTGACCCTCACGGGTACGGTGGAAGACTACACAGCATACACTTCTGCAGAGAACGCCGCAGAACTCACAGCAGGCGTCATCGACGTAGAGAACAAGCTTTACGTCAAGTAGAGATCGGGGTAACCACCCCGTTCCAATCTATTCTTTTTTTCTGCTCATCATTCTAACAAGTGGATTTCAGAAGTTATGTACCAAAAAGAAATATCCAAGGAGTATGACCCGCGCGCCCTTGCGGGGCGTGTCCAACCCGGCTCACATCTTTACGCCGGGCCTTCATCCGCCGCCAGTCACTAACTCCTTCCGGACTATCTCGCGACCCTCATCGTCAACAACGACGAAATGAGCGCCGCAGGATAGTCAGCAATCGTAGCAGCGAACCACCATTTCCAGGAGGTTCAGCAGCCCTTCATCTATTTCATCTGTCATCTTTATCACTACTTCATCATCGGCTCCGGTAGGTCTAGTTGTTCGTGTTCTTTCTTCTCGAATATCTGTTTGGCAGCCTGCATCAGGCTCTTCTCAATTCCAGCAATGTTGTTGTTCGTGGCGACGACCATGTTCACCTTGGTGATGATTCCACGATCATCTGTCCAGTAGTGATGAACGAGGGTCCCGCGTGGTGCCTCGACACAGCCAACCCCGCTGCCCTTCCGCGGTTCAACATCTGTCAGCTTGACATCAGTGCTGACAATATCGGGGTCTTGGAGCAGCTCATCCATCTCTTCCATGGCCTGAACCATCTCAATGACCCGTGCCCAGTGATAGGCAAACACGGCGTGGATTGGTCTGCCCAGTTTGTCGCGCATCTCTTGGAGTGCCTCCTGGGCAAGTGGTGTCTTCATCCTATCCGCAATATTGACTCTGGCCAGGGAGTTCGCTCTCCAGATTCCCTCTGGATAGCCTTCGGGTTTGTAATAGATGTGTGTGGCATAGGAGTGGTCTGGTACGTATTCACCATAGTAATCTAGATAGTCCTTGGGTTTGAAGTCCGCCACTATCTTCCCATCTGGGTCCATGACACGGAGGTTTCCGTCGTATATCTCTAGGTTGCCCTTATCATGTGTTCCCAGATAGTAGGTCGGTACAACACCCAGTTTTGTGATGGGATCCCAATAGTCCTCAACTACCTTCTTTGCTAGGTCCACAGTGGCCGTCATGTTCTCTTTGAGGCCATCCATGAGCCCGAGGAAGTTGTCTCTCTTCTCCTCGGAGAATGGATTTAACATGCCTCCTGGAGTGGCGGTGACTGGATGGATTGCCTTTCCGCCGATAGCGGTAGCTAGCTCTTGTCCATACTTCATGACGCTCAGAGCAAGTTTTCCCACATCGGGAAGTTGCTTGATGATCTCAACTACGTTTCTCTTGGACGGGTCTGCAAAGGGTCCCGCTAAGAAATCCGGAGCGGCCAGAGCAAAGAAGTGGAGTGCATGTGATGACAACTGCTTGGCGTTGATCAGCAGTCGCCTCACCTTGACTGCGGCAGGTGGCGGAGTAACCTTCCAAGCTGCCTCAACGGCCTTGACCGATGCAAGATGGTGTGGTTCAGGGCAGATACCACAGATACGTTCCGCAATCCTAGGAACCTCTTCTGCAAAACGTCCCTCGAGGAACTTCTCAAAGAAGCGAGTACTCGAGACATTGAACTGGACATCTTTCACCTTGCCAGACTTCGTGAGCTTCAACGTCAGCTCGCCGTGACCTTCCAATCTTGTCACAGGTTCAATTCGTACTACCTTCTCGTCGGTCATTCTTCTTTCTCCTTCCTCTTCTTCGCGGTGATGCTTGATAGGTAGGATGCCGCGTAATCCGTGAAATAGAAGGAGCCAATGGGGTCTGGGAAGGCCTCCTTCAATTCCTCGGGACTCATTTCCGCTACGGCCCCCAGTGCCGAGATGATCTTGGCACCGTGGTCCTTCACGGACGGAGGCGGTCCGAAACAGCCCTTACAGGGGGTGTTCACGGTGGGGCACTGTGCTCCACACAACCCGATTGTGGCGAAGCCAAGACAGAGGTATCCCTGATCGAGGAGGCACTTATTCGGGTCAATCTTTCCCTCGTGAGTCCTATAGAATTTCACAATGTGTTTGTCCTCTCGTTCCTTTGGACACTCATCACAGACCGTTCTCTCGGGTAAATCAAAGGGTTTGCCTGTGAGCAGTGCCTCTACAACGTCGTATGTGTTGTCCGATGTCGGTGGACAACCAGGGAGCACCATCTCGAACTTGACATGCGCGGGATTCGGTTTGACTATTCCTAGGAAACCCGGCATATTGCTCTCTGGAATCCGTGGGTCTGTCACGGAATCGGCCTGGAGAAACTTCCTCTCAACCAGTTCCTCTATGGGCCATTGATTCCCAAGCCCTTGAACTCCACCATAACAGGAGCATGAGCCCCATGCTATCAGGAGTTTGCTCTTCTTCCGCATGGTCTTCAGGAGATGCAGGTCTTCATTGGTCCTGCAGCTTCCCTCCACAAATCCCAAATGGATTGAATCATCAGGGAGGGCCTCCAAGTCCTTGAGTTTGTAGTCGACTACCGCGGGCCAGTAGACTATCTCTAGCTCGGGCAGTACATCCAGAAGTCGGAAGTGCAGGTCCACCAGTGACTGATCACAGCCCCAGCATGAAGTGAGCTGGGCAAATGCTACGCGTTTTGTCATTCTAGTCCTCCTCTCTTGCAGGGTTGGGTCCAAGTTCCTTGATTCTTTCTACCATTGCGGTGACGCCATCTCTGAACACATCGCCCTCCGCAGCGCTTGCCCACTGGAGATGGACACGCCGTGGGTCAAAGCCTGCCTGTTCAACAAGGCTCTCCAGAAGCACGAAGCGTCCCCGCATCTTCAGGTTTCCACTCGTGTAGTGGCAGTCACCAGGGTGGCAGCCTGAGATGAGAACACCATCTGCTCCTTGTGCTAGGGCGTCAAGAACGAATGACGGGTCGATGCGTCCGGTGCAGTTCACCCTGATGATTCTCACATTGGGTGGCATCTGCATCCTGCTCGTGCCCGCTAGGTCTGCACCGGCATACGAACACCAGTTGCAGCAGAATGAGACAATTCGAGGCTCGAAGCCCTTTTTTCGCTTCTTCTTTGCCTTTGTGGATGAGCTTGAGGTGTCTGCCATTGCTGTCAAGCGAGGGTGGCCTCCTTTATGACTTCGGAGCTTTCGCTTACAGGTTTTAAAGTATTCCTGAATGTCACATTAAGTTTGTTAACTTTCTATTCACTTCAACGCACCCCAAGCACCTCAACTATATTGAACAGGCATCACAGGCTCCCAGGTTGTATCTGCTCGATAGAAAGCAACAGTTTTTATTGTGGACAACGAATGATGTACTCCAGTAACTGCACAAGCAAGGTGTCACGCATTGATAATGGCTTTCGTAATGGCTAAGATTGAATCAGCAAAAGCACGGGATATTCTGACCAATGTCAGAGAGTTTGAGGAGGTCGATGAGGCATACTTGATCTATGGAGCTTATGACCTGCTCATCAAGGGAATGTTCAAGACGCCTGAGGCACTCAGTTCCTTTGTGGTTGACGAGCTCAGGAAGATTGACGGCGTTCGCGACACAGTGACGAATGTCTGTGCAACCTACGACTAGGAGCTGTTTCTGTGCCCGAAGTCCATAGTCGTAGAGTATACACGTTCAAGGCGATAGAAGACCACCAGCTCTCTCTCGGTGCTGCTGAGATAAGAAATGCGGTGCTCAATCTAGGTAAGGACATGAATGATTGCGAATTCGACGTTGATATTCTGTCAGAGAAGGAAAACAAGATAATTGTCGAGTGTCGAGCTGCGACCGGCCCAAGGGTCTACGAGATGGACCACAAGATCATGGTCAAAGTCATCAACTTCTGCGAGACACACAACTTAGATTTCAGTGTTAGTTCCATAGAGGCACGCTTGGGCGACGAAGACGAGTGGAACTAGACCCACGCTATTTCAGACCGAGCCGCTTCAAGGTCTGCTCTGTGGGAATACCCGTTTCTGGATCCCACCCTCTCTGCCGATAGTACTCATCCAGCATCGGTTCCAACTCCACCACTTGACCCTTTGCGGGGCCTCGTGGCGAGGGCACGTCAGTGAGCCTCTTGGGAAGATTGTCATCCCGACGCGTCACCCCTCTCTCAACATTGAACATTCTGTTGAGATTGACTATTCGTTCGCCTATCTCCTGCAGCTCTTCGGGTGAGAGATTGATTCCATTGTGTACGCGTAGCGCCTCGGATATGTCATCGTAGTAGAATTCGGGGGGTATCTGCGTCCCGTATTTGCACACACCCACACTCTCTATCATTACCATATAGTCCTCGCATTCCTTCACCATGATGCCCTTGTAAGTGGGGTCAAGCCTGTCCGCCATTTCTGGGAGGTATTTCTTTCCAAACCGTTCCTTGATCTCATCATCGAAGCCCGCTTCGTCCAAGACAGGAAAGGCATAGAGATGGTCGGCACCCCTTGCAGCAGTGACTGCGGCAAGTCCCATGGACTTCTGAGCTCGTGGCTCCTGCCCCGCAATCTCCTGTTTCTTCACTGCCATGACGAACTCTTCGCTTCCCCTGCCAATCTTCTGCGCGGCTCGATAACTTCCCTCGGCGAGCAGATCGCCAAAGCCCTCCCTGAATGCAATCATCTTGACGAGTTTCACAATCGCCTCGTGGTTGCCCCAGTCCAGATCCAGACCCCCCGTGTCCTCCTCAGTTATGAGGCCCTCTTCCCAGGCCTCCATGGCCCAAGATATCGTGGCTCCCAGTGAGATGGTGTCCATGCCGTATTGGTTTGCTAGGTGATGGCTGAACAGGACAGACTCCACGTTTCTGTTCCCACATCGTGAACCCAGAGAAGACTGAGACTCGAACTCTGGAGATCCCCCTATGTACTTGTACGGTCTGTCCTTGACCCTCGTAAACCTGCCACATCGCTGAAGACAGGACCAGTCTGCCCGCGGCTTTACAAGATACTCTTCTGTAATGGTCTCACCACTGATGTCCTCGTACTCATCGAAGACGCCCTCCCGCATGTTATAGCTTGGTAGCCTCCCAATGTTATGCATCAATTCTACGAGATTGGTGGTACCGTATTTGGCACGTTCCGGCGTGAAGGGATTCGCAAGCATGCGTTCGTAGAACCTGTCCATGGTCCTGAGGTACTCTTTCGGCTGTGCAACCTCGATTCTGCCGGTACCCCGTACACAGACCGCCTTCATTCTCTTCGAACCCATGACGGCTCCCAGACCGGATCTAGCGGAGGCTCGATCTCTATCATTCATGATTGCAGCGAATCGGACCCGATTTTCCCCTGCCTGGCCGATAGAGAGTACCCGACATTGTTTTCCATGCCGCTCCCTCAGAATATCATCGGTCTCGAAGACATCCCGTCCCCAGACAGGTTCAGCATCGAGCAGATCGACCTCTGTGTCATGGATATTGAGATAGACCGGGTCGGATGAGGCGCCGGTGAAGAATATCGCGTCATATCCCGCCAGCTTCAACTCGGGTCCCCAGAATCCCGCCGCGTGGCTTTCCCCCCAGATGTCAGTCAGCGGAGAGAGGCCTGCAATGACATGGCGCGATGCCTGTGGAAACATTGAGGCCGTTAGCAGCCCGGTGGCAATCCCGAGAATATTCTTGGAAGAGAGAGGATCAATTCCCAAGGGTATTTTCTCGTAGAGCACCTTGGAGAGAAGCCCTGCGCCCAGAAGGTACTTGTAGACTGTCTCATCGTCAACGGGGCGCTTGTCTATATGTGACTTGTCCAAGTCAACCCATAGAATCTCCCCGCCGATTCCTTTGATCATTCTGTCTTCCTCCCCTTGTATAGGTCCTCTGCATGTCTCTCGTGGAGGTCCATGATTCGCCCCGTCGGGTCTTTCTCCTTGAGCTCCTCCTCCGTGGTCAGCCAGATTGCATCAACGGGACAGCGTTCCACGCACTGGCCACACTGGATGCATTTGATAGCCTTACCCGTGTCAGGATTGATCCAGATTGCATCATAGGGGCAGGCCTCTACGCAGTCGCCGCACCCATCACATTTGCGATTGTTCACGATAACAGTGCCCTTCGATGTCCGAGTTATGGCTCTCTCAGGGCATGCATCTATGCAGGGTGCATCTGGGCAGTTTCGACAGAACAGAGGGAAATCTAGCCCGTCATCCAAGCGGATTACTCTCACTCGGGATCTATCCGGACTGATGACTTTGAAGTAGTACATGCTGCAGACATTGACACATATCATGCAGCCGGTACAGACTTCCGGGTCACCGATCACATACTTCAGTTCTGGCACTGGTATCACTTTCCACGATTCGTTCTGATTCCGCCCATTGGTTGGAACTCACCATGACCCGGCTTCACCATGATCCGGTTCTCCCCGAAGACCTGGGTCCCCCTGACAAAGGTCATGATGGGTGCCCCTTGCATCTTCATTCCCTCGTAGAGGGTCCATCCGCACTTGGAGAACATCATATCGGCCGTGATTGTCTGTTCGACGTTCCTATCCACCACAACGAGGTCTGCATCAGATCCGATGGCAATGGTGCCTTTCTTGGGGTACAGGCCGAATATCTTGGCGGGGTTTCGACACGCTACGTGAAGGAGCCGGTCAAAAGAGAGCCTGCCTCTGCCTATTCCCTCAGAGAGAAGAATGCGGAGTATCATTTGAGTTCCGTCGACACCCGCCCAGGCCTCTCTAATATCGTCCTTCCCTCTCATCTTCTTCTCCATGGGAGCAGGCGCGTGGTCACTCACGGTCATATCTATCGTTCCTCTCAGAAGGGCTGACCAGAGAGCTCCTCTATCATGGGAAGACCTCAAGGGAGGATTCATCTTGCTCTCAGGCCCCAATCGATTCATGTCATCTCTGGTAAAGGTGAGATGATGCGGACACACTTCTGTGGTCACAGTGACTCCCTCACCCTTTGCCTCCGCAATCCGGTCTACGCCCTCAGCTGTCGTGAGATGAGCGATGTGGAGGTGTCCCCCCGTGAGCTTGGCTATCTCTATGTTTTGCCCGATGGCTACACTCTCAGCAACATTTGGTCGCGAGAGGGAATGTGAGACCGGTGCGTCCCAATCGCCCTCCATGTCCTTTGCAAACTCAGTCAGGATTCCTTGGTCCTCTGAATGGATGGTCAGGTGACCCCCAACCTCAGAGATCTCGCTCAGTGCTCTAGCTATCACACCTGCATTGGCGTAGAATGGGTCCGAGGTGAAGGCCTTGAAACCATCAATCCCCATTGAGGAGAGTTCATGAATCATGAGATAGTTCTCGGCATCAATCATGCCTCCGTAGAGAGCGAAGTCTATCACAGACATCTTCTCGCCCTGTTCTATCTTCTCATTCACATCTGCAGGTCGAATCACGTTAGATGTCAGTGGCATGTCAACGAATGTTGTGACCCCTCCCGCTGCTGCTGCACGAGAGCCAGTCGTAAAGTCCTCATGGTCCAGCATGGCCAAGTCGTGGAAGTGTGCATGGCCGTCAATGAGTCCCGGCATCAGTAGCTTCTTGTTGACATCTATCTCCCTGTCAGCATCGGGCAGATGTTCATCCCGTGCAATAGCGCAGATTCTTCCATCTAGCACGCCGACTCCGCCCGCGATGACCCCTCCTTCGAGCAGCATTCTTGCATTCTTGATAACTAGATCCACCGTCTTCATTTTCTAACCTCCCCCAACGGGTGGGAAGAACGCCACCCTGTCGCCATCCTCGAGTGCTGTGTCGTATCCGTCAAGCAGCTCGATTCTCTTTCCATTGACCATGCACGAGTAGAATCTCTTCAGCTCACCTGTTTCCTCATCCAAAAGCACATCCATGAACTCATCTCCAAACTTCTCTCTGAGCGACGAGAGGAGCCCACTGATGTCTTCTGCTTCGAATTCTTTGCTTCTCATGCCTGCCGCCTCGCGAATGCCGGCATAGAACTTCACTGTGACGGTTGCCAAGTTGGGACACTCAATCAGTATGCCTATCGCCTTCTCATATTAACAGTTGCGACCTATGACAAATCGAAAGGCTGAAGTTGCTGTTCTGCCCCCCCTGCTTTAACACTCTAGAGGGTGTGATGATGGAGATAGTCGTTGTCGGACATCTGAGTAGGGACCTACTCATCACGCCTGAGAGAAGGCGTGAAACACTGGGGGGTGGAACTGCCTATGCGATGCTGGCTCCAGCACTTGGTGCTCTTGGAGCAGGCATTGTGACCCGTGTGGGTGCTGACTTCGAACAGGAATATCTGACTCTCCTACGAAATTCTGGACTCGACCTCACGGGCCTGCGTGTGTCAGGTCCTCACACCACTCGGTTTGTCAATGAGTATGATAAGGAGGGCAATCGCACGCAGCGGGTAGAGCATATCGCCCCTCCCCTGCGTTCAGAAGACTACATGGGCCAACATCTAGATGTCAGTATCACGCACTTCTGTCCCCTGACCTCTGATGATATACATCCATCTTGCATCGAGGTGGCGCGGATGCATGGCTCTCTCACGTCGCTGGATGTACAGGGATACCTACGACGGATAGACGATGGAGAGGTCCGAGAGTGTGACTGGCAGAACCGTGATGCGGTTCTTCGTTATGTGGATGTAGTTAAGGCGGATCAGCGAGAGCTGCTGCTGGCAGTGCAGGCCAAATCAGAGATCTCGGCCGTGACAAAGATCATGAACCTTGGGCCTAGAATCATTGTGGTCACTCGAGACCGAAAGGGTTCGACAATCTATACCCGGAACACTCAGGTTGACATCCCCCTCGTTCTTGCAGACAAGTTTGTGGACACCACCGGCTCCGGTGATACTTACATGATTGGTTTCCTGCTTGAATACTTCAGAAGTGGGGATATCAGGCGTTCCGGCCTCTTCGGGGCTACGTGCGCCTCCTTTAATCTGGAGACCATCGGTCCATACGACCTGCCAGACCGCAAGCAAGTGGAAGAGCGGATGAAGATGTATCTCTAGTTTGGACGAGAACACTTATCCTCTCTGTTGGCCTTCGCAGTTTCCGTTAGGGAGTGTAATCATTGCTTGAAGATCTAGATTCGTTGATGGAGGCTGCTGGTGTAGATGCCATTGTAGCCCAGGGAAATGCTTTCGAAGTTCCAGATATCTTCTGGCTAACGGGCTTTCGTTCGCCAGACTCTGTGATCTACGTGAAGAATCGTGGAGAGAAAGGCGTAGTCGCTGCGTATTTTCATACACTGGAGCGAATCAAGAAAGAGGGACATATTGATGAAACTCTGGATCTGACCGAGCTCTATTCCGATCTCATGAAGGAGGGTAAGAGGGCCTCTGATCATCCCGAGATAGTGTATGGCAAAGTTCTCGGAGAGCTCTTCAGCGGCGACGTCATTGGGATTCCGAATCATCTGCCAGCCGATGTGGTGCTCGCTATCCAAGGTCTCGGGTATCCTATTAAGGTCACTCCTGACTTGGTGAAGGACGCACGAGGCACAAAATCTGCTCGAGAAGTCAAGACCATCAAGAAGGCTGGAGACGCCACCGTTGCTGCAATCAAGCAGGTCATCGATCTCATCAACAATACCGAGATTGGCCCGAACAAGAAGCTTCTCCATCAGAAGGATCCATTGACAGTAGGGAAGCTCAAGTTCACGCTGGAACACGCCCTTCTTGATTACGGCGCCGAATCCGCGGAAGACGCCATCGCTGCGGTGGGCAAGAAAGGATTTGACTGGCATTACCTTGGAAGACCTGGGGATGTCCTCAAGGCAGGTGTTCCCATAATACTGGATGTCTTC
>SDNO01000270.1 GCA_004524435.1 Candidatus Thorarchaeota archaeon | reverse complement strand
GGGCTCATCAAGCAACAACACAGTCGGACGATGAAGAAGAGCACGACACAAAGCAAGACGTTGCCGGTTGCCGCTGCTCAGCTCACCGGCGGGGTCATCTCTTCGTTCCCAGAGCTCCATGAACTTCAGGAGCTCTTCTATGCGAGCATCAATCTCAGAAGCCTCTACGCCGTATAGCTTGGCGAAATATACAAGATTCTCCCGTGCAGACATGGCTGGGTAGAGGGTGTGATTTCCTTCCTCGGGCAACACACCACTGTTCTGCCGCACGGCAACAGGCTCTGTCAATATGTCATGGCCAGCCACAACAGCTGTCCCCGATGAGGGCTTGAGTAATGTGCACAGCATTCGTACCGTTGTGGTCTTTCCGGACCCGTTGGGACCAAGCAAACCAAAAATGGTTCCCTTGGGAACCTCAAGACTCAAATTGTCTACCGCAACGAGCTCACCAAATCGCTTGGATAGCCCGGATATTGTAACATCGCTCATGGGAATCATCATCCTTGTTCTTGGCTAAGGCCGCTCTTGCGCAGCATCGTTGTTGCAGAACTCATCAGGATTAAAACCTAACGGCGTGGCTCACCTATTCGAGTCTACAAATATGCTCCGCCATACTAGGAAGAGATCATCTTCTCTACGACAGCAGTGGTTGTGTCCCTGATGCCGGGAATGGAGTGTATCTTGTGTACTGTTATATCATACAGGTCCTCCAGTGTAGGGACCTCAAGCCGCACGATTATGTCATAGACCCCAGTAGTGACTGCAATCTTCGTTGCTTCATCGATGAGGCGGAGTTGTTCCAGCACCTCATCAGACTTGCCAATCTCTAGTTCCATCAGTATATACGCCAATACAGTATCACTCATTGTTTCTCGTCTCCATCATCTTTCCTAAATCATCTGAACTCCTTCAAGACCACCAGTGTCTGCACAGTCTTGACTCCTTCGATATTCTGTATCTTCTTCAAAATCAGCTTTCTCGTCTTGGCCAGACTCCTACTCCTTACGCTGAGCAGATAGTCGTCTCGCCCTGCAAGAGCAGATACACTTTCAACGCCACGAATGGCATACAAATCTGGCAACAGGTCACCAGTCCTTGGCCGTACTTTTACAAGCATGATTGAACGTACATCGGACGCTTCAAGTGATATGACGCCGATTAGCACCAATACTATGCCAATGATTCTCAAGGTCCATAGAAAGGTATCAGAGGACACGACGCCGAAGGCTCCTGGAACCAACAGATTTCCAATGAGAGCCATGGGGATACCCAACACCACCGAGATGGCAGATAGGGAGTTGACTATGGCCATAGAGCCCCGTCCAAGTGCCCGAACATACATGACAATGGAAAGGAACGTGGTGAGTGACGACCCAATCATGAAACCCAGTAGTGGGACAAAACTCGTTGCCACAGCATTCCAGCTTAATTCACTCATAAGCGGTAAGGAGAGAACAGAATAGACCAAGTCAAGAATCAGCAAAGACCATACGCGCATATTCAACGAGTCAACCCGAAGCCCAGGCTGGAGCTCATATCGCTTCGCTCTACGTTGGTAGTAGGTAGTCAGAGCAGATGAGATATTCATGGGAACAAGCACAATCAGAAGTACAGCCAAATCGAAACCGCCGGGTGTTGCACCAACAAGCAGAACACCGAGCAGAATCGATAGAACACAGTGAACCTCCACGATAGTCGGAGTATCCTTCTCTGCAAACAGGTCTCCGACCAGGAGGTAGATTATGACAAGTTGCCCATAGGGAAGGACCGAAGACGCATCCGATATCCCGATAATGATATAGTAGGAGAATGTAGATATGCCAGCAAATACGCCAGCAAGGAGCACGTACATCATTGGCTTCTTTGGAAGGATGGACAGGCACCCGAAGTCTGGGTCAAGACTGTAGCCAAGAGCATGTCGCTTCCCCTTTTGCCCTCGTTTTAGACTCAAGACTACAACGATGGACAATGTAACGAGAAACGAAACCCATTGCGACATGAAACCAAAGACAAGCGAATCACCCGATGTCGCATTTATTGCGACAATGTCAAAGCCAACAGAAATGGTGCGCATGACCCCTGCGCCTAGTGCAAGAAGATAGAAAGTCTGTATGCTAGAGATCCGTCCCACAGGTCTCTGACTGCGAATACTCACCTACTCCACTCCCGAAATGAATCTGCCGGGAGATGCATATGGCCTCTCCCACCTTGAGCCACCAAAACTACTAGTCGGAATCCTGATCGTCTTGGTGCTTCTGGGCGAGAATGAACTCATCAAAGGTCATCCTCTTGCCAGCCTCCAACTTCTGGACGGCTTCTTCCACACGTTCCTTCTGTTGAGCCTTCTGGCGAGCCTTTCGTTCCATCCGTGTAGCTTGGTGTTTGTCAGTCACTTGCTTGCGAATCTTGCCACTGATCTTGTCAATCTCAGAACGAATCTCTTTCAGTCGTTCTTCCCCTGCCTTGACCTTTTTGAGCCACTCCACGAATTTGTGATGTGCTGTGTCAGCAGCTTTCTTCTCCTGCTCCAACTGAGGACGGATTCGAACGACTTCTTGATGATGAACTTGAGATTTCTCAGACAAGTCCAGAACTTTCTGATGAGCATCTGAGGCCTCATCTTTCAGTCTCCGGGCGAGCCGTCTCAATTCATGGATGCGGTCCTGCTTCTCTTTCTCTTGACCGATGCGAACCAACTGCTTCTCGATCTCGGTAATCTCTTCAACAATTGCGCGTTCCTCATCGATTGTGAGCTGTTCCGTCTGCTGTTTCCATTCGAGTTCTTCTACTCGGCGCATCATTCTACGCTGGTCAGTAGAAGGACTTCCAACAAGGCTGCTTCTAAGATCTCTAATCTCATCGTAGAGGCTTTTTAGTTGCTGGTGAATAGCGGTCCGCCGGGATTTGGCCTCCTGAATATCATCATTGATTCGATCTCGCTCCTCGCGCTCCGCCTTGACCGACTCAATTAACGCCTTCACTTCTTTGTTGTGCTCATCACGAATTGCTTTGTACTCCCGCATCTTGTCGCGGTCTCTGCGGAGCTCTTCAAGCTCGTCTCGCGCTTTTCCTTTGAGCTCTCGCATTCTTGCCCGTAGACCTTCAACATCTTCTGTGGAGTCTGTTGTTTCAGCTGCTTCTGTCAAGACTACTATACCTCAGAACCGGTTTTACAAGCCCTGCTTTCGCAGGACGGATTTCTCTTCCCCTCGTAGCGAAGGGTCGTTCTGTGGTGTTTCGCCCGATT
>SDNO01000269.1 GCA_004524435.1 Candidatus Thorarchaeota archaeon | reverse complement strand
TCAAGGATGTCCTTGACAACTGCCTTGCCGCTCTCACGGTCCAACACAGGGGACTCAGTCGGTTCAGCCTTCTCGGATTTCATTAGGTGAGAGGGACCCTCGCTCGAAGGGCCTACGTAGGGTTCTTCGGTTTCAACAGATACCTGTTGGATCGGTTCGGGTTTGGGAGCCTTGACCGGTTCCGGCGTTGAGTCCTCATCTCTCTTCAGCAGAGAGGCCCCGCAACGAACGCAGTACTTCCTCGTCACATCATTTGCTCTCCCACATTTCGGACACGTCTGCAAGTTCTGACAACTCCTAAGCCAGGTGATGACGCACAATACTAAGGACTGGCCTCAGATATACATTTGGCATATCCTCTCATGAAGTGAATCTTGAAGAAAGAGGATGACGAGCTGGTCGTCCTGCGACTTCCAGCCCGTTCACACTGAGGCTACTTCATGCTCTTTACCCATTCGAAGACGGGTTGGCAGAGCTCCTTGATGCGACGCTTCTCGTCGTTCATCGAGAAGTTCAGTTCTTTCCGGAATCGTACCGATTGAATTATTATTTATTTGGACCAAAAAAAATAAGGGTTTTTGCCCTACTCTCAGTGGACTTGTAACATGAAGGGGGCTGTTTCCATGTTCCGTACCACGATTGTCAAGCACAAGTGTCCGATGAGAAGCCGAGTTGTAGTTGCGCTGCTCCTATGTTTCCTGATTCTTGGTTTCGGTTCAATCCCAAATGCAAGAGCAACAACGGTCAACTATTATGCAGTCGTTGTCGGAATCAGCGACTATGACGACTCCACAGGAGTTGAGGATCTGTCGTATGCCGATGATGACGCGAACGATTGGCATTCGTTCTTGACAGACACCATACCTTTTGATGCCATTAGGGTTTTGGGAGATGACACGAGCTACTATCAGAGCTACCACGCATTGGCGACAGAGAGTAACATAGCGGCGTCCCTGAACTGGCTAGTCGGTGTTGCTGACTCAGATGATCAAATAGCCGTCATATTCTCCGGTCATGGTGGCCAGATTGGTGATACAACTGAAACATTCTTCGTCACATGGGAGGAAAGCTATCTTTACGATTCTGAAATAGCCTCAATACTGGCCACAGCGGTGGCAAGGCGCATCTTTCTATTCCTTGATTTCTGTCATTCTGGGGGTTTCTTGGACGACCTCGAAGACATGGACAACAGTGTCAATGTGTTCGCCACATCGGCTTGCCACTACAACGGAGTATCATTCGAGGATCATGATTTGGAGAATGGAGTATGGACCTATCATTACATCTTAGAATGGAACGGGCTGATACGATCATATGGGTGCAACGTGGCCCAGTAGCTTGTGTATGAGGAGGCGTTTGACAGCTTCATGGTATTCAAAGAACGTGATGAAGAGGACACCCCTCAGAAATACGATGGCAATCCGAACGGAGGCTTTGTCATCGGTCCAAAACTCTGGCAATGACTGCAGAAATCTAAGACCGTCAAGTAGTCATCTAGGAGCACCGAGGGGAGCGCATAGATTGATGGGTTACAAGACGACACATAGAACGGGTTGTTGGCCACCCGATTGTAGGTACTCTAAGCTGTGTCGCTGTGGCCGAAGCGTTGGAAACATCTACAGTGAACTGGCCTCCAGCGAAAACCTGAAAGGCCTTAGTCCTAGGTATGATGATGGCGCACAGACCTGGAGGAGTAGTCATGGGTGAAAGGAACTATCGGGTTCACGCCCTGTTGGTCTTACTAACGCTGTCCCTATCCAGTATCTATGTGGCCACACATGGAACATTCCGAGAGAGCCGAATCAGTCGAACGGAGCAGCAGGGGACCTCAGTCCTCTCCTATACTCCCCACGGACCCATCACCATCAACGGCAACGCTGACTTCGAGGACCAGGGGTGGCCGGGCAGTGGGACTGAAGATGACCCTTATGTCATCGAGGGGCTACGGATCATAGACAGCTCAACATGCATCACTGTCAGCAACACAGAGGTATACTTCGAGATAAGGGACTGCCTCATCTCGGCAGCTCTGCCGACCAGCAGCGATGGCATCGTCTTTGACAACGTGACCCGTGGAACTGTAAGAGACTGTGTCATCGAGCTGCACGGGTACGGAGTGAGATTCTCTTCGTCACCTGACTGCACCGTGGCGGACAGCATCTTGTCGAGCAATGGGTGTGGAGTCTTCATCGATCACTCAAGTGACTGCATCATCCAGAACAACACCATCAATGATAGCGAGTGGGGCGGTATCAGTTTCTGGATTGTTCGTGACTCTATCATTGAGAACAACACCATCAGCGATACCGGTGGAAAGGGAATCTCCGCCAAATTCGCCTACAACTCCATCTATACAGCCAACATCGTCAGGAACAGTTCAGGAGATGGTTTCTTTTTCCATTACTCCAACGGCACCTTCACGGATAACAGAGCTGTCAAGAATCTGGTCGGGTTCTATTTCCTGTATGGTTCAGCATCCATCATGATAGGGAATATTGCCAGCAATGCCACCGACCATGGTTTCTCGTTCATTTCCCACAAGCATCTCACCATGACGATGAATAGCGCTATCAACAATGGTCGGACGGGATTCTTGTTGGACGGTGATGAATGCACCCTGACCAGCAACGCGGCCATTAGTAACGGTGAAAGAGGTTTCCTATTGAGTGGCTCTGACTGCATGCTGAGCAACAATACCGCTGCTGACAATGTCTGTGGCATCTGTCTAAGCAGATCCAGTCAGGATGCTTCGCTGTCTCTCAACCGGCTCTACGACAACGACCAGCACAATGCCGTGGACAACGGCACTGCGAATACCTGGGACAATGGCACACATGGCAACTACTGGGACGACTATGATGGCGAGGGTGTCTATCTCATTCCGGGTTCGGCAGAGAGCATCGACAACCATCCCTATCGTATCGACAACATCCCGCCCGCGGTAGACAATCCAGAAGATATCGTCTACGAGCACGGGACCACTGAGCACAACATCACGTGGAATCCTGAGGACCTGAACCCCCACAGCTACGCTGTCTATCGCAACGATACAGTGGTGAGAACGGGAGCCTGGAACACAAGCTCCGAAACCATCACCGTGTCTATCGACGGGCTGTCTGTGGGCAGCCATACCTTCACACTCGCTGTCAGAGATATACTGGGAAATGAGGGGAGTGATAGAGTGCTTGTCACCGTGGTGGACACAACACCACCCACGATCAATGGTCCAGCAGACATCGAGTACGAGTATGGCACGACAGGACACACCAT
>SDNO01000268.1 GCA_004524435.1 Candidatus Thorarchaeota archaeon | reverse complement strand
TGTTGGTATCGTATCTTGCCAAGAACGAGGTTTCGATGACAAGCTCTTGGGAATTCCCAAAGCGAGAGATGGAGAACATCATTGAGCCTATGTCTGAATCTACAGAAGAGAGATTCGACTTGGTTCAGAAGATTGCCAGAAAGGCAGGGGCCTACGCCATAGTTGAGGAAGATAGAGTTGTGCCAGGAAAAGTGCAGGCGCTATTCTCAGGTAAGCAAGACAGTGCCTCGCGGAGAATCCTTCTGGCCTCTTTGGGACGAACTCGTGCGATTTGGGCAACACCCGACCAGCCCACGGAGTACACGTTGAATCTTATCATTTGCAGACTCAGAGAGAGCTCAACAGAGGACTGGATCTCCATAGAGGAGATGCGCCAATGGATAAGAAGTGAACTCTTCATCGAAAAACAGCCTTTGAAATGGATTCAGGTCGATGAGGAGCGCGTTGAGCTTGCTCTGGAAACACCAATCTTACTCGGCTTGGTAGAGGCTGCGCATGGGAAAAAGGATATTGCAGCAATACGCCTGACAGAAGTTGGTCGTAGCGTACTCAAGGGGGAACCACTTGAGTTAGAGCAAGGGCGCGAAACCTTCATCGTTCAGCCGAATTTTGAGCTCACGGTCTTCACGTCAGAGATGGACTATGCCAGGCTGTACAGGCTCATGCTCTTTACTGAGCAGGTGAAGACAGATGTTGTTAGTACATTCAAGATTAGTGAGAGCTCCATCTTCCAAGCGATAGAGTTGGGGATGCGAGAGAAAGATATAGTGGGTTTTCTTGAGGGAGAGAGTACGAAACCCGTCCCCAATAATGTAATCCGTTCAATACAAGACTGGACGTCTCAGAGTACTTTTGCAACGGTGGACGAGGTCTGGCTCTTCGAAACGGAGGATGAAGATGAGCTTGAACATTTGCTCCTGCTTGATGAGTTCAAGAAATACGTAGTAAGACGTGTAGGACCTATGGCCGCGGTCATCAAAGGAAACATCGAAGAGTTCACCGAGGATCTCAAAGAACACAAGTGCCACGTCAAGCAAGCCGAGAAGAAACCAGAGGAGAGCAAACAGGGTCCACCGGAGGCAGGACTAGCGGAACAGATTCTTCTCTACGGAGAAGAGATTGAAGATGTGCCGAAAGAGTGCGAAGGATGCCCGGCACTGAACTCCTGCAATCGCGTCATTAGGCGAAAGGCAGAGGCCCATAAGGAATAGGTTGGACTCATCATGCAGCTAGTTCCGCAGAGACTTGTCGGGTGTTTCTTCGGCGTTGGAAGTGTGAGAGCAGAAACCCCCACTGCGCCAATCGACTACGTCACAGAGCTACCACTTCCCTATTGGTATCAACTCCCAAATCTCCCTGAGGAAGATATGATCAGGCAGTTTGCGTACCTAGTTGACGGCTACGAGGAAGAAGAAGACTTCACTCTCGATATCGACATGTACACGTATCGGGAGATTCTCCAAGATGATAGCCCTCTTTTGCCTGACGAAGAACATGCTCACGGTCTCCATTTCCTTCACTCAAAGGGTCCGTTCTTGGATTTTAAGACTCAACAGACTGCACCGGCCACAATGGCATTCAGCATAAGGGGGACAGACGGGGGGCAGTTGCTCTCTAAGAGCATGATTGTGTTCTTCACCTCGCTGATGCAAAGAGTTGCAGCCGGACAAGCAGAGTTTCTGGGAAAAATCTGCGATAACTTAGTGCTCTGTCAAGATGACCCCGCCTTCGGACATGTCATCGAGATGATTCAGAACAAGAGAATCAGTCTTAGTATTCAGGAGATACAGAGAGCAACAGAGAGCATCTATCCTAAGGGTGTGATTCCGGCGTACCACTATTGTGACGACTGGAGACGGTTGACGCTAGGAGACAAATATCTTCTCTGGGAGTCAAATCCCAAAATCGTGCACATCGACGTCCTGCGCTATCCTCCGATTCTTGAATCTGAGCAAGCTGAAGAAATCAACCAGTTCATAGAGAGGGGCGGAGGCCTCGCATTAGGGGTCCTGCCTAATACTGACGATGCCTTCTCGGACTCAATTATGAGTCTCCTGCGTGAAGGACTCGAAAAGACAACAGAGGCGTTTGCACGGAGTGGAGTCAGTATCGAGCTGCTTCAAGAAAACGCAATGATTTCAACCCAATGTGGCCTTTCCCATCTCTCCAGTGGTCTGGCTGAACAACTGCACAGGGAGAGCCACAAATTCCCGGCAGCCTTCAGAAAAGCAATATCTACATTCTTGACCAGATAATCTTAAGTGGCACCCTGCTTGGAAAGGCTCTCAGAAGCACAGGTGGCATTCAATGACATCGTCTGAAAACGAACCAGGGCCCATCATGAAATTCATACAAGACTACCGGATGAAGATGCTAATACCGGAGATCCTTGTAGTCTTCGGCGTTTGGTATCTTGCCCCAGAGTCCTTGACGGGGAATATGTATTCATTCCTAGGAGTTTTCAGCTACTTGGTCCAACCACTCTTCTTCGTGCCAAGCGGGATTCTTGTTCTCATTACTGCCATCACCTTACATGGAATCTATCCTCTTGACAACTACCACGAGGGAAAGATTCCCGAACTCCCAAGAGCAGCGGTGATCATGATTGTCATCTCCTTCATTTTTCTGCCGTTCCTAGTTCTGATGCAGATGATTGGATACTATATGACAGAGGCGACCGAGTACATATCTCGGAATCCATTCTGGGAGAGAATTGAGAGTCTTGGAGACCTCCTATTCTATGCTGGACCGATGTTCTTTGTGGGGCTTCAGTGGTGGTTACTCATCCCTGTGTTCTTCTTGTCACAAGGCGTTGACGGGATTCACAAGATTGCTCACCATGAAACATCGAGTGAGAAGATAACCGGGATATTCTATTTCCTCTGGCCCGTGTCAATGCCGTTCTTCTTTGACCCGGTAGAAATCATGGCAATGGCAGCGCTCTCGATTCCGGCGTTTGCCTTCTATTCGTACATCAGACCATACTACACATACGTGACATCAGTGCACACGTTCACCTTTGCCGTTCTGGTTCTTGTGACGATAGTTCTGGCCCCGTACCTACCCCTGTTGAACTTCTGGTTACCGGGATCGATTCCGCCTCATGTTCCTCCAAGGATTTGGCCATAGTCAGTAGTGAAACTCGATAGTGGGCAATCTCTCTTCGCCTACTAACAGTGGCCGTACTTTTGAACTGCAAGTATCGAGAACTGATTCTAGTAAAACCTAGGACAGACGAAACAGATGCAAGGAAAATCAGGATCGAGTCTACTCAACTTCATCGTCAGCATAGG
>SDNO01000267.1 GCA_004524435.1 Candidatus Thorarchaeota archaeon | reverse complement strand
GCATAGAGGACATAGTCTATTCCCTCATTGAAACCCAGACTCTGGTCCTCCGGGGGAAAGACCCAATCAGGAGCTGTCGTGTCCTCAACTGTGACAGCAAAGATATGCGAACGCCAGTTGTTATGCACATCACTCACAGAAACCTCCACATGGTACTCTCCAACAGGTAACCTGAGTGGCGTCCTGACCACTCCCTCACTATCGATTGAGAACGCTGTTGTGACATTCAGCATCCACTTGGAGAGACCGTTCGGGTCAGAGGCGTTGATGTCATAGTTCAGTACATCCCCCGCCTCCAGGAATTGGTCAGTTGGTGTTTCTATCCAATCGGGTGGTATTGTGTCATGAACGGAAACGGTGAACTCTGCAGCCAAAACCCCTCCGGCTGTGTCATTCGCCCAGATCAACAATGGATACTCACCGACTGGTAACACGCTGACATTGCTTACAAGACCCATAGAGTCGATGTGAAAATTCAAGGTGTCATTCAGCGACCATAAAGTGATACCGGCACTAGAGTTGGCCTCTAAGGCGTACTCAAAGAGGTTAAGGTATTCCAATTGCACGTCAGATGGTTGCTCTACCCATTCGAGAGTCGGCAGCCTGAGCATCCATGCATCATATGAACCTTGGCCATAGCTGCTGGTGATTCCTGCGAGAAGGAACCCTCCGTCATCGGGTATCAACCCGGACAATCCAATCTCGTTACCACTACCCCCAAACCTCTGGTCAGATACAATCTCTCCGCTCTCATCGAGACGAAGGAACCGCATCTGGCCACCGGCAGTTCCCACCACAACGCAATCAGAACTGCCCACCGCTACTACCGATTCTGCGCCACTCCCTCCATAAGTCCGCGTCCAAACATGTCTACCGTCAGGATCCATTCTCACGACAAGGTTGCTAGGTGGGTCGAATGCGGTCTCGCTATACAATCCCACAAGTACGTAACCCCCATCGTTTGTCCTACAGGTGGAATGGGCTCTATAGTAGCCCAGCCCGTCGTAGACCTGCATCCACTGGACACGCCAATCATTGTTGAACTTCACAATGAAAGCACCTGAGGACTCTGAGCTGACGTAATTTCCTTGACCTACGACGATCAGACCGTTATCATCCGTACTCATAACGGACCCTACGCTGACAGACCCGGGTATCCCCTCATATGGTCCTGCCCTGATTTGATTCCCATCCCCATCTATTCTTAGAAGATAGAGGTCGTTGCTGACTTCTCCGACAATCGAGAACTGGCCATCGTTATGTTCGACGATTCCCCTGCCCCAGCCTGCTGTGTATGTCTTGTTCCATACCTCTTGACCATTTAGGTCAGTACGAACAACCCATATGTATTGATCACCCAGTGGGGTCGCGTTCTTCCCAACTAACATGAAGCCATCATCCAGCTCTAGGAGGTCGTATCCTCTGTCGTCTTCAATGCCCCCAAAGGTCCTATTCCAGGATATCACTCCATCTGACAGAATACGGATCAACCACATGTCATTCATTCCAGATCCATAGCTCTGTGTCCAACCAATTGCCGCATATCCGCCGCTGCTGACCTCTATGACACGCGATACGAAGTCTGACGCTGCCCCCCCGTAGGTACGGTTCCAAAGCGGTTTCAACTCCGACTCGACAGATTCTTCGGCCACAAGAGATCGACCTACACCGAAGCATCCATTCGGGTTTTCATTCACAATCCTCTCAGCCTGTGGATGAGAACTCCTCACCATCAACAAGACAAGAAGTATCGTTACCAATACGCATAGAAGAAAACTCTTCCTCATCTGATCTACTCCTAATCACGCTAGTATCCAAGGTCTGCAATACCTGCGCGCCTCTCGTACTCCACCCCTGGTTGCTGAATCGAGGCCGTCCATGTTGTTTATGCAGCATACTGTACTTATTCGTTCTTATAATACTTTGTTCAAACTGGGACCCTCTTGAGGCTGATTCCCCGTCATTTTTCAAGACTCCAGTGGCTTCTGGCTGACCGGGTCTGGATATGTCTGCCCATCTCCAGAACAACCTTACTTCTCACGACAACTTATGCGTCGTGCTGAGGAGGGCCAAGAGAGAGGCACGCGAGTTGCCTCATAGCATGTAAGTGTTTCAGTTGTCTTCAGCCTAGATAATGAGGAATCTAACTCTGTCCGGACTGCAGAGCCTAGTTTAGCTCCCTGGATGTGGAATCGACGTCGAATATGGAGATCACACGCCCGCCGGCGATGACAATGAGAATCGAAATCAGTTCGATGAATGAGGCCAGAAAGAACGCAGTGAGAAAATCACCAAGAGCTAAGGCGATACCCAGAACGACAGGCCCCAGCATCATTCCTCCGTTTCCTAGGAGATTGAACAGAGCCATTCCCGTAGCACTATCAGCCGAAGGTACATGGTCTCCGACCCAAGCCATGTTAGGGGGACCAGTGACACCGGAAAACACTCCTAGGATGACGAGAGTAATGATAAGAGCCGCTAAGGAGATCTGACCAGCTAATCCCACGAATGCCAGGGTCAAAGCATATGAAACGCTCCCAAAGATGATCAGCCTGCGTCTTCCAACTCTGTCAGACAACCTTCCCATAGGGTATTGTAGCAATATGAATGGCAATGCGAAGAGAGCAAGTGTCACGCCTCGCAGAGACTCAGAAACACCAAGAATCTGAACGAGCATCAGGGGTAATGCAGTTAGAATGAATCCCATATGCAGTCTGTCCACAAAATTGACAGTAGCAGGAATCATCAGACCTGGAGAACGTCGTGCAAGGAGTAGGCTCTGGACAAGCGACGGACGGGGGACTAGACGGGTGGGCTCAGTCACAGCAATCCCCGCAACGACTGCAACAGAGAGGCTCAACACTGAGGCACCGTAGTATGGGAAGAAGACATTCTGCTCGTCCAGAAGGCCTCCAATCATCGGCCCTGCCCCCATCGCACTGGCCATAAACGCCCCGAAAATTCCCATATGCTTTCCGCGATTATGTGAACTAGAGTGATCAAGAACCAAGGTCATCAAGGTCTGCCAAGCAAACACTGTAAAGGCACCCTGAACGAATCTGAGCAAAAGCAGCAGATGATACTCGGCAGCTATCGTCATGAGCCAATAGAAGAATGATGAGCCAAATCCCCCGAGGCCTAAGAATACCTTTCTCTTTGCAAGTCTGTCAGATACGAGACCGATAAGGAGGCCAAAGATAAGGTATGAGAGGTATAACGTCGTATCAAAGAACGAATATTCTAACTCCGATACCCCTGCGAACCTAGCAAGGATGAACTCCGGCTCATTTGCATAGAG
>SDNO01000266.1 GCA_004524435.1 Candidatus Thorarchaeota archaeon | reverse complement strand
GTATCTCACAACCTACAGACGGGCCGACGGGGAGACTGTCGCAGAGAAACTTGCAGAACACGGTGTCGCGATTGAACTGAGTACCCGATACCCGGTAGAATACGTGGATTTCCTAGAGATTGCTCGGAAAATGGGCTGTATGTTCACCTTAGGTAGCGACTCGCATAGCACAGATACCATTGGGGATCTCACGCGGCCAAAGCAGCTCGCAGAAGCATATGACTTACCTCTTCTCGATATAGAGGAGCTGAAACTGCTTCCTCCACGACCGAAATAGATGAAATGGTACTAGCCAAGATCGGCCATCGACGCCATCACAGCCTTCAGTAAATCATAGATTATACTCACATCGCGAATCCGTACTCTCTCACCGGGAGTATGCGGATTCTTGATGGTTGGACCAATGGAAACCATCTGCATTCCTTCAATCTGGGCACCTATGATACCACACTCAAGGCCAGCATGGATGGCCTCTACTTCTACGTCATCGCCAAGGACACCTTCATAGTGCCTTTTGACATATGCAAGAAACTCACTCTTTGGTTCAGGTTTCCATCCCGGGTACGCAGGTTCCAAGTTCACAGTCCAGCCGCCCAACTCGCCAAGATGTTTCAAAGACCTGCGGAAAGACTCGAGCTCCGCATCAACATTACCTCGGGCGGAGAGGTAGATCTTCATCTCATCTCCTTCCGTTGATACTATCGCCATGTTGCAGGAGGTTTCTACAAGGTCCGGTACCTGTGGAGAGAATCGTTGGGGCCCATGGGGGATCACATCTCCAGTCATAATGATCTTCTGGCTTTCGTCTCTCCCGAAGTGCGCTGAAGGATCGGCCGCACCCAGCTCGATCGAAATGCCCGGCTCTAAGATTTCAGCATTGGGAGAGGTGTTATGGTAGTATGCCATGATAGCATCTGTTTCCTCTTTCAGGGTCTTCTTTGCCATGGAGACCCTGTTTTCCTTGATACCAAAGACCGCTCTAGACTCTCGCGTGATGGCGTTGTGCTTTGTCCCGCCGCTCCAGGAAACTACGACAGGAGAGGCAGAATCAGGAAGTGCTGATAGCATTCGAGCAATCAACTTGTTCGCATTGGCTCGATGTAGATGAATATCAACACCGGAGTGGCCTCCTAGAAGTCCAGAAACCTCCAGTTCAAAGAAGACCATGTCATCCTCGGGCTCCTTCAGATTTGCAGTTCTATGATACTCGACTCCGCCGCCACCTGCAGAACCAATTGTGATGATGCCAATGTCCTCCGAGTCGACATTTAGCAGGTGTCTACTTCTCAAACCTAGGGATTCAGTATCCAGTCCAAATGCACCGGTCAGACCTGTTTCTTCGTCAACCGTGAAGAGAAGCTCCAAGGGACCGTGTCGGAGAGTTTCATCTTCATCCTTGAGTAGCGCTAGCGCGAGAGCTATTGCAATTCCGTTGTCCGCCCCTAACGTCGTGCCGTCGGCATCCACCCACTCTCCATTATCTTGAATTCTCACCGGAATAGGCTTATTCTTGAAATCGAATCCCTCGGTGGTGTCCGACTCACACACCATGTCCATGTGACCCTGTATCATCAGTGGAGGCACAGACTCCATTCCCTCCATCGCTGGGACTTTGATTAGTAGATTTCCAACATCGTCCTCAAGTACTTCGACCTCAACATCTTGCTGCTCAACCCATTCACGAATTCTTCTGCGTATCGCATCTTCATGCTTTGAACATCGCGGAGTTGCGGCGAGGACGTTCTCGAATATTTGCCAGACATTCTCAGGCTTCAGACCCTCAAGAACCATGACGCATCACGACGCATGAGGGACGGGCTCTGCTTAAATCGTTTCTCAATCCATGAGAGAGTTTTTCAGTCGCCAAACCAATCATCTGCCCTAGGTGGTAGAGAATTGTACTTCGATCCCGACCTGACCCTAGCATTTCGTGATGCACTTCCTTGGGCTGGTGAGCTCTTCCGTTTGATTACCGAACTCGGGTCCGAAATATTCTACGTTGCTCTAGTTCTGGTTGGATACTGGGCGTATAAGAAACGGGCATCGGTGATACTTCTGGTCGCACTCCTTATCTCACTAGTCTCCAACTACTGGCTGAAGTACATTATTAGAAATCCAAGGCCTGACCCTAGCTACTGGTACGAGGGAGTCGAAGCCAGCAACTACAGTACACCGAGCGGTCATGCGCAGAACTCTGCGACCATCTTCGGATGGTTAGGGGTGAAATCGAGAACCACAGTCCTCTTCGTTGTATCGATAGTCATTGCTCTTCTTATCGGTACATCACGAGTCTACCTTGGGGTCCACTACTTGGGCGACATCCTAATCGGATGGGCAATCGGTTTCATTATCGTCGGAATCCTCTACTATGCCGAGGGGGATCTTGACCGTTTCCTCGTGAAATACCCTGCCGAAGTCAAATACGGAGCCCTCTTTGTATTGAGCCTAGGGGCACTCTTGATTAGCTCTTTCCTCCCACAACCGCCTGGAGATAACTTCGGGGCGCTTGCAGGCCTCACCATGGGTATTGCTGTGGCGTTTCCACTGGAACAGAAGTATGTTGGGTTCTCTGTGGATGCACCCAACGGTCAAAGATGGAGACTAGTTCTCCGCGTCGTGATTGGACTTGCACTAGCACTTGTAGTGATGTTTGGGCTCTCACCAATACTACCAACAGACATTGTGTGGCTCAGAGCACTCCGATACGGACTTGTCGCAATTGTGGGCGCGCTGGTCTGGCCCGCTATGTTCACGAAACTGGGACTATAGGACGAGATCTCGCTCCCTTTGGAGGGAGAATTCGAAACCGACCTCATCAGCATGTTTCAGAACATCTGCGTCCACCATCTTCGATACCAAGTATCTAGCCGCAGTCCCATCAATACCTGATGCGTCTACTACCTCCGCAACGGTGCTTAATCCGTCAAAGAACGAGAGCAATCTGACAATCTCGGGGTACTGATCGGAGATGGCCTGAGACAGTTCCCCCATTTTCAATAAGATGCATTCGTCCGAAATCTGCCGCTTAAGGCGGACCTGCCCATGATGCATGAGGATGGAGATTAGGGCAGTCGTTTCATCCTGAGGCAAGTTGACACTGTCAACAATCTGGCCGACCTGACGCTTCCCGTTGATGTACTTCTCCACAATACTCAGATTTGCATCAATCCTGCCCACTCGATAGACTATTCTTCTCCCCTCCGTCAGGCACGGTATGAGTTCTTGATCAACCTCGGTCAGAGGGAATGCCCTGACAATGTTCAATGCAAACTCACGAAAGACTCGCACATCACCCTGGT
>SDNO01000265.1 GCA_004524435.1 Candidatus Thorarchaeota archaeon | reverse complement strand
GATGTCTATCTTCATCGAGTGCGGAACTCTGAACCAATTCTTCCCCGTTGCAAGTATTATCGCACTGTCTGTTGCAGCTAGTCCTGTTGAGAAGGCATTGAACGCGCCGTACGTGGTTGAGTGTGAGTCTGACCCGATGATCAAGTCTCCCGGTCTGACCAGCCCCATCTCAGGTAAGACCTGATGACAGATACCGCAGTCGATGTCACAGAAGTGTTTGATCCCCTGCTGCTTGACAAATTCTCGATTTCGCCTATGGATCTCAGCGCTCTGTGAATCTTTTGCAGGAACCCAGTGATCATTCACTACAAGCACTTTCGAGGGGTCCCACACCTTCTTGAAGCCCATCTCATCGAGAATAGGAAGGATTCTAGAGCCCAGAACCTCGTGGGTCATCAAGAGGTCAACCTCGGCTTCGATAATTCCACCCGCTACTGCCTGACCCTCCAACGAATGATTTCCAAGGATTTTCTCAGCAAGGGTCTTTCCCATAACCTATCTCTCCTGGATGTTCTGTTGAGCTCTCTTGGCAATCTCTCTGCCAACTTCGCGAGTTGAAGCAGGATTCACATCACTCCATTTTTCTCTACAGATGTCAAAGGTTCGAACCTTGCCCTCCCGAAGCACGTCTGCAACTGCTTCTCTAATGGCGCTGGCCCCGGATGCGCAATTCTTGTCTGCATACCTGTCACTAAGCCAGTCGAGCATCATTGCTGCGGACAGAATTGATGCAATCGGGTTGGCTTTACCCTGCCCGTAGTATTTCGGAGCGGAACCATGAACCGGCTCGAAGACGGCCCTCTTCTCTCCGATGCTTGCAGCAGGGGCCATTCCGAGTCCACCCTGTATTGCAGCTCCTACATCGCTCACAATGTCACCGAATTCATTTGGTGCTACCGCCACGTCATATCTTGACGGTTTGAGCACCAGTCCTTGAGCAAAGGCGTCAACATATTGGTAGTCTCTTTCAACGTCCGGGAAGTCCTCAGCAACAAGGTTGTAGACATTCCGAAATAGCATGCATCCTGCAAGGAGATTGCTTTTATCCACACACGTGACTCGTTTGACTTGGTCTGACGGTGCTCCATTACGTTTCTGGGAGAGTTCGAATGCAAAGCGTGTAACCCTCTCACTCCCCCTTCTGCTGATGGTCCGAACGTCGATGGCCATCTCCTGGTTTCCACACCTTGTGAGGGTCCCTCTCACCGGACTGTAGAGCCCCTCGGTGTTCTCTCTGACAATGACAAGATCGATTTCTGTATCATCTTTGATATTAAGCGGGGTTGGAACGCCCTCATAGAGTCTGACCGGCCTTACGTTGGCGAAGAGGTCCAACTCGAATCTCAGTCCTAAAGCAATACTGTAGCCTGCAAGATTGCCGTCTGGGAGTCGGATTGGATTGTCATCATCATCAAGGCACCCAACGGCTCCAAAGAGTATTGCATCGGCCTCTTCTTTGGCGAATCTCTCCGCCTCTTGCGACCACTCTCTGCCTGTTTCGGCATAGTATTCTCCTCCACATTCAAATTCCTTGAATTTGAGATATCTCTCGTCTTGTACGTCCTGAATGCTCTCTAGCACCCTGACGGCCTCAGGGATGACCTCTCTTGCTATTCCATCGCCAGGCAGTACCGCAATAGTGTGTTCTCTTACCATCTGAATCCCCTAGTCTCAGAAGCTTCCGAGCCAGCCCAGATCGACTCCCTTGTCGTCCATCAAGTTGACCATCGTGTCTATGCGTGCACCATCCACATAACGTATCTTGCAGCGTATCGTGAATGTCCGTCCACACTTCTCGCAGCGAACCTGCCAGTCCTCAACAACGGGTTCTAGACCTTGGCCCTTGATAGTCTCAGGTCTTCTGTCAAAATCGACAAGCGATAGCTCGTCACCGTCACAGGCGTAGGTACATTCCTTCAGCGGAATCCCTTCCATCCCCCTTCTTCCGAGTGCAACAAAGACTTGGTCAGGTAGTTCGTCAAGGCTCTTTTCTCCCAAGATACGCACCTTGCTCTTCATCGACACCATCACGGATAAATGAGACGGTCTTGTAGTTTCCCCCATGACAAGACTTGTGACCTATTCTGCGAAGGGAGCGAAATCGATTGGCATCGAGTTAGATGAAGGCATACTGGATCTGCCTCAACTCTCCTTGCATCTGAAAGAGGAGGAAAGTCTTCTAGGAGGAGCCTTCCCATTGGAGATGAAGGAGCTCCTGAGCATAGATCAGAGTCTTGAGACTGTGAGGGACATGATGTATGCATACGTTGCACTTCCGGAGAAGGACCGCCCTGCACTATTGTCCCACAAGGCCATCCGACTACATGCCCCCATTGAGCGGCCGGGGAAGATAGTAGCTCTTGGCCTCAACTACCATGATCACATCGAGGAAACTGGCCGAGACGTACCTAGCTTTCCCGTCATCTTCGCTAAGTTTCCTTCCTCGGTAGTGGGTCCAGATGATCCCATTCCTATGCCTCGCGTGAGTCGAAAACTTGACTGGGAGATTGAGCTAGGGGTCATAATTGGCAAGCGGTGCAAACATGCATCAAAGGACGAAGCCCTAGACTACGTGGCTGGCTACACCATTCTCAATGATGTGAGCGCTAGAGATTTGCAGGATGATGATGACCAATGGATTCGGGCGAAGTCGCTAGATGCCTTTTGTCCAATGGGCCCTGCTCTAGTCACTTGTGATGAGCTTGGCGATGGTTCGAGACTGGACCTCTGGACCAAAGTCAACGGGGAAATGAAGCAGTCATCCAACACCTCTAGCTTGCTCTACGGGGTCACCGACATTGTCGAATATCTCTCTACATCATTCACCTTGGAGCCTGGAGATGTCATTGCGACTGGGACGCCCTCAGGTGTCGGAGATGCTAGAGTTCCTCCAGAATACCTGCAACCAGGCGATGAGATAGAACTCTTTGTCGAGGGTATTGGCCACCTGTGCAATAGAGTAGTTGGGTGATATCCAGCAGCCTAGACTCGCTCGAAACGTACTCGGATTTCCTGTCCTGCCTCAAACTGTGCCTTGACCCCGAGGACTTCTGGGGCTACCCTCTCAATCTTCACATGTTTGTCATCCAGTAGAGCATCAAGGGGTACCCACTCATTGGAGAACACGAAGAAGACCATCTCTGGGACATGAGTGCTTCTTTCTACGACCACACTAAGTTCATTCTGAGACGGATCCCAGTCCTGGTTCTTCAACTCAACAGCCCCTTGGGAGAAGTGCATTGATGTACTGAGCACACAGGGAATCGGGGATTCAGGCTTGATGGTCAAGAGCCTGCAAGTGTGTGG
>SDNO01000264.1 GCA_004524435.1 Candidatus Thorarchaeota archaeon | reverse complement strand
CTGGCGTTCTCTGCCACGAGACTCAGGCATCCCGTATAGTGTCCTGTCAGAGTCAGAGGAAGGTCCTTTGGCACTTCAAGATTGATGCCGAAATAAGAATAGCCTGCGCTGACTTCAACGCTACTATCTGTGACTATGAAATCACTGGCGTTCCCTTCAACTTGTATCTCGGCTTCTCCGACGTTCACAGTCGAGATGACCGTAACGTTCTGTGGTTGTCGTTCATCACCGACGATGAGGACTCCGCTTCCGCCAGGTAGGGTGGGATATCGGAGAGGCACAGCTATCGTAGACATGCGTGAAGTAGTGTTGATAAGATTGGAGGACCTCGTGGCATTGACAATTCCAAAGCCCTGTGCCATTGCGTCTTGTCCGAGATCTGTCGCTCCTTTCATCAAGTAACTCTTGATTTCGAGAGGGGTCAGTCCGGTATATTGATCCATGAGAAGCGCTGATACGCCCGCAGCCAACGGCGCAGAGACTGAAGTGCCGGACCATTGTGTATACATGTAGCCGAACTGGCTGAAATTGTACAGTGGATACTCAAAGGAGTTCGCATCCTCCCACCTGCCTGACACGACATCTGAACCCGGGGCCAAGATGTCGGGCTTTGTGAATACGCCTGTGGGATTAGTGACAGTACGGGTCACAGGTCCCCTACTACTGAAGGAAACAACTCCGCTCGAGCCAGAGGACGAGCCTACCGTCACCACTTCTTCTACGATTGCAGGGGAGTTGATGGTTGCGGTTGCAGGACCATCATTTCCCGCAGCAACAAAGACCGAGATGTGTCCTTCTTGTACAGCAGCTTGGGCTGCAAGTGCCGAGGGATCGACGTAGTTTGAGTCACTCCATGCACCGCCGAGGCTCAGGCTGATTGCATCAACATTCTGTTCAACGGCGAATTCGATTCCTTCGGCTATGATCGAGTCCTGACCAGAGCCAGTGTCGTCAAGAACCTTGACAATCAGGAGATCAGCAGCTGGAGCCATACCTGTGTAAGCACCGCTCATTCCATCACCAGTACCTGCAACAAGCCAGGCGCAGGCAGTTCCATGGCCATTGTCATCATATGCGTCAACCCCGTCTAAGGGATCCATATCGTGCTCCTCGTTGACTAAGTCTTGGAATCCTACCAGCCTGCCCGAAAGGTCAGGATGATTCCCCTGTGCGCCACTATCCAGAACGGCCACCGTAACATCCGTACCGTTGTATCCTTTGTCCCAGAGTGGCTGAATGTCCATGATCTCATCCGGATGTATGTAGCTGACCCCGTTACTCAGGCTGAGTTCGTGGGAGTCCGGCTGAGATTTGATATCGAGTTTTCTATCGATGTCCACGGCTTCGACCCGTGCAATGCCAGTCAGTCGGTTCACGGCATCTGGGGTCGCATAGGCAGAGATAACCGGAATGAGGCTGAACACGTGACGGAGAACGAGGCCCTCTCCAATGCTTCCACTGACCAAGCTTGCCATCTCGAAGGACGTGGTACCATGTGGGAATCTGGCAACAATGGGGATGATGTCATCCTCAGCGGCCACGCTCATCTCTTTCACAAGCATTGGTCCAATTTTCGGGCTTACGGCCGGGTTGGACTTCGCGTTGGCCGGGACTACGACCGCCCAGAACGGGCTCAAGAACAATACGGTGAGTATTATGGCAATTGGCTTCTTCTGATTCAAATTCATCATCCTGCGTCTTCTCGGGTCTCTCGCTCGTTTCTGTCTGTCTTCAATTAAGCCTTGTCTTGAGGGCGGAACCCTCCCGTAGTCAGCTCGGTGAGGCCGAGAAATACACCCAATAGATTTCTGGACCATTGGTAACCGGGTGAAAAGCCCGACCAACGAAAGGAGAATGAATTAGATGGGTAGCAAGCCACCATTATACGAACGCAGGCTCCAACTGAAGCACTTCTTTGATGACCGGACAACTGGACAGACAAGAAGAACCTGGCTCGAACTCCAGCTTCAGCCGCCTGAGAAGAGCAGTGAGGGGTGGGTCAATGACGGCAGAATCCGTCTGACTCTCGGAGAAGACCGCGATGTCAAGGGATCTTTTCTGCTCTCGATAGACGAGGGATCAAGAATGTTCAAGGTTCTTGAGATGATGTTTGAGGATCACGAACGCCAGAAGGCTGAGCTCTGGAGAGAATAGAAAATCCCGCTCCGTGGTACAATCTCTTGAGAGTCCACGGTTTTCTCCCTCAGAATATGAATCAGGAATAGATTTATTCATTGAATCTAACTAGACCTCTGAGGAGGAAACGCCTTGGTAGGTATTAGCCCCATCCCGGATATTGGAGTAAGTGTTGATTTTCAGTTTCCAATGAGTGACATTATTGCAGTGATTCCATACGTCTTGCCGCTCATCTTCTTGGGGACCATATTTCTTCTCTATCAACGGTATCTACCGAGGGAGATGTTGCGAAGAAATGCTCTCGTCTTTTTCGGAATCGTCTTCTATATTGCGGCCTTTCTCATGGTTCTGTATACCGGGTTCGGTTCCGTATGGTGGGGGCCCGATGAGCTCACTTTTGGTTCCTGGTCATTTCTTATGGGTCTGCTTCAGAGTTTCACCGATCTTGTATTCGGTTCCGTACTTGCGAGCATGATCTACCTGGTCTTGACCATTACTGTCCTTAGCATGGCCACGAACTACGTCATAGCACCTCCAAATCCTGATTTTGTTGGACTTCGTGAAGACCTGAAGAATGCACAAGAGGCGCTGAGGACTGCAGAGAAGACCGTCCAAGAACTCGAGGCCGAGAAAAAGCAACTCACCGAGCAGTTTGCGGACCGAGAAGAGCGTCTTGCTGAGCTTCAGACGGAACTGGAGTCGTTGAAGTCGCGCGTTGAGTCTGCAGAGGCTGAGAAGGCTAGCTTGGCCAAGCAGCTGGAGGAGGCCCCTGGAATTGGCACAGAACGCGAACAGGAGCTTCTCGCTGAGATTGGCAAGAAAGATGAAGCCATCCGGCGCCTTCAGTCAGAGATTGAGGACCTTCGTCTTGTCGTGGAGTCCAAACCCGGCCCGAGCGTAGACCAAGAGAAGGTTGCCAAGATGGAGTCTGAACTGGGCACTGCGAAGGCAACCTTGGCTGATGTTGCCCGACGTGCAGAAACAGCTTCTGAGGTGTCTGACAGCGTCATATCCGATCTGGCTGAGCTAATCTCAACAGTTGAGAGCAGCAATCTTGATCCATCTGCAAAGATTGCCTTGACCAGTCTGGTGAAAAGCCTTGGCCGAGCGATGGGTCGTGTTTCCCGACCAGACGATGAGAAGACGCCCGATACCCGTGTTGAGATGATAGGCGCTGTTATGATGGTGCACGAGATTGTGGATGG
>SDNO01000179.1 GCA_004524435.1 Candidatus Thorarchaeota archaeon | reverse complement strand
TTGGGCCTGCAGACCTGGAACTCGTTCAACGAGAATCATGAATCCACAGGAACTGTAAGAGTGTCAGATGGTGCCATGGTGATACTGGAGCAGGAAATCATCTTCACTCCTTACTGGCAAGCAACAGCCCTGGACCTTGAGCTTCCTACCCTCTCACCAGGGTCCCATAACCTTACTGTAGAGGTAGAGAACTCCGACGGTCGGATTGGTTCATCATCTATCTCAGTTTCAGTGGGTACTACTTGGCTCATTATCATCATCGGAACAGTCCTAATCGTTGCCATCGCTGCGGTTGTCATTGTGGTGAAAAGGCGGCGAAGTGCGTAATGGTACATTTGGGCCGAACGCCCTATTCCCATCTGATCACTCCAGAAGGTCCCGAACATGAAATATGCCGAGAATGTTCGTCCTATGGGGGATGTGGCGAATTCCCGAAGTGAAGACAACGTCCATGTCCGGGTCCACGAGCTCAGCCTTGTGAAGAGCCTGGACTGCCTCTTTCACTAAGTCATCCACACTACCCACATCTTTCTCAAACCTCACAGGATGGACGCCCCATAGCAGCCTCATGCGCCTCATGACTGCTGGGTCGCGCGACACCGCGAAGATATCGGTGGGTGGCCGGAATTTTGAAATCCATCTTGCCGTGAAGCCGGTTCGCGTCGCGGTCACTATCCCATCGATTTTGTCGGGTAGAAGGGAGACTGTACTGTAGACAAGATTCCCGATGACTTCTACAATCATTTTGTTTGGTGAGGTCATATCCACTGGATCAACGGCGGTAATTCTCTTCTCTGCCTTTCTGATAATTCGCTCCATCATCTCGACGGTTCCCACGGGGTCGTGGCCCGTGGCAGTCTCTGCGCTTAGCATCACTGCATCTGCTCGATCGAAGATGGCGTGGGCAACATCGCTGACCTCGGCTCGAGTCGGTAGCCGTTCTGAGGTCATCGACTCCAACATATGGGTTGCCACGATACTTGGTCGTGCCCAGAGGTTCGCCTTGCGAATCAAATCTCGCTGAAGGACGGGCACGTCCTCAATGGGGGCCTCTATTCCCAGGTCCCCTCGCGCAATCATGACCCCGTGCGACTCCTTGAGAATCTCATCATAGTTCTCGATGGCCAGCGCGTGCTCTATCTTGCTGATGATATCCACATTCTTCGGACCATTCTCCTTCACAATACTCTCAACCCTCAGAACATCTGAGGCATCGGTCACGAAGGAGAGTGCGATAAGATCGGGCTCCAGCTCAGCAGCAAGATCGAGGTCTTCCAAGTCCTTCTCCGTTGGCAATCGACAGGACAGCATAATCCCTGGGATGTTGACACCCTTCCGACTGGAAACTGGTCCACCGTGAGTGACCTTGGTAAGAACCTCTTCCCCCTCAATGCTCAGGACCTCCAGTCTGACTATCCCATCGTTGATGGCGATGGTGTCACCCGGATGGACATCTCTCGGAAGATCTTCGTGTGATATCGAGATCTTGTCTTTGGTACCGACAATCTCCTTGGTTGTGAGGACTATCTCCTGCCCGTTCTCTAGCTCGACCTCCTCTTTCATCTCGCCAATACGTATCTTAGGTCCCTGTATGTCGAAGAGAATCGGAATTGTGTCATCCGCTGATCTAATCAGGTCGAAGGTATCTCGCGCGCTGCTGTGGTCCTCGTGAGAGAGGTTCAGCCGTGCAACATCCATGCCTGCTTCAATCATTCCCGCCAGAATATCCCTGTCCTTGGAGGCGGGGCCAATAGTACATACAATCTTCGAACGGGTTCTGTCATAGCTCATAGTTGGACCACACTCGTCTGCCATGCAGTCCACTGAGAAGATACATATGAGGCCTTCTGTGCCGAGTGATGGCCCCTAGACTCTCATGCTTCTGGTCTCCAATAGGCTTCTGATAGGGATATGAATTAGTATAAATCCTCACTCCCTCTCATGTATGAACTGACTACGGACTAGTTTGAGGAAGGCCAGAGAAAATGGTGAAGTACAAGACAATCAAAGCAATGGAGATTCTCGACTCACGAGGCAATCCGACCCTTATGACCCGTGTAGTTCTTACTGACGAATCGGTGGGGGTTGCCCGGGTGCCAAGTGGCGCATCCACTGGTGCCAACGAGGCGCTTGAGTTGAGAGATGGCGCTGACAGATACGGTGGAAAGGGGGTCACCGAGGCGATGCAGAATGTCAATATCACCATCTCCGAAGGTCTGAAGGACACTGATCCTCTCGCGCAGGACGTCATCGATGAGAAACTCCTTGAGCTCGACCCAAGTGACAGAAAGGAGACTCTCGGGGCCAATGCCATTCTTTCTGTTTCGATGGCATCTGCGGTCGCGGCCGCAAATCATCTTGCTATGCCTCTATTCGAGTATCTTCGCACGCGTGTGATTGGCAAGGAGGCAAACTATCTCCAGCCTGTTCCCATGTCCAACGTGATAAACGGGGGCGAGCATGCGGGAAACGAACTCGCCATTCAAGAGTTCATGATTATGCCTGTTGGTGCTCCCACAATCAGGGAGGCTGTGCGATGTATTGCAGAGGTCTATCACCAGCTCGGGAAGAATATGGTGACGAAGTATGGTCCCATGGCAAAGCATGTTGGTGATGAAGGTGGCTTCTGTGGGTTTGGAATCGAGTCAACTACCGATGCCCTCGACGAGATTATGGGGGCAGCAAGCGATGCTGGCTATGCCCCTGGAACAGACATCATGCTAGCAATGGATGCAGCAGCCAGCGAGTTCTACAAAGATGGGAAATATCGCATAGACAAGAAACATGTTGATGCAGGAGGGCTTCTGGAGTTCTATCTTGAACTCGTTGATACATATCCGATTGCCAGCATAGAAGACCCCTTCGATGAGACTGCCTTTCAGGACTTTGCAGCTCTTGCTGGGAAGACAGATATTCAAATCGTCACCGATGACCTGACAGTCTCAAATCCTGAGATCGTGAAGAAGGCGATTGACATGAAAGCAGGACGTGGTCTCCTTCTCAAAGTCAATCAGATCGGGACTGTGACGGAAGCCATCGAGGCGGCCCATCTTGCAAATGATGCCGACTGGCCCGTTGTGGTCAGCCACCGAAGTGGCGAGACCTGTGATACCTTCATCGCGGACCTTGCTGTCGGCCTCTCCACAGGACAGATCAAGACAGGAGCTCCCGCACGGTCTGACCGGGTGGCGAAATACAATCGGTTGCTAAGGATTCATGAAATCCTAGATGCTCATGATGGATATCCGGGCGCGCAGTTCATGACTGAGTGGAGGAATTTCTAGACTATGACTGAGAAACGGGCTGCACTCCTCATTGTGCTCGATGGGGCTGGTGACCGTAGAGTAGACGAGCTGGGAGGAGAAACACCCTTCGAGGCGGCGGACACCCCTCATCTGGATGAGATTGCTGCTGAGGGGCAGACCGGTCTGATGAATGTCATCGGATACGGACAGACACCAGGGAGCGACACTGCCCACCTATCATTATTTGGCTACGATCCGGAACACCACTATCCTGGGCGTGGTCCGCTCGAGGCTCTAGGGGCTGGTCTTGACTCTAGGCCCGGCGATGTTGCCTTTCGCTCCAATTTTGCCACAGTCACTGAGGACCTCATTGTCGAGGACCGTCGCGCAGGACGCGATATCTCCCCTGAGGAGGGCGCGGTGCTTCAAGAGAGAATTGATGGCATGGTAATCGAGGATGTTAGTGTCCGGTTTGTCCATACAACGGAGCATCGCGGTGCCCTAGTTCTTCGCGGTCCTGATCTCTCCGCAGACATAGGTGATGTGGACCCTCACGAGACGGGGAAGAAGATACTGACCTGTGAGGCATACTCCCCTGAGGCTGAGAAGACGGCACGTATCGTGAACAAGTTTGTCAGCATGTCCAACAGACTCCTGAAGGACTTGGAGCTCAACAAGAAGCGGGTTGAGCGCGGCATGCCGCCGGCAAATATCATCCTTCTGCGTGGACCTGGTAAACATGAAGACATTCCCACCATCAAGAAGCGTTATGGAATAGAGTCCGCAGTGATTGCGGGTGGGGCACTCTACATAGGCACGGCGAAATACGTTGGAATGGACCACATCAAGGTAAAGGGGCAGACCGGTACGATTGAGACCAACTTCGATGGCATTGCCGAGAAGACCATCGAATGCATCGAGTCCGGTTATGACTATATCTTCCTTCACATCAAGGCCACAGACAATGCCAGTCATGACCACAACGCTGCTGAGAAGGTCTTGGCAATCGAGAAGAGCGATGCCATGATCGGCAAGATACTTGAGAAAGTGGGTAACAGACTTGTCGTCCTTGCCACTGCAGACCACTGCACCCCTGTTTCGGTGGGCGAACACACCTGTGACCCGGTTCCGGTCGCTCTATATGCTGATTTCATCCGACCTGATGATGTGAAGCGTCTCTCAGAGTTTGATGCAGCACATGGTGCTCTGGGCATGCTCAAGGGAAGCGACGTCATGCCTCTTCTACTTGGATATGCTGGTCATATTGAGAAATACGGTGCCTGAGGGCGAGTTCGGTCTCTCAAGGTCAGTCTTCCAAAGGCATATATCGCCTCTCTGCCAATAAACTATTGTGAATTAGATGACATTCGAGAACAAGGTTGCAATTGTGACTGGAGCCGCTCAGGGTATTGGCCTAGGCATTGCCAGAGAGCTGGCCAAGAGAGGTGCTCGTGTCGCTCTCAGTGATATCTCTGATGAGGTGGTTGTTCGAGCGAAGGAACTCTCAGACGAGGGATATGATGTAATGTCTGTTGTGGGAGATGTCAGTGATACTGGACAGGTCCAGGATATGGTTGATGATGTCTCTGGGAGATGGGACCGCATCGATATCTTGGTGAACAACGCAGGAATATATCCGTACAAGGCACTTGACGATATGGAGCGTCCCGACTGGGACAGAGTGATCAACATCAATCTCACGGGCACATACAATTTCACTAAGGCTGTACTCCCACACATGCAGAAGCATGGTGGTAGTATCATCAATATCGCATCCATTGCAGGCACAACCGTTGGCTACGAGATGCTGGCACACTACAGCGCCTCAAAGGCCGGGGTACTGGGCTTCACCAAGGCCGCGGCTCTGGAACTGGCCAAGCACAAGATCAGAGTAAATGCCATAGCTCCCGGTGCAATTCAGACTCCCACCGTTGAGAAGGTTATGGATGAGGCCACACGCAAACAGACCATCGAGTCAATCCCCTGGAAGCGGATGGGAACGCCAGAGGACATCGGAAAGGCCACTGCCTTTCTTGCATCAGACGATTCTGAGTATATCACAGGGCAGCTGCTCATTGTTGATGGCGGACTGACAGACCAGTAGCTTGGGTGACGAAATCCCGATGTTCTGCAGGGTTAGCTGGGGCTCCAGACCCCCGTTTTTTCACGCAGATAACCTTCCATGATCCGTTTCTCAGCCCTCCGCAATCGTTCCTGCATGGCAACTCGGCTTATGCCTATCTCAGAGGCGAGTTCTGCTATCTGTACTCTTCGGGGGATTGAGTAGTATTCCTCCTGTATTGCCAGTGTGACTGCTTGCCTCTGTTTTGAGGTCAGACTGATTCCCGTAAGACTGGGCGGTGTATCCCTGACCCTCACCACTTTGACGTGAGAGAATCGTTCTCTTAGAAGGTGCAGGAGTCTGCTCAGAATATCTTTCGACGGAGCCAGCACGCTGTGCATCTGGACTCCCCGACTGATTGAGATGGGTAGGAGAGTCATACACCCGCTCTCCAAGACAGTCTCGTAGATTGAGGGCCCCTCTATACTATGTACCACTCTCGTCCAGTAAGCATCAGGCGATCGGTATGTGATCTCTGCCGCGAGCGTGCTTGAAGAGGCTCTCAGTTCACTGACATATCTCCTGATTGCCTCCTCATCCCCTTTCAGAGGTTCGATGATTCCAAAACCCGTGTCACCGTTGATAGTCATGATTCTCACTCGGACCGGGATTCTCCGTGTCAACTCACAGGAGTAGTATTGCTCAGAGCTTATCTCCATCACACAGTGTACGACCATTAAATACACCCGTCACAAGACGGCATAATCCTCTTGCATAATGAAGCATTCGATTGTGTGGTGAAGAGCTTTGAGAAAGGCCCCGGCTGACTCCCGTTCAGAGGAATCGGTTAGAACCGACCCTCAGCGAGAGCATCTCATGGCAGTGGGTCAGGCTGTGTTCGTCACCGTGCTATGGGCATCATCTTGGGTCATTATCAAGTTCGGACTTCAGGAGATATCTCCTCTGACATTCGCTGGTCTGAGATACTCCATCGCATCTATCATTCTCTTGCTGTTTGTGGCTCTACGACGCGATTCTCGTCGAGTATTGAGAGCGATTGACCGCCACCAGAGTATGAGACTCATTGCATACGGCTTCATCTTTGTGACCATAACTCAAGGTGCACAGTTTGTCGGTCTCCAGCTGCTTCCCGCCATAACTGTATCACTTCTTCTGAACCTCTCTCCCCTGATAGTACTGGTCCTGGGGATTCTGTTCTTGAAGGAGATTCCCACACGCCGTCAGCTCGTATGGTTTGCTCTGGGTGTCTTCGGGGTAGTACTCTATTTCACTCCCTTCGATCTAGAAGAGATACAGATTGCGGGGTTAATCGTGGTCCTGGTGGGCGTGTTTGCAAATGCTCTCTCTTCGATTATGGGACGGGCCATCAATCGAGAACGAAAGATCCCCGCTCTAGTGGTCACTTCTCTCAGCATGACAGTTGGGGCATCTGTTCTTCTTGCAGTGGGATTCCTTGTTGAAACACCTGCTGCGCTCAGTCCCCTCTCTTGGTTCTATGTTTTGTGGTTGAGTATTGTGAATACCGCCTTTGCCTTTACGCTCTGGCACAGGACCATGCAGGCTCTACGCGCTGTGGATACGTCCATCATCAATAGCCTGATGCTGCCCCAGATTGTGCTACTCTCATTGTGGTTTCTGGGTGAGGTTCCGACTGTCTTGGACTGGATTGGGCTCCTCCTGATTGGATTGAGTGTATTTGTCGTACAGCTCATTCAGGCAAGACGAAAGGCAAGAATGCCTTCGGGTCCCTCTGCAGCATCAACTCTGAACAAATGAGCTGCTGTTTCAGATGCGCTCCTGGCGCCCTTAGGTCATGGATTCTGTTCTTCTAGTGCTGAGCTCTCTTGATGCCCGCCTTGCCCACGGCACGGAACTCAAACCCTTTTGACTCGAGCTCCTCTTGATCAAAGACATTGCGTCCATCGATGATGGCAGGAGTTCTCATCACTTCCTTCAGTCTGTCGAAGTCCAACGAATCGTAGTCTTTGTGTTTCGTGACCAAGACCAAGCAATCCGCCTCCTCGGCAGCCTTGTATACGTCTCTGAGTATCTCGTGATTGGTGAACTCCCACTGATGGACGTAGGGGTCGTGCAGGCGCACTGTAGCGCCCTTGGCTTGAATAGAGCCGATTAAGGGGGCTGCCGGAGTATTCCTTGTGTCATCCGAATTCTCCAGATATGCCACACCAAGCACTACTATGGTGGCATCTTGCATACTCACGTGTCTGGCTGACAGCCCGTTTTCCACCAGAGTGGACATGTGAATGGGCATGTGGTCGTTTATCCTTCTGGCCAGAGAGATAAACTCGGGTTCGATTTTCCAACTACCATACTCATAAAGCCCGTAGCGAAGCAGCCAGGGGTCCTTCGGTAAGCAATGTCCTCCCACGCCCGCACCAGGAGTGTGCATATGCCTGTCGTGTCGTGCATTGATCAGGTTGATGATCCTGTAAATATCTACTCCCAGACTCTCACATACCAGAGCCATCTCGTTTGCAAATGCGATATTGACATCCCGATATGCGTTCTCTATCGTCTTGGCAAGTTCTGCGCTGAGGGTGTCCGCGGTATAGATTTCCTCCTCAACAATCTTTGAGTACATCTCTACGGCACGATCGGTACTCTTGGGAGTGATTCCCCCCACAACACGCGGCATGTGCACTATGTACTCCAAGAGTTTGCCGGGCATGACACGTTCATAGGAGAAGGCTAGATCGAAGTCCTTGCCGCCCTCAAGTCCTGATTCCTTCTCGATGATTTTCTGAACCACGTTCTGAGTTGTCCCTGGTGCAACTGTTGATTCTACGATGACCAGCGCACCCTTCTTGATTCTCTCGCCGATGTTCTTGCTAACCTCCCGGAGTGATGTGTACTGAGGCATGTGCTGGGCATCTGTGGGAGTCTGCACATCAATCAGGATGATATCAGCGTCCTTCAGGGTTTCAATGTCGTCAGTGACATGAAATGTACCTTTCTTGACAACTCTGGCTATCAGCTCATCAAGCCCTGGCTCATCTCCCTCAAAGGGGGATTTCCCTGAGTTAAGAACATCTATCTTCCAACCAGATCTCTGAGATCGTCTCTGGAGGCCCACTACACTATAACCATCAACATCTGCAAGTAGTGCAGCCGCGGGTATTCCAACATACCCCATACCTATGACAACAATCTTCTCCTTCATGAGATGCACCAGTGCTCTTGTTTCATGCAATATTGTTATCGTCCGCGGGCGTATCTGACTTGAAAAGGGTTGCCATGGAGATGAGTCTGTACTCTCTCAGTGCGAATGTCTCGCTCCTACTTTTCCGATGCACCGATACTCGAATCCGTTTTTCTTCACTTCTTCCGTGTCGAATACATTTCTGCCATCAACCAGAACCGGTGTATTCATGATATTCTTCAGCTTCCCGAGGTCGAGTTTGGCATATTCAGAATGTTTCGTCACGAGCACCAGACAGTTAGAACCTTGGCTGGCCTTGACAATGTCGTGTTCGATTTCCTGAGTCGTGAGCTCCCATTCTTTCACAAATGGATCATGCAGGCGTATCTTTGCCCCTCGTGCCTGAAGCGCCAGCATAAGATCCGCAGCGGGAGTATTTCTAGTATCATCGGAGTCTTCAAGATAGGCGACGCCCAAGATCGTCACAGTTGCATCACGTACCTTGACTCCTCTCGCCGCGAGGGCGTTTTCTACCAAATACGCCAAATGAATCGGCATGTGGTCATTGATTCTTCTTGCCAGAGAGATAAATTCAGGCTCAATCTTCCATTCACCGTACTCATAGAGACCGTGCCGTAATAGCCATGGGTCCTTCGGGAGACAGTGTCCTCCAACTCCCGCACCCGGAATGTGCATGTCTCTGCTTTCCAATTCATTGACAAGCCCTCTCACTTCGTACACGTCGACACCCAGGCTCTCACAGACAAGTGCCATCTCGTTCGCGAAGGCGATATTCACATCTCGATACGCATTCTCGATTGTTTTTGAGAGTTCGGCAGTCAAGACCGTGGTTGTCCGTATGGGTCCCTTGACAATCTTCTGATAGAGCTGCTTTGCACGTTCAGTTGCTCGTGGTGTTATGCCGCCGATGACCCGTGGAAGTTCAACGATGTTCTTGATAAGCTTCCCAGGCATAACTCGCTCATACGAGAAAGCTAGATCAAAACCCTCTCCCCCCACGAACCCGGATTCTTCTTCGATGATCCGCTGAACGACGTTCTCAGTTGTTCCGGGGGCCACAGTGGATTCCACGATGACAAGTGTTCCCTTCTTGATTCTCTTGCCGATATCATGACTTACCTCTTTGAGCGAGAGATACTGCGGAACATGCTGGGTGTCTGTCGGCGTCTGTACATCAATCAGGATGATATCGGCATCTTTCAGGGAATCAACATCATCGGTGACGTGAAATCTTCCCTGCTTGACCACTCTCGCAATAAGATCGTCAAGTCCCGGTTCCTCTCCCTTGAAAGGGGACTCTCCGGCGTTGAGGACATCTATCTTCCAGCCAGATCGCTTTGATCTCCTCTGAAGGCCCACTACCTGATGTCCTTCAACGTCGGCAAGCAGGGCGGCTGCCGGTATTCCGACGTAGCCCATTCCAATCACGACTATTTTTGTTGGCATCATACAATCCCCGATTCAGTAGGACTCTGTCTATCGCAAAGGCCGATACATCCCTATTCAAAAGGATTTGCACTGACCATTGTTCCATTACTTGTCAGGTGCTTACATGAATCTGTTCTTTTGTCAACTCTCTGCACCTCCCAACAGGAAACTTAAGAAAGACAGTCCCTCTCCCATGAATTGGCCTACACAAGAGGTACAGATGGTGGGATTCTATCTGAAACGTCATCCATCAATCTTGGTCGTTGTGAGTTTTGTCCTATTACTCCTGGCTCCGCATCATAGCACGTCGCCAGCGCGTGTTTTGCAACAAGAAAGGATATCGGATCAGGGCGACGAGACTTCTGTTTTGCCAACATACCACAATCCCGTGGAAACACACTCAAGTTCGGAGATTGATATGACTGCTGTACCCTACAGTGTATATCATGGAGATGGCGCCTTTGAGGGCTACAATCTCTTTGCCCTTGGAGAGTACAATCGGAACACGGGAACAGTGGCGAACCAACTGCTCATCATGGACATGGATGGAAATATTGTTTATGACCGCTACGTTGGGGACCGAAACACCTTCAGCTGTCCCGTGGAACTCATCAACCCTAATACCGCGCTTATCGGCGTTCCTACCGGAGCAGCCCTATTGCACCTAGACAATGACTCCGTTCACGAGCTTGGTTTCTCAGGTCATCATGAATATGAATACAACCCCAACAACGATACGTATTTCACACTCAAGAGAATAGTCCAAGAGTTTGATGGCACTGAGTACCTCTTCGACACTATATTGGAATTCACCCCCACTGGTTCCATGGTATGGGGCTTGAATGTATCAGACTTCATCAGTCCTAGCCAGTGGTGCCCCTACCATGACTATGCTAGCGGCAATCCTGATGTCAGCCATTCGAACACCGTCTTCTACGATGCCGAGAATGATGTCATATACTACAATTCACGGAACACGAACACCTTCTACAAGATTGACCATGCCACTAAGGAGGTCATCTGGGGCCTAGGCGAGTATGGCAATTTCATGATGTATGACATCTACGGAAATGAACGGAACAGTCTCTTCTACCACGCCCACTCTGTCGAGCCTCTTGATGAAGACGAATTGATTCTCTTCGACAACGACCTTCACAATCAGACCTCGGTGACCAACCACATATCTCGGATGCTGGAGATCACTATCAACGAGACGACAATGACAGCGAATCAGAGTTGGATGTGGCAGGCACCTACGGCCTACTATAGTGCTGGGTGGGGAGATGCCGATAGACTGCCCAATGGCAACCGCCTCGGGACGTTCGGATATTGGTCGTCTGGCGGCCTGTTCAGTTCAAGTCTTGTCGAGGTCAATCCCTCTGGCGATATCGTTTGGGAGGTGCAGTTCGACTACACATCAGACTGCATGTATGGTGTATACCGGATGGAACGAATCCGGTTTGAACCAAGTCTGAGTTCGTCCAATGATGGTGACGTTTTGAGCTCCGAGAGCCCTCTGCTGTCTTGGGACTGCTGGTACGATTTCAGGAACAAAGAGGAATGCCTCGGTAACTACACTCTGTTTGTGGATGGCATATTCAGGTCAGAGGGCGCTTTCAACTATCAGACGTTTTGGAGGCCCACGAAACTTGAGTTTGACCTCTCTGATATTGCCCTCGGCAGCCACAATGCCAGCCTCGTGATTGATGATGGATACGGGAATACTGCCAACGATACGATTGAATTCAGCATAACCGCTTTCTCCATTAGCAGAGAGTCGCCAGATATTGTCGAACAGACCAATCCTGCACATACGATAGAATGGACTGGTTTCACCCCAACACCGCTCACCTGCAATATCACATGTAACGGTACACAGTGCCTGCTCTTGGAGTGGTTGGGCGAAGATATTCTGCTGTATCCAGCTAACCTATCTCTGGGCGTTAACCATTTGGTGCTCGAACTATGGAACGGAACAGAGATGGTGTACTGGGAGGAACTCTGGATTGAGATGACGCCTCCTCTACCCCCTATGGTCACACAGGGTCAAACCTCTCCTGTTGAGATATTTTGGAATATGTCCCACACTCTGACTTGGAGTCTCCACGATATATCTCCACAATCATGGACCCTCCTAGTTGATGACCAAGTGTATCTCACAGGTGTTCAGTCTTCCCGGGACTATGAAGTGTCATGGGACATCCCTCGACTTGATGAAGGCACTTACGAGATTGAGTTGCTAGTGACGGATCAGTTGAATATGACCTCGATTGCGCCTCTAACACTTGTCATCCAGCCTCCGCATCCACCAGCAATAGATACCAGTCTGCTTGACACAGAGATCATTTGGGGAACAGAAGATGTTTCGCTCAAGTGGCGACTTCATGGCAGCCAACAGTGGTGGCTCTATCGGAACGGAAGTCTGTTCGATTCAGACACATCCGCGGAGATAGATATAGAGATTACAATTGAATCATGGCAGAGAGAGGCGTGGCGTCTAGGGACTTACAATCTGACCCTTTTGAGTTCCGATGGCAACCAGAATGCCTCCTCTACGACATGGGTTGATGTGATCTACTCACGAGGTGACCCCTTTGCCGACAGTTTTGCTGAAACGCGTTCCTCCTGGTACCTTATGGGCTCAAACGCGGTCGGCCCGCCTGACGGGAATACTGCAACCATATTCCTTGATTACGGAAACGGGTACCTCACACTTGATATGGGCAAGTATGGACACATTCTCAATGGGGGCGGCATGGACTTCACGATAGTTGCAGGTGGCGGGGAGTATACGGTTTCGGTTGGAAATAGCCTGAGTGATGTATTTGCCTCCTTGGGCCATGCAACCGGAAATCAGAGCTTTGACTTGCTGCCTACGGGTCTTGCGTCTGTGAGGTATGTCATGATAGAATATCACGATGGAGATGCAGTCCTACTTGATGGCATTGTTGCTATCCATTTTGATGTTGTCACCGATGACGCCACTCCCCCAATTGTAGAAGGCCCTGAAGATATCAGCAGTGTGTTCAACGAAACAACGTATGAACTACACTGGTCTTGCTCTGATGCAACTCCATGGTCGTATAGTATCCTTATCGATGATGTGACCGTTGAATCGGGGCCGTGGGAGGGTGAAGATATCTCACTGTCCTATCTTCAGGAAGCGGCTGGGACGGTCAACATCACTCTGGTCCTCACCGATTTGTTCGGAAACAATGCAACAGATGAGGTACGAGTCACCTTGGAGAGTCACACCCCTCCCAGTGACAATCTCATTCTCACTGTAGTGATTGGAGTTGCAGTGATAGGCGTCGCAGCCGTCTCCGTGGTTGTGTATGTCCGTCGCCGGTGACCTTGTCGGATTTCGGAAGAGTCTTCGTTGACTCTCTCATTTCAGGTCAAGAGAGCGAGAGATTCTAGCGTGTGACTCTTCCAGCCTCTCTGGTCCATCTATTGTCAATTCGATGGCATCATGAGGACAGATTTCGACGCATCGACCACAACCTCTGCACGCATCTGTGATG
>SDNO01000061.1 GCA_004524435.1 Candidatus Thorarchaeota archaeon | reverse complement strand
GGTCCTTTCTCTACTATCATCTGAAACTGCTCCTTGGAGAACTCATCTATTGACAACGCCTTGTGCCATGCCAAGTCAAAATTCTTGATTGCGTTCGCCACGAGGTCGGGATTGAATTCCTTGGTCACTAGAGTTGCATTGAGCGGGGCCTCTGTGATTATGAGCGCAATCTTCTCGGCATTTAGTGCAACCTGGTTGTAGGTCTTGGGTTCTTTGCTCAATCTCACCAGGAAGGGGATACCCTGGGCCTTCATTCGGAGCATCTCCTTAACAAATCGCGCAATTGCCTCCGGTCCCATCTTTTCCGTGACCTCCTCGTCTAGAGCAAAGAACTCTGGACGGAACATGTATCTGATCTCGGCGCCGCGTTCTGCTGCCCTCACAAACTTGTAGGTACGTTCAATACCCCCTTCTAGGAACGGCCTCCCATGCATCACCGTGGCTCTGATAATGTCTCCCTCCTTAGCAACATCAGCTATCGCATATCTCAAGACGCGATCGAGTTCTTCCATACCTTGAATGAATCTGGCCCGTGGGGCCTCCTCCCTTCCTGTGATGGTGGCAATGACCTCTTGGGCCAATAGTGCGCAATCGATGTCTTGGATACCTTCCACTTCTTCCTCGAGCTCTCGGATTTCTGTTTCAACGTCCTCCATTCTTTGAGCCTTCAGCTGCTCAAATCCGCGTGCTAAGGTGTTTGCGTCGGCTATGAATCGTTTCCGGTACGATCTGTTTCCTTCAACGCATACTAGACCCGCATCGGTGAGCCCCTTGAGGAGCCGATGAACCCAGGTCTTGCTCAATTCTTCCTTCTCTTCTTGTAGCACTGCGTCATAAATCTCGGCAAACTCTATGGGCTGTTCGGCTTCGCTCTGAAGCTGGATTACAATCCTAAGCAAGGACACCGTCCTCGACTCAGCCTCGGTACTTGTCTTGAGTCCCAGCAGATTCAGTCTCTCCATGGTTCTCTCATCAAGATCCATGTCATCACCATCTTCTCTCAAGTGAGTCGTTGTCTATCAATAGATGCTAACTTTATGAATATCCAAAACAGCAATCTCTTTATAACGTTCGTGCTACCATACTGTCCGCGGTGACACGCACGAGCTTTCGGATGTAGAACCGAAAGGCGCGGATGCCATTGGGTACTGTTACAGAGGTGTTCTATGAAATGAGGCAGGTTAGGGGGGGTGACCCTATCTCTGCCAATATGGCTTCTCTTCTTATGGGCCGCTGACTGCAATGGCCTTCAAGTATCCCATTCCGATTCTCATGACCATTGGAAGGAAATTGCTGAACAGATTCATGTAGGTTGAGACTCCAGCCGTTCCTTGGATCAACTCGTTGAGGGTCCTCGCATCGAGTTCGTCGAGGACTATCTCGGCGGCGCTGATGGGATCGTTGAACATGGAATACCTTGCCACGGCATACATACCTTTTCCCGTCTGTGTGATATTGTACGCGAGCTTGCTCGTGCGATACTCCTTCTCATACTCCTTTACGCTCTTCTTGGAGTAGTCGGATTCGTCCGCCATCCGCTTCGCGTGTGTAGCTAGCATTCTTCCGGCATGAAGGCAGGTTGTGACTCCTCCTCCAACTATGCTGCTGACCTGACCTGCTGAGTTACCGCACAAGGCCACTCCTGCATCCGAAAACCTCGGTATGATTCCTGCGCAGGGCACGACTCCACCATTCACACCCACAATCTTGGCATTACTAGTCTCTTCGTGCTCTCGCATATACTTGTTCAGTACCTCTCGCATCGGCATCAACTTGTTCCAGTTCTCAACCGAAGAGGGTACTCTTCCTATCCCGAGATTGACTTCCGATTCGCTTCTAGGATAGAGCCAAAGATAACCCAGTCCCACGTCCTTGCCGACATAGAAATACGCCGTCCCGGGGTCAACATCCTTGCAGTTCGCAAGCTTGTATCTGTATCCGTAACTGAGGAGCCATTTTGGATGGGTAAACCCAGCCGTCGCTGACACACGGCTGAAGGAGCCATCTGCTCCCACTGTCAGCCCCGCCCTGGCACTCTGGGTCTTGTTGTACTTCACACCCCTAATCGCGTTGTTCTCTTCGATGACGGAGCTCACCCGACTCTCAAACCGGAATTCTGCTCCATCTGATAGGGCTCTATCTCGCATCAGTTCTTGGCATCGGTCCTCGTCTAATAGGTACGAGTTGCCCAAGAGGCTTCGATCAACAACAATGTTTGCCCCCGTATCTAGGCTCTCGCCGACAATCGCAGTGAACTTGTTTCCCACGTATTCCGAGGTTGGTTTCACTCTCAGCATCTTGAGGGCCTTGTCAGTCACTAGCTCTCCCATGAGTGAGTCAGTGACTCTCTTTCGTTTCTCCAATACCAGCGTGTTCAATCCTCTTGCTGCGGACTGCTCCGCCGTCATCAGTCCTGCAGGGCCTGTACCAACTATCACAACCTCATGAACCATCATAGGTACCTCTATGCTCAGCCAGATTATGGGGGCACTAGGAATATCCTCTATATATCTATCCCAACCAGGATGAATCACTGAGAGGGCTTCCTCTCTCCGTTCCGCAAACATAAGTACTCGCGTGTCAGAATACGAACTACCACGTAGCACATCTTAAAAGGTGCAACTTTCAGCATACGGAATTAAGTCACAGAGTTGTCTTCGAATGAAATCACGATCTATTGCGTATTCTGCTTACATGGTCCTATCGATATTCCTGAGTCTGACACTGGCGTCAATCCCAGGAGTCTTCTTCTTCTTCACCATGTTCAACAATATAGATGCGTGGATTCGAGGGATTGGTTGGATTTTCGCTGACCTTCCTGTGTACGCCGAGGCGTCTCTGGGCACGCTCCTTCCCGTCTTCGTCTACGAGCGATTCTGGTTCTTGCTCTTCTTCGTTCCAATAGCATTGTTCTCCTACTCACTATTCCTGGGATTCACCCTAGGATTCTTCAAGCTCTCTCGGCGCATCATTCCAAATCTTCCTGACGGATTCTACCCCATGGAAACCGAGGATTGGTTGCTCTATGAGCTGTTCGAGGTCTACTATGTGCTCTTCCCTTATTTCGCTTGGTTCTTCTCAGTCTTCTTGGACACAAAGCCGCGACATATCCTATTCGGTGCAAAGATAGGCTCGAATACGATTATCGGAAATGGAAGGCTTTTCAATCCTGAACGGACCATCATTGGCGATAACTGTTTCTTCGGCTACGACGCCATAGTCTCCGGACACGTCTATGAGGGAAGCGGCCTATATCTCAAGGAAGTCGTCATCGGAGATCGTGTCCTGATTGGAGCTAATGCGGTGGTTCTTCCTGGTGCTCAGATTGGAGACGACGTTATTGTTGCATCAAACTCTACTGTCCCCAAAGACAAGGTCATTCCTCCCAACTCAATCTGGATCAATGGTAAGACTGTGCCTCGAAAGGCTCAGCCGGTGGAGGCGGAGCTGGTTCGGCCGGGTGAGGCTCACAGTATCAGCGGCTAAATCTTGCCTGCTTGAGACGCTCTTGTGAGTTGCAAAGATATAGAAACAACCCTAGGTGAGTTCATATCACCCTCTAAGGAACTGGATGCTACGATGAGCAATACCAAATATACTCCCCGTGGATACCAGGAATACATTCTCAGCCAACTAGAGAGTATGCAGGGCCATAACACGCTGCTTGAGCTAGACTGTGGGCTTGGCAAGCGTTTCATAACGCATCAACTCGTCGCTGAGAGGTATCCTGACCTGCGCATTATTATCGTAGTGCATTCGAGCTCTTCTCTCGCTGAAACAGTGGACTACTTGAAGAGTGAATACGGGGGACTGGAGGACGATCTGGGTGAGCTGTCCTCTCGAGTCCCGTCCGGTAGGCGTGCATACGTAGTTAGAGAGAGCCGCGTGCTCGTGGCGACACCCCAAGTTCTCGCAAACATGGTGGACAAGGACTCCTCGCTGTTCGGTGACATCGATGTGCTCCTCATCAACGAGGTCGATACACTTGTACGAAGGTCTGGAGGTCGAACTGCCCTGGTCTTTCCTTGGCCCAAGCTTCTCTCGTTCTTCCGTGATAAATGGATAATTGGGATGAGTGGAACACTGCGTGATGATCATGCGGTATTTGGAACGGAGCAGATGGAGATTCGGGAAGAACTAGCAACGCTTCGTAGATTCATTCCGGACTCCGAGTTGATTTCTATGGAAGACCTCTATGACACCGATATCGAGGATTATCTTGAACCAACCTTTCTCACGGTGAAGAGAGTGGAGAACCGACAAATCCGGTCAATCAGTCTAGTACTAGATGAGTTGATCTCGAACACGAGGAATGAAATCATCAACGAGCTCGCGGACAGTGATAATCTCTCTCTGGTGGAGGGGGACGCACGAAGAATCCACATGATGATTGAACGATTGCCAATCTCCGACGATCTGAAGGGCCGCTATACGGGCCTGCTTTTACTGCGGAAATATGTCTATGCGATGCCACCAACGCAGTTCATGAAGATGTTCTATAACCCCTATCTCAAGCATTACTTCAACGTAAGCGATCTTCGGAAGGCACTACCAGAAATCTCCCCCAAAGTATCCTACGTAGTTTCCATTGCGGAACACCATGGAAAGACTCTCATTCTCACATCGTATTTGGAGATGGTTGATCAGATTGTAGAAGCATTGGAGCACGCAGGTATCCGGGCTGAACGTATTACGGGGCAGACAAGAGACAAGGGTGAGATCTTAAGGGCCTTCAGAGAGGAAGATGATCTAGGGGCTTTGGTTCTCTCGCCGGTGGGCGAGCGTGATCTTGATATCCCTCAGGCAGATGTGATGGTGGTTTGTGACGCCATCAACACAACCAAGACAATGTATCAGAAGTTCAAGCGTACACGGGGTGGTCTTGTTGTCCTACTGGCATATTCAGGCACTTCGGAAGAGAGAAAGGTCAGCCGTCTAATGGATCGTATCCTAAACCGCTATCCGTGGTCTACTTCTGTGATGAAGACTGATTCGGATAGTCTATGGAAGCAATAACTCAGAATTTAAGAACGGACTATTTGTCCATGACCCTGTGCCAAGTGAGAAGAATGATGCAGTCTGATGATGACATTGGAATTGGCGTAGACCTTGTCGAGATGAAACGCTTTCGGTCAATATCAGATGATTCCTCTTTTTTCGCCCGTGTGTACACTGAAAGAGAACTGGAGTATTGTCGCGCCTTTTCCAACCCTGTTCCCCATCTTGCAGCGACCTTCGCAGGGAAAGAGGCTGTTCTGAAGGCAATAGGGATTCGAGAGGGAACCCCGATCAAGGAGATTGAGATTCTACGTGATAGAGAGGGTGCGCCATATGTCGAATACAATCTTCCAACACACCGAATCATTGTGAGTCTGTCTCACACAGAGAACTACGCTGCCGCTGTTGCCCTAGCTATCCCCGCTGGCCGCAGCTTGGGAGATGAATACATTCGGAAACTTCTAAACGGGATGGCATCCGAATTGGCAGCAACGCATGGTGACGAAGATGAATAGCTCTGAGGCCGTAGACAATATTCTCGAGTCAATCAAGGATGAGGACAGCTACCTCGACCTTTGGAGTGCGTACAAGAGAATTCAGAAACTCGAACTCGGTCCATCAGAAGACAAGAAGAAGGCAATTCGCCTAGCTCTCATTGGTTCGTCAACACTAGAGCCTGTGGCTGCTTGTCTTGACATCAAGACCCGGTTGATGGGACTCAAGCCCAAGACCTTTGTGGGCGGTTTCAATACGTATCGACAGGAGGCTTTGGATGATTCCTCTTCACTCTACAGCCATGAACCCGACCTCATTGTTCTGGCTGTGGACGCAGCATCCCTTCTTGATGATCTGTTCACGGCAAACTTCGTGAGGATGGAGGAAGAAGAACGCCAAGAACATCTTGAAAAGATGGTTCATGATTTAGTGGGCGTTGCGGAGGCACTGAAGAACAACGGATCTGGTTTGGTGATAGTTAACAACTTCATTGTTCCGGAGTTCACCCCTCTGGGTATAGTTGACAACAAGGAGAAGACCGGACTTCGTCGATTCTTCCGAGAAGCGAACAGAATGCTGGAGAGCACCTTTCGTGATGAATCACGAATGTTCGTTTTCGATCTCGATTCTGCCACTGCAGATTATGGTAAGTCGCGGGTAGTGGACTGGAAGACGTACTACAGGGGTTCAGTACCTTTTGCTGCCGAGTTCATTCCCACTCTCGCCTCAGAATATGCGAGATACGCTTCTGCATTCAAAGGCCTGACGAAGAAATGCATCGTTTTGGACTTGGATAACACACTCTGGGGTGGAGTTGTGGGAGAAGAAGGTATGGAGGGCATAAAGCTAGGTCCAACATCACCCGGGATTGAATACCTAGAATTCCAGAAATCATTGATGAGTCTGTACAATAGGGGCGTGATTCTAGCGGTCAATAGCAAGAACAACTGGGATGATGCCATGAAGCCAATCCGCGAGCACCCTCATCAAATCCTCAGAGAGGAGCATTTTGCTGCATTCAGGATCAACTGGCAGAACAAGGCACAGAATTTCTTGGAGCTTGCTGAGGAGATCAACATTGGTCTGGACAGCATGGTATTTATCGATGACAACCCACATGAACGAGCCCAAGTCAGGCAGGCAGTCCCTGATGTAATGGTCGTAGAAATGCCAGACAACCCGCAGTTGTATCGAAAAACCCTAGAGAATCTGAAGGTCTTTGATGTCCTCTCCTTAACACAGGAAGACATGAAAAGAGGCGAGATGTACGTCGGAAAGCGAAAGAGAGCGGAACTCGAAGAGAAGACTGGTTCCATTGAGGATTTCCTTCGAACTCTCAACTTGAAGGTCCATGTACAGCAAGTTGACAAATTCGGCAAACCACGGGTTGTTCAACTGATTGGCAAGACCAACCAGTTCAATCTGACCACTCGTCGATATACTGACTCAGAGGTCGAGTCTTTCAGAGAGTCTGATGACAGTGCAGTCTTCAGCATGGCCGTCAAAGACAAGTTTGGGGACGAGGGAATTGTGGGGGTTGCCATCACCAAGATTGAGGCTAATGACTGCATAATCGACTCGTTTCTCATGAGCTGCAGGGTCATCGGTCGATCGGTGGAAACGGCGTTCTTGTCAAAGATAGTATCTTACGCTCGAGAACGGGACGCTAATAGAGTGATAGGTGAAGTGATTCCTACAAAGAAGAACGCTCCTGCACGTGATTTCTATGAGCGCCACGGGTTTGAAGAGGTCGGGACGAGCCCGGAGGGCGTTACAAGATGGGTCTTAGATCTCGAGAAAGAAGATATACCAGTTCCAGACTGGATTCAGATGGTTGAGGAATAGGCATGAAAAAAAGCGAAGAACGCCTCACGAATATTCTGGTCAAGGTTCTCCTCATCGAGCCTGAGGATCTGTCTGATGACATCCGGCGGAAGGAGTATGAAGAATGGGATTCAATGGCACATCTTCTCCTTGTCAGTGAGATCGAGAACGAGTTTGGTGTCTTCTTCGAGGACGAAGAAGTTATTGACATGTGGACAGTTGGCGATGTGAAGGCAGCCCTTCAAAAGAAGCTCGCTACTTAGTCTTCCTTGGCTCCAGTTTCTGAACCATCCGAGCTGGATTTCCTGCGACCATCGTCATGGGTGGCACATCTCTGCTCACGACGGCACCTGCCGCAACGACAGCTCCACGTCCTACCGTCACTCCCGGTAGGATAATCGCTCCTGCTGCTATCCATACACCGTCTTTGATAATCACCTTCTGTGGCTTCTCCTGAAATAGTCCGATTCTCTGATGATATGCACTTGCCCCGCCGTGAGCCATAATCTTGACGCCGGGACCAATTGCCACCCAGTCGCCTATCTCCACGAGGTCGGGATGTTCACTGTCAATCTGTACGAGATACCCCATGAATACGCCCTTTCCAATCGTTACTCCGCATTTTCTATGAGCCGAAGCTCTGAACTGGTATATCGGTGACAACCACGCAAGAATTCTCAATATCCGTCCCAGAAGTCTACCCATGTTTCCACTATCCTATCCATCGCCATATCTGTCTACGCAGATAATCCGAAAAAACCCAGTTATCAATATCGCCTGTCAGTAGGAGGCAAAACTTTGCGTCACCTTTCCATTTCTTATGTTTATTCCAGTATGTCACAGCCTCATAGGGGGTAGGAATCCAAGCGCCACGCCCACGTGCGAACTCTGCAGTCTCTCTGAGGCATTGAACATACTCCGGCTGACCGATTCTGATGGGGTGAAGGTCAAACATCAGCACGCCTCCCGTCTTCTCGACCTCTTGGACCTCTCGCTTTAATTGCTCGGTCACCTGCGTCGGTTGCATCCCCAGCGTGTCAATCATGCGATCATCACTCCAAATGCTCAGAGGTATATAGGTGACATTCGAGTCACGCTCATTGAGCGCGACCCTGAAGAAGCGATTCTTCTCTCTGTGTTCGGGCCGATAGCCAAAACCACCGTCCCAGACGATGTTATACTTCTCAAGCAGTTGGGGCATATCATCCGTATAGTTGTCATAGGGTGCCCTGAAACCTCGAATGTCGATACCTATCTTGTGAAAGATTTCGAGGCTTCTTGCCAGATCGCATTCGCGTTCCTCAAGGGACAAGTGGGGATACCGCACGTGATTGTATCCGTGACTTGCAACCTCGTGCCCCTCCTGAACAATTTTCTTCACGAGACTAGGGCGCATCTGTGCAACTGCCGCAACTGTGGGGAATGCAAATGAAGCATCAAGCGGTTCCAGAACGTCAAAGATATTTCGGAGCAGGATTTCAAAGGGCGTTCTATGTAGCTTGAGCATCTTGAGTAGCTGCGTTGGAGCTTTCATACCCCAACGTCGTGCTAACTGTGATGCGTAGTTCTCATCGGACAGTTTTCAAACCCCTTGACGCCGTCTGTTTGACTCCGGGACTATCATAAGCATTGTGCAGATTTGCAGACTAGCTCTCAGCGACGAAAGCACCCGCCAAGAGGATCATCAGAGGCTCCACGAATTCGCGCTCGATATCACCGTAGACATACTTGCACATCTCGATGAAAGTGTTTGTTCGCGTGTCTGCATCTTGGCCACCGCCCAGTATCTCCTTTGCCATATTGGATAGGGTCTTTCGGACTCTCTTGGTGTCCTTATGGTCCGCCATGACCTTCTGGACCTCTTCTTCAATTCTCTGGATGTGACTCTTGACTCGAATGTCTGCAATATCATCTGATCCCATGGATTTTACAAAGTCCATGAGGACATCCAAGATCCCGTTGTGTAATCCGGCCACAAGGGCTTCAACCTCATAGGCCGTGAACTTGACTGGGTTTCCTGCGACCTCCAGTTTCCATTTCAAGTCGCTAGAACGATTCACTGCAAGATCACGCCCCGCCACCACCAAATGCTCATCGAAATACCTGCTATCCAAGCTACTGACCACGGCAGTCTTAAGTAAGGCAGCCTCGGTCAGTTTCAGACCTGCGGAACTGCCACTATTCTTCACGATAAGACAAATCGAGTCTTCAGGTCTTGTCTTGTCCACATAGTCTGATGCCGGTGCGACCTGCACAGGCGGCAAGCTCTTCAGAAGCTTTGCCAACTCGCGTATCTCCCGTTCAGTGCAATAGTAGATATGTTTGTCACCGGAGATGCTTATCCGCCCATCTTCGTACCTTTCGAACTCAATCTTGTTGCCTCCGCCTACATCTGTGGTCTTCTTGTAGACCTGCTTGTAGTCGCGTGCTGTCTGAGCGAGCTTCTCGAGAGCTGCGGCAATCATATGCGCTTCTCCATAGCCGATTGTTATCTCCTCGGCTCCTTCTGTAGCTCTTCCTATTCCAACGGCTCCATCCGTCCTAATCTTTACATACATGGTGCACGACCATGCTACAGTGTGTCGTACTTGCTGAAAACTATTGTGTCAACTTGTCAATACACGGCTACAGGCTAGAAAAAGAAGTCTAGAGAGTGACACGACTACCGCATCACTCTCCCTTCTATCATGAATAGCTAGAGTGCATCCTTTACATCAAAAGCCAAGGTGCCAGCTTCTTTTGTCTTAAGGGCGATATCGATCTTGTGCTCTCCCTCTTCGAGTTCGTCGCCTCTCACGTGGATGGCAACCTCAACGCCGACCTTGATGGCAAACGGATTGTCCTCAGAAACCTCGCTACCCGTTATCTCCATGTCCCCTGACTTGATGATAGTCGAGTCAAGTGGATACTCATTATCATCGACCTTGATAGGGTCCATTCCGATTGCTGTACCGGGAGAAAGCGAGTTTTTGATCTTAAACATGAAGCCATCATCGGTATTCTCTAGGCTTCCCTTCACGTATAACTTTCTAAGAAGAAATGCTGGAATCTGCATCTTGTTTCTTTGCCTCCAAAAGGCTCTCCATTGAGGAAGCTCCCACAGGACATTTATAGGTTGCGAAGAGCGTTCTATCTAGGGGCTTGGTCCTCAAGTACCAAGAAACGATGCCATCGGATGATTCTGGCTTAACAATCATCGCGCAAACGTAATAAGGCCGATTTCCGGCTGGAGGAACAGAACCAGCATAGACAGGAGTAAGAAAGTTGCAATTCTGGCCCTTCGATCCGTTCTTTGAGATATTCGGCATTTTTGGAATCATGTTCATGATAGTACCGATTTTCATCTTCGTAATAGCAATCATCATTATCGTGAAGGTATGCCAGTCCAGCGCTCAGATAGCAAAGGGCTTCACAGTACAAGCACCATCTTATGTTATTCCCGAGCGATACCAGCGGGGTAGATCAGACGGTGCTGACATGAGAACCGTCCGATTACCCAACACATGCCCCTCCTGCAACGCGCCATTGAATCAAGAGAGCATTGACTGGGTGGGCCCCCTTGAGGCGAAGTGCAACTACTGCGGCGCCACAATTAGAGCCAAGTTCGAGGCTGTCTGATTGGTGGGGGATATTACAGAGATAACATCACGATTCATAGAAGAGCAATCACTCTCAGGAGATGTATGACGATGGTCCATGGTTACGAAATGCTCGATGACGGATCCTCTCGAGAGGTAAACATCGAGCGTGGAGCACTTGAGAGCGACAAAGTCTATTGTGTCATCGACCAGGATGGAAAGAATGTCTTTATCTGGCACGGCAAGAGGGCAGGCGTGAGGCGAAAGTTCGTGGGGGCCAGAAACGCTGCCTCAATCAGGGCGGAACAAGGGATGCACTTCCGAGTCCGGCCCGTTGATCAGGGAGAGGAACCTCCGTCCTTTCTAAGAGCTATTGCAGCAGGGAGTACCTAGTTCTTCCTTCTTAGGCCACAAGATTCTATAACAGGTCTGACCAGCCAGACCTGAGGTCAGTGCTGTTGAGAGGACTTATGAAGACCAAGAAGGGACCTGGAAACCTGGAGCTGGCAGATATTGAAGAACCTCTCCCCGGCCCTGGACAAGTACTCGTAGAGGTATCAGCCGCTGGGATTTGCGGTTCAGATGTTCATATTAAACACGATACCGCCTTCTACACACCCCCGGTTGTGCTTGGCCATGAGTACTCTGGAACTATCGTTGACATTGGTCCGGACGTTCATGGTCTAGAACTGGGTGACCGAGTTGTTTCACCTGCGACCGCATATTGTGGCAGATGTTATCAGTGCAAGACCGGCCATGTGAACAGGTGTACGGCTGAGGCAAAACAGATTCTGGGTGTTTCACTGGCGAATGGTGCCTTTGCCCAATACTTAGTCGTCCCCGAGTACATAGTGCACAAAGTTCCACATGGCGTCTCCATGGAGGAAGCAGCCGTGGCTGAGCCTACTGCCTGTGTCGTTCACACGATAGCGGAGTGTACTGAGATTACACCCGGCGATGTGGTTGTCGTTCAGGGTCCAGGGACCACAGGGCTTGTGGCTGTACAAGTTGCAAAGGCTATGGGTGCCGGACATGTGATAGTGACGGGTGTCACCGCTGACGAGTGGCGAATGGAGATTGCCCGAGAAGTTGGTGCGGATACGACGATTGACGTTCAGAAGGATGCAGATGCAGTACAGAGAGTGATAGATCTCACAGATGGAATCGGGGCTGACGTTGTAATCGAAGCATCGGGTTCCGGAGCTGCGCGCCGACAGGCTTTCGATTTCGTGAAAACGACGGGACAAATTGCCCTGATAGGCATTCAGGGGAAGCCTACTCAACTTGACATGGACCTGATAGTGACAAAGGAGCTTCGCGTTCTGGGTACCTGGGGCACCATTCCCTCAACATGGGTAACAACTCTACGAATGATGGCATCGAAGAGTATTGATGTGAACCCCCTGATCACTCATAGAATATCCCTAGAACAGTGGAAAGAGGGCTTTGAACTAATGGAATCACAGAAGGCCATCAAAGTTCTGTTCACTGATCTGGAGTAGTGTCCAATCATCTCTTCCGAGGGGCCCACTCGTCAAGGGCATCTTGAACAGTCGCCAAATGTGCTGCAGCCGGACCTCCGCCCATGACTATGGCGACCGCACATCCTTCCATTATCTCCTCTCTAGAGGCTCCAGCATCGAGGGCCTTCTTCGTATGAAAGACCATACACGACTCACAGGGTTGAAGAATCGATGCCACTATGCACATGATCTCCTTGACTTTCGCACTCAACGCACCATCACGGTGGACGGTTTTCAGAAGGTCGCTGAATGCATTGCGTGTTTCCGGCATATCCCTGTTCAGAGCACCAAAGTGCTTCATGAAACTCTTGAGAGTCTTCTCCGTGTCTTCGGTCATTCCGTGGCCAGGCTCCATCTTCCTGTTCTATTCATCGGCTGGATAGCCCATGTTCCATTCTGGCTGACTGTACCGGACTCGATATAAAACCTCTGCAGTTTCTATCTCCTTTGGAGTTGTTGTACCCCTCTCCATTTTGCAGTCCGTCAGGGACTCAATACTTGCTATTATGGCCTTCTTGATAGCAATATCAGCAGGCCTGTCCTGCATCTCACATGCAATACTTGTTACTCTGTCCCTCTTACTCTCAGTACATCTGACTCGTCTCTTGTCTCTGTAATACTTCGGTTGATCAGGCGGAACGCGGAGGGATATCCGGAGTCTGTCTAAGTCCGAATCAATCAGAAGCGTCCCGTGGATGAATGAAACACCGTGTTTCACCCAGCCTGCAGTGCCCGTTATCTTAGAGCCTTCAATCCGCATGCATGAGCCTCTCTCATCATATCTGGCCTCAATACCTATCTTGCGCAGGCCCTGTGCAATGAACCCAATGTAGTTCCAATAGAGTTCGCGGAGCGTCTTGAACGCGTAGGGCTTGTTATGATCTACGCAGATTGCGAAATTCAGATTCCCCAGATCGTGGAACACGGTCCCTCCGCCTGTGAACCTTCGTGCAATGTCGATGTTGTGCTTCCGGCAGTAAGCGATGTTAGCTTCTTTATGCAAGCATTGCAGTCGCCCCATAACCACGGCGTCTTTGGTTCGCCAGAACCGCAGCGTATCAAT
>SDNO01000060.1 GCA_004524435.1 Candidatus Thorarchaeota archaeon | reverse complement strand
TCTGTACTTGTTCAAATGGATCGAAGTCATGCTCCAGACCTCTCATCGTGGCTGGTTCGTGACCTGTGTAACTCTGGGGGACACCCAGTTCGGGCCCTCCCGGACAATAGGCGCAGCGCCCATGGGGACATTTTGAGGGTTCTGTCATAACTGCCACGACGGCCACCCCTGAGATTGTACGCACTGGCCTTTTCTGCATGAAGGGCTGGAGAACCTCTCTCTCCTCTGGGGTTGCATCCTGCAGTATGTCCGCATTTGATGGCACTCTACTTGCAGCATACTCCCCACATACGGAATGCTTGACTCTGTTGATTCTCTGTCTGTCTAGAGCCCCCTCTGTTCTCAGTAGGGCATCTATTATGTCCCTGTGGAGTCTGTATTCCTCGGTCATTGGCATGGTTTCAAGCTGCTTTCCGATGTATACCGATATGTACCATACGGTCTATGACAAAACACCCTCACGGACGTCATTGCCCATTGGATACCTTTTTATGAGCACCCTCAAAACTCAAGATTAGACGATAGATAAGAGGAGATAACAAATGCCTGGTTCACATGGTTCTCTTACAAAGGCAGGAAAAGTCCGCGAACAGACACCCAAGGTTCAAGGACGCGAAAGACATAGCCCTATTCCACGTGTACGCAATAAGAAGAACTACATAAAGCGCGTCATAAAAGGACGCACGGTCGGCGTACGTGGCTAGAATCTACTTTCTAAGAAGCCAAGTCCTGTTTTGCGAGGATTGGTTCTCTCTAGTACTCTTTCTTCACTCCTGTCGATTCTCGATGGTACCGACCAAATTCCGTGAGTTCTCTCAGCTTCTCCCCTGTGAAAACAGGGCCTTCTAAGCATACCATGCTTCCATCCGAATCCATTGCACACGTACCACAGATTCCGCAACCACACTTCATGAAACGCTCAAGTGACGCCTGTATCTCTATACCTCGATTCTGCGCAATCTTCACCAGCTTGTACATCATGAGTTCTGGACCACACGTGTAGATGATTTCAGGTTTGCATCTGTCACACAACATCTCGGTTGCCATGTCGGCCAATCCTTGGAAGCCTGCTGAACCATCATCTGTTGCAATCTCCAAGCTAAGTCTATCGCCTGCCCGTTTCTCAAATTCCTCCACGAATACTAGATCCCCTGCTGTCTTCCCTGCAAGAAGCAGTGTCACGTCAGTATTCTGCTCAACGAGGCTGTAGACCAGCGGCCGAAGGGGTGCCGCTCCAACTCCTCCCCCTACGACAAGGGCGTCTGACTGGCTGATTTGGAAGGGTTTCCCGAATGGTCCTCTGACACCAATCCAATCTCCCTCTTCCATGGCACATAATGCCCGCGTACTGCTGCCAATCGGTGCCACCGTGAAGCCAAGGATTGGCGGATCCCAGTGCGAGATACTCATTGGTACCTCGTCTATACCCGGCACCCAGACCATGAGAAACTGACCGGGTGTGATAGAGCAGGTTTCCATGGCCTCTTCAAACAGTAGGGTTCTGGTCCTGCTATTCTCTCTCACTACTCCCTTCAGTCTGACTGACCTGGGACTACCAATGAGGGTTTCAACGTTCAACCTCAACTCCGTTTCGCCTCTCCAATTATCTCTGTGATGTCTGAGAATCCATGACTCTCTAGGTACACATCCACGCCCCTCCTTATCCGTTCAAATACATCAAGCCCTCCCAAGGCTGCTGTGCCTATCTGAATCGCACTCGCACCAGCTAGGTGCATCTCTACTGCATCCTCCCACGAAGCCACCCCTCCAACCCCGATTATCGGGACTGTAATCTCATCATATAGGTCATAGATACAGCGTACTGCCACAGGGAATATGGGCGGGCCGGAAAGCCCTCCCACCTTGTTGCCCAATACTGGCCGTCTTTGCTGGATGTCAATTCGCATCCCCCGTAGCGTGTTCACAGCGACTATGGCATCTGCTCCTCCCTCTTCTGCTCCCTTTGCTACAGCTACTACATCTGATGCATTTGGTGTAAGCTTTGCAAGGACCATACAGTCCACTCTCCTCTTGACAGCACGAACATATTCCATTGTCATGTCAGGTTTGTGTCCCACCTGACTGAACTCGGCATGGGGACAGGAAAGATTAAGCTCGAGTGCAATCGGGTCTAGAGACGCAGCTGTTTCTGCGACGGACGCAATGTCGTCAGAGGTGGCACCAAAGACACTCACGACGACTGGAACGCCGCCTCTCTGTGCCTTGTCTATCTCTTCTAGGAATCCGTCTATACCTGGGTTTGTGAGACCAATAGCATTGAGAAGTCCTCCATGAGATGCAGTGATAACTGGCCCTGGATGTCCCTCTCTTGGTTCGATTCCTATCGATTTGGTCACCACGACGTCTGCACCAGCACGGTGAACTCGTTTCATAATTGATGCTGTAACGCCCAGAACACCCGATGCGAGCCAGTATCCTCGTATCTTCACGTATACACCTGCCTTCGTACAGCAACGTGAGGGTAATAAGCAAAACGGACCCAATGACGACCGAAAGGGTGGACAGTCAAACTTATCCGCTAAGGCATTGTTCTACCTTGATGAAGTGGAGTGAGCGAAGGTTGGCCACATATCTCGCAAATACCATATTCGGTCTGTTCCTCATTGACAAAGAGAGCAAGATTCTAGATAGTATTTTGTTCTATCCAGACTCAGGAAGGGCTGCCGAGTTCTTTCAGAGCATCGAATCTGAGGACATGCCTAGCGAGCTCTCAGACATTCTACAGAAGGTTTCTTCCCCCACAATCATCGTGCAAAACCCTGAGATTGGAGGACTAATTCGCTCCAACACCGACATAGAGGTCTCCGTCGATCCAACATCAGACCCAATCACGTGGTTTCGGACAAGCATTCACAACTCTGCTCTTCTTGAGAGAAACAAGATTGAATCCCAAGATGCCCTGAAACGATTCAGGCGCGAGGTAGCCATCAACACCTCACGGCTTAGAATCATCGCAGCCACTTCAGAGAGGGACGTAGCCATCAAGAACACCATTGATGCCATTGATGAAATCGATAAATCGATCAATCTGCTGGCCATGCGTCTCAGTGATTGGTACGCCACCTATGATCCCCTACTTCCCACTGTTGTTGACGAACACGAAGTGTTTGCCCAGATACTACTTGAGATGAGTGAAGGGGCACTCGACAAGAAGGCTCTCAGCAGGTACAATGTGGACCAATCGAAGCTCCACGGGATGGATGACTCCGTTCTTCAGGGTCTTCGAACAACAATGCCCCCCGACGATGCTGAGGCAATCAGGGCACTTGCCAAGGCCGTCGCCTCCCTCATGTCCACACGATCTGAACTTGAGGAACACGTCACAGATTTGATGTCAGAGATCGCCCCCAATCTTTCTGCGCTCGCGGGGCCATTGATTGGAGCACGATTAATCAGCTTGGCGGGATCGCTAGAAACCCTTGCCCGTAAGCCCTCAAGTACTGTACAGGTCTACGGGGCTGAGAAAGCTCTCTTTCGAAGTCTGAGAACAGGAACCGATCCTCCGAAACATGGCATTATCTTCCAAGTGCCATCGATTAATAATGCCCCATACTGGCAGAGAGGGAAAATAGCTCGTGCCCTGGCCGGCAAACTGGCAATAGCGGCAAAAGTAGATGCATACTCTGATAGGGACATTGGCGAGAGCCTGAAGACCCAATTTGAAGAGCGTGTAGAGGAGATCAGACGCCAGCATCCTGAACCACCAGAAATCTCGCCCAAACCAAGACATCAAGGCTCGTCAGAAAAGAAGTCGAAACGAAGAGGCCGTAAGAAGGGAGGTCGGTAGAATGCAGGCAAAGGAACACAAGTTTTCTGGTGTCTATGTAATCGAAGAGAAGGGTAAAACGTCGTTGGCCACACGTTCGTTGACGGGCGCCGGAAGTGTCTATGGGGAGAAAGTCATCGACATAGATGGTGTAGAATATCGCCTATGGCCCTCCAGAAGATCTAAGCTATCTGCAGCCATCCGGAATGGTCTCAGAGAGATGCCGATACAGAGGGGGTCCAAGGTACTCTATCTGGGAGCAGCTTCAGGTACAACGGTGAGTCATGTTTCTGATATCGTTGGAGAAGTCGGCACTATCTATGCAGTTGAGTTCTCACCAAAAGTGGCTCGCAATCTGCTGAGTCTTTCCCAATCGCGTTCTAACATTGTCCCAATTGTTGACGATGCTAGGTATCCAACAGAGTATTCGCCATTCATTACCGAACCCATCGATATTGTCTATCAGGATGTGGCACAACCCAATCAGGCAGCAATACTGACAGAAAACATGCGGCATTTCTGTAGTTTTGGTGCTTGGGGCATGATAGCAATCAAAGCTAGAAGCATCGACTCATCAATTCCAGCAAGCCAAGCTTTCAACAAGGAACTGTCAGAGATTGAGGCATCCGGAGTTGGTATGGTAGAGAAAGTCAATCTCGCACCCTTCGAGAAGGACCACCTTTTCGTGGTGGTTCGTGCTACGGAGGCGGCTATTTGAGCTCGTTCTTCGAGAGAATGCTCAAACACGAAATCGATTCTGCGAATAATCATCTTCCAGAGAAGCGTATCCCCCTCTCTATTCTTCTGTCAGAAGAATCGCCTGGATATCAGACAAGAGCAGGTGAATTCTCAGGGTTCCACGAAGAGGAACTGGGCAGAATCGCAGAAGAAGTCCCTTCTGCATTTCACTCGACTATTCATTTGCCCTTCGTGCTACTACGGAGAATGGATTTCGGGCCAGGCATCTACTCTATTGCCGGCAGTAGAAACGAACTGTTCATGATTCATCGACTACTAGGATATGTTGTCCTAGAGTGGGATGAGATCTCGGACTGGAAGCCAGTTGACCGTCTGGTTCGGCCCCAAGTTCAGGTCCTAAGACGTGAACTTCCGACCACCACATGCATTGGATTTACCACTATTAGTAGGAGAGAGAAGTAGTTTTTCACAATCAGCAAGCCTGAAAAGGATTCTATCCAAATTCTCCACGGAACGTAAAACGATGACAAGAGCTAGACAGAATCTGATTGAAGAGGTCATCTCTCAGTTAGAGGATGCTGGGTTTAGCATGTCATCCAGATGCGATGTAAGGCCAAGTTGTTTTGATTTGGTTGCAAAGAAGAATGATCGACTCGTTCTAGTGAAGATTCTAGCAAATATCGATGCTCTCACAAAGGAAGATGCTATCGCTCTCCAGCTTGTTGCCCAGTTCTTCAATGCAACTCCCTTGATAGTGGGCATAAAGAATCGACGGGGCGATTTAGAAGAGGGAGTTGTCTACAAGCGGTACGGAGTCTCTACTATTGCCCCACCCAGTCTTGACTGTGTCATAAGAGAGAACGATCTTCCTCACGAGTTCATCCAACGGGGTGGGCGTTTTGTCGCTATTGATGGCGCAATGCTGAAAGAAGTCCGACTGTCCCGACGCCTCACAAAGAAGGAGCTTGCCGACTGTGTACAGGTTTCCGCCCGCGCAATTCTTGCATATGAGAAAGACGAGATGGATGTGAGCACCGAGGTTGCAGGCCGTCTGGAAGAGGTCCTTGAAACCGATCTCACCATTCCCGTTGATGTTCTGTCTAAGCCTCAAGTTCAGAAACCGCTTGCTCAACATCCGAATCCTGTTACTATCTCAGACTTGGAGATTCGTGTCAACGAGTTCTTCGAGCGTCTCGGAATGAATGTATTATGGACAGACCGTGCTCCGTTCCAGGTTGCCGCAAAAGAAGAGGGCCCTCCTCTGATGTCAGGTGTAGGATCGCTCAAATCTTGGGCGCTGAAGAAACGAATGGAGATTATAAAGAGCGTATCCGATGTTTCGGAGTCGAACGCAGTTATCATAGTAGAAGAGGGTCGAGCTGAGGAGAATGTATCGGACCTTGCGGTTATTCGTCAGCTTGAATTAGATGAAATCGAGAAACCAAATGAGTTGAGGAGAATAATCTCCGAACGTTCCACATAGCATTACGGTTCATCCAGTTTCAACTGCTTGCAGCTCAGCTCTTCGATGATTATTCGGACCGGTTCCCAACTCCGTCTTACAAACGGAGGAATCCTCTTGGCCTTGACACATTGTTTCACAAATCGGATGGACTTCTGGTCGTGCGGGTAACCCGAGCCAATGTCGCCAAAGTCAACCCGGAGCTCTTCGATGAATCTGTCTCGAACGACCTTCGCAACGATTGATGCCGCTGATACTACGGGATAGTTCTCATCCGCTCTATGTTCGGAAATGACTTCACACTGTTCTGGACCAAGACCGGAAAGTCTGCAGACAGTTTCACCGAAGCGGTGGGAATCGACATCGGCCGCGTCTAAGTATACTATCTGAGGCCGCAACTCTCGCAGAATGGAGGCAAATGCGAGTGCCTCGATGTGATTGAGGGATATCCCACGCTCTCTTTTTCCATCTATGTCCTCTGCAGTGATATTCCGAATGGCAATACCTGCTGCTATCTCTAATATCTGATCGTAGAGATTCGTCCTTCGCTTGGATGATACTTGCTTTGAATCTCGAACGTTGAGAGTATCGAGCTGACGAAGCCCCTCCGAGTCAAAGGCGACTCCACAGACGACCATCGGCCCTAACATCGGCCCTCTGCCAGCCTCGTCTATGCCTGCTATTCGGTGAGATTCTGCCATTTTCTTACTCTACACTAGTGAGTCCCCTGCTTATTATCGTCACGTCTTGACAGCGTTTCGGTTCATGAGTCACAGTTCTTACCAGTAAGCCCTCAGGACACAGAAACCTTCATATCATTCGCTGGACTGTTCGCACCTTGATGGTAACTGCTGCCATTTTCGGGGCGGTGGCCTAGTCAATCACATCGGATACCGATGTGGTCTGCAACGGTATGGCGACGGGCTCCAGATCTGGGTTCACTTCGAGCCAAGAACTAATCGGGTCAATTGCTGACGTCGCCTTGGCGAAACTCGTCGATCGTGGGTTCGAATCCCATCCGCCCCACCATTTTCCAAACAGGTATTTTCTGCCAATCTTTGCTCAAATAGAAAGCGCCTTTTATCTAACAATCAATGAGTATTCACCGGAGGTAGAATCTTGACAAGGCGTGCCAGTACTCTTTTGCTGCTTGGGCTGTTTCTAGTCTTGCAGTTGGCAGACCTACCACAGACTGTAGCACAAGAGGTGGGCAGTCCGCCAGGTGCAGCCGTCTTCGAAGTAGATTCCTTTAACTACCGTGCATCATTTCGGTTAGAAGATGGAACAGAGGCCCTTTTGATTCGGGCTGTGTTCACCGTTTCCTACTTCTACCGTCATCATCACCCCACTGTGAGCGAGCATCATATGACTGCCTATCTGGGGTTCTACTACGGACGGACAATCCTTGGCAGATCAGTTCTGAATGACATTCAAGTAGACAATATGGCCTTCTATCCTTGGTGGCATGACAGTGGGGGCTATCTGACTGACCATTACCCTGATCGCCCAATGTTCGCGATTAATGACTCCCTCAAAGATGGGATGTTGGCCTATGAAACGTTCCTCATGGACAACAAGCCAATATCCAAGATTATTCCTGACTTCGGTGGTAGGCTCGTGTTTGATAGCCTCACGTTTGTCCTGAGCGATGGGATAAAGAAGAGCATCTCAAATGATACCATCGAGATATTCCTGGAGAAGAACTACAACGACCTCGCGCCGGAGAGCGCAACGCTGAACAGTACTGCAGACTTATCCTACACTGCTGACTATCGAACTCTCCAAGTCGCTACACAGGCAGGAGTCCCGCTACTAGCAGTACTAGACCGTTTCTTGGCTTTCTCCTTGATAGGTGGGGCACTGGTCTTTGTGGTCTTGGCAGCATTACATATCAAAGGGGTGGTTTCTCTTCCTTTTGAGAAACTAAGGCGTTCCATACTTCAGAGGTCAGAGGGCCAGTAGGCACAACTCTCTTGTTACAGACGGCAAGCTTTAAAACCGAAGTCGTAGTGTGCGGCTCTTGATGGCGGCCATAGACGCCGGGGAAATACCCGGTCCCATACCGAACCCGGAAGTCAAGACCGGTGTCGTTGGAGGAACTGTGCGGTGCGCGAGCCCGTGACAAGCCTCCAAGCTGCCACATTTTCTCATTCAACTTGCTGTCCTGGCTCTTTGCTTATTCGAAGTTATTTTCCGCATTTTCATCTCCTAGATAGAAACGATTAAAGCAAGAACGCTCGTGGTCGAGGTGATACCTATGCAGTTCGGCGGAGAGTCCAGCGAATTCAGCTGGATAATCAATCTGGCATTCTTTGCATTCATCATGCTCTTCAGTCTCTACGGGCAGAAAATTCAGATGTGGCAGTGGCTCAAGCAGATTGAATCGGGCCTTCTGGAATTGAAACGGATGTTCTTGGAGTCTAGACAGACCGCTATTGATGCTTTCAAGAACTTCGGACGGCCCGAAGACGAAGTTGCGGGAGACCTCGACCGATGGCTTGACTATTTCACTATCATGCCTGTCGATTTGGATCCCGCCGGTGTCATCCAGCGCTTGGATCATCTACTGGATGAACGGAGAGACCGATTTGAGGAGTTTGTCGGTGATCTTGCCCCTGAGGCTGATGGTAAGATGCGTCAGAATCTGGAAAACACACTTGAGGTCACTCAGGTCATGAACCTCATCTTTCGTGTTGTTCGGCACTACTATATTCTGGGTAAGAAATATGGCAGTCAGATAATGATCATGCAGATACAGATGCAACTTCCCGAGCTGCTACGCATCGCTAAGGCCTACTTCCAGGCCATGGGTGCTTTCTCGGTTGGAAAGCCGATTGGCGATGGTATTGGTCCACTGATTGTCAGCAAGTTTGCTCGACAGTACGGTGCAACCAAGGAGGACTATATCGATGACCTTGCACGCGAAGTGGGTTACTATCGTGTCGAGGTCGAGGGACGCACTCTATTTGCGGTTCGTGCGACAGGACCTGGGGGAACCGTTGGAAAACCGGGTCTGGCTATCGAGAATCTTGTCAAGCAGAACAGCGGTGATATCTCTCGGATAATCACAATAGATGCAGCATTAAAGCTTGAAGGCGAGGAACTTGGTCGTGTGTCCGAGGGCACAGGAGCCGCAATAGGCGATCCTGGTCCTGAGAAATATGCAATTGAAGAAGTAGCAAGAAAGAATGGGATTCCTCTAGAGGCCATTGTCGTAAAAGAAGACGAAGAGGCAGCGGTCGGGATTATGCAGAAGGAACTCCTTAATGCTATCCCCGAAGCAATAGAGCGTATCAAGGCTTCAATCGTGAAACGAACTGAAACGGGAAATCGGGTCATTCTTGCTGGGATTGGAAACACTATTGGTATTGGACTATGAGGTTATGAAAATGGGAATGATTTCTAAAATAATCGGGCTAATCATTACAGGCGCAGGTGCTGTGCTTCTCTTCTGGGGAATGAACAGTGACCCGACGTACTCCTTCATCTGGTTCCTCATAGGGATGATAGTAATGTCAATTGGATTTGGACTCATAAGCGGTGGAAAACAACCAGAGACCCCCGAACCTCCTCCGCCCACGGTCACAGAGATTATCTGCGACAACTTGGACTGTGATTTCAAGGAACTGCGAGATTTTGAGAAGGGCGACTATATTCTCAAGCCTATAGACGCGACCTGTCCAAAATGTGACGGTTCGATGACCATTCATGGCATATATATTATCAGAGAGAAGGAAGAAGAGATCCAGATCTAGTCTGGTTTCGTCAACAATATTGCGCCATCTTTCGAAACAAAGATACTATGCTCTGACTGGCTCACTGGGCGCTCTTTCTTTTCAACGAGTACAGGGTATCCCCTAATTGCCTTCTCCTTCAGGAGATTACGAAACTCACTTGTAATATCAATGTTATCGGATGCAGATCCTACCCATCTCGATGCAAAGGGAAACGGTCCATATTTCTTTCTCAGATACTTGCGTAGTTTCTCTGTTACTGCATCATCCACTGGTCTATCAGCTGTTGAATTAGCAAAAATATACACATTCTTGCTCTCATCTATGCTTCTTCCACTAGTAGCAAACGGTTCGATGGCATAGTACTCACCTTGCTCGATTCTGGTGGAATCACGATTCTTGGCATTTGGAATCTTCTTTCCTCCATGAAGTTTGAATCGTTTGAGATTATGACCAGTTAGCTCCTTCACAGGTCGTAATCCGTAGGCCTCGATTACTTGCTCTATTACCTCTCCTATCTCACTGACCTTCATACCAGGTTGAATTGCTTTGATTGCCTCATCTAGAGCATCATCCGTCGCTGCGACCATCCCTTCCAATGATCCATCAATATCCACCGTGCGAGCGGTGTCTGCGATATATCCATCAACATGTGCTCCAACATCAATCTTCACAAGACCAAATTCAGGAATGACCGTTCTATCGTTCTTTGGGGCTGTGTAGTGTGCAGCAACATGATTTATCGAAACATTGCAGGGAAATGCCGGTTTGGCTCCTAACTTAATGATACGCTTTTCTGCCTCCGTACAGATGGATATTACTTTCTTCCCTGGTTCAACTAGTTCGCATATTTCCTGTAGTACCCTGGCGGCGACCTTTCCAGCTTTCACACTCAGGGGGTTTGGCCTTTCCGGCATCAACTCACCGTAGGACAGTCTGTAGTCTGCACTTCTTAAGCGGTTCTATCTGGGTCTTTGGCATCTTCTATATCTGTGTAGTCACAACACCCCCGTCTTCACTAACGAAGACCGTGTGCTCCCATTGTGCAACCATTCCGTCTTTCCCCTCAATCAACACCGGATACCCTCGAATCACTCCTGCTTGGAGCAGCCTTCCGAATGCTGCATGGATTTCATCATTCATCCTAATCCATCGTGATGCAAAGGGCAGACTTCTGAATCTCTTTCTTAGAGTATTACGAAGTTGTCTGGCCAGACGGTCCATCTTCGGTTTGATCCTCGAAACATTGGAGAAGATATAGACCTCCTCACCTGCCCTTATGGAACCGTTTCCATCTGTTGAGAAGGGTTCTATCGCATAGACTTCTCCTGCCTTCATTACTCCTGTGCCGTGGGTTTCCACATTTGGAACGCTCTTTCCCGCATGTAGAATCCACGGTTTCATCTGGTGACCTGAGAGCTGATACACAGGCTTCAATCCTTCCTTCTTTATAGCTCTCTCGATGGCTGCTCCAATCTGTCCCAATCCAATACCAGGTTCTACCAACTCTATGGCTGCAGACAATGCATTCTGTGCTGCAGTCACGAAATCAGAGTATGAACCATCCATATCCACTGTGACCGCTGTGTCGGATAGATGGCCATTCACGTGAGCCCCAAGATCAATCTTGACAAGGCCCTTGTCAGGTAACACTCGTGAGTCCCCTTGGGGGCTTGTATAGTGGGCAGCCTCCTCATTGATTGATATGTTGCAGGGGAACGCAAGCCCCGTCGCACCATACTCGAGGATCTTGCTCTCTGCCGTATGACATAGTCTGAGTACGCTGACTCCGGGCTTTGCCTGTTTGGCAATTTCAGTTCTCACCCGAGACGCAATCTTCCCCGATTCGAGCAAGTCCGGGTGTGGCCGCGTACTCATGATACAAGACTCAGTTTCCCACTCCCCCTCTTCCAGACTTAAGTCGTTGCCTTTGATATTCTAAGAACTGACCAGACCACAATATCGAAAGGTAAATGTTGTAGGGCTGCCTTGTGCCAATCAAGGAGTGAACTAATCATGAAATTTACATCTCTTGGTCATGCCTCATTTAGAGTAGAATCAGACGGAAAGACTGTTTTCGTCGACCCTTGGTTGGATGGCCCTACTTCCCCCCTCTCTGTTGACGACGTGGAAGTAGCCGACATTGTTCTTGTCACGCATGACCATGGTGATCACGGTTTTTCCGAGGCTGTCAAGATTTGCAAGAAGACTGGTGCCTATTTTGTTGCTATCAATGAGCTTGCCATCAAGGCGAAGGAGCAGGAAGGACTAGAGCACGTTCACACCTTGAACATAGGCGGCAGTGTTGAAATTGATGGTGTCACCGTCACACTCGTTCAGGCATTTCATTCCTGTGGCACAGGTGCGCCGACTGGATTCGTTGTTACCTTTTCGGATGGCTCATTCTACCATGCGGGAGACACAGGTATGTTCTCAAGCATGAGCCTGATTGGAGAACTCTATTCTCCAGATGTGGCACTTCTTCCTATTGGCTCATATTACGTTATGGACGAAGAACAGGCCGCTCTAGCTGTCCATCTTCTCAATCCCAAGCATGCAATCCCCATGCACTATGATACCTTTCCAGCAATCAAGGCCGATCCTGAGAAGTTCAAGACCTTGGTCTCAAAGCGGAACCCCTCAACTAGCGTGACTGTTCTGGCGCCAGGAGAATCAGTAGAACTATAGAACCCAGTCAAGGAAACAACAGTGTCGATGCCTGTGTCCCTACACACTAACTCTCGGTTTCATTGCTCCGGAAGAACTTCCGCCTCTACCAAGCTGTCTCATGTTGGGTTCTTATGGCACCGACGTGTCCGTCATTGTGCGAAACCAGGGTGACTCATATCTCATACACGGACATCGTCCGAATCAACAGAGTCCGTTGTGGCTCGCTGATATTGCTATGACGGTTGGTGTTCGAAGCTGTTGCCCATCATTTGCGCAACACGTCATCGTGTCAACTCAGTGCGCCCTCGAAGATGGGCCATTTGCTGAACATACTATCTGACTCATTGTACCAATATTAGCGTTACCAATTGGCGCCAAGTCGCCTGTCATTTTATTCAGGTTCGTTCGTAGCGACAGCTTCAAATACAGAGCTTCTTGTCGAGGAGATAGGAAGCAACACCGTATTCAATCGGTCCAGCTTCAGTATTCACCAAATCATAATCATTACATTGTCACGGGGCCCAACCTATGCGATCCGCAACTGGGTCGATAATCGGCCGCCGAGCAAATCATGGGATTATTATCACTCATAGGATCATCGTTTCATCATCTCTTGCAGAAGAAAGGGCATATGAAAAAGAGTCGCCAACACCAGCGACATATCACTCTGGATTGGTGGGGACATCCCAGTTCCTAAGAGTCGGCAGGGCAGAAGCATCACCCCCATGGACCGGGCACGTGGCAGCAATTCAAAGGAGACGTGCATGGAAATAGGAACTGATTTCGATCAGAGCACTGCGAAATATGTCATCAGGGCTAGAATCGATATTGATGGAGTAGTTGACAAGCCTGATGTTGTTGGAGCTCTATTCGGCCAGACGGAGGGTCTTCTTGGCGAAGATCTTGATCTCAGAGAGCTTCAGAGAACAGGTAGAATCGGTAGGATTCAGATAGTCGTTCGTTCAGAAGGTGGTAATAGCAGAGGCGAGATTGTCATCCCAGTTTCACTTGATAAGACCGCTACAGCTATTCTTGCTGCTTCAATCGAAACGGTTGACAGAGTTGGCCCTTGTAAGGCCACAGTCACCCTCGATAAACTTGAAGACATCCGTGGCGCGAAGAGGCGCAGAGTCGTCAGTCGTGCAATTAGCATCCTA
>SDNO01000263.1 GCA_004524435.1 Candidatus Thorarchaeota archaeon | reverse complement strand
GACATAGCGATGAGCGCTCGTTGCCGCATTCCACCAGACAGCTCGTGCGGATACTGGTTGACAATCTCCTCTGGATCGGGCATCTTCACGAGTTTGAGCATCTCAATGGCTCGCCGCATGGCTGCCTTCTGCTTGTATTTCTTGTCTGGCTTAGGTGGGTCATCAAGCTGTAGCTTGTACTCCTGGATCTTCTCCTTGATCTGCTCGGCTCGATCGCTGGAGATATCTTCAGCCTTCAGTGACTCCTCGAGCTCCTCAATGCGAATCTCCAATGCCTCCCGTGCAAGATTCTGATGCAGCGTGATGGTCTCAGCAATCTGTTCTCCGACGCGGAACACAGGATTGGGGTACGTCGCGGGGTCCTGAAAGACTATACCGATCTTGTTGCCCCGTATCCGCAGCATCTCCTCCTCTTCAAGTTGAAGGATGTCGGTTTCTATCATGTCGCCAGTCGCGGGGTCTTTCTCCCTGAAGAGAATCTGACCGCCCTCGATGACACCGGGCGACTCCACCAGTCGCATGACGGACTTCGCAGTCACTGATTTTCCACAACCAGTTTCTCCGACAAGCCCAAGGGTGTCCCCCCGACGTAGGAAGAGCTGAACCCGGTCGAGTGCCTTCACGGTTCCCTCATAGGTGTAGAAATTCAGCACTAGGTCTTTGATACGCAGTACTAGGTCAAGGTCGCTACTCATGCTATCGCCTCCTCAGCTTCGGATCCAGGATATCCCGGATGCCGTCACCTACCAGATTGAAGGCTAGGGCGGTGACGAGAATCGCAAGACCGGGGAACAACGACATCCAGGGAGCAACTGTCAAGTAGTATTGCCCGTTGGATATCATAAGACCCCACTCAGCGACACCAGCAGGCGGCCCGAAACCAATGAAAGATAGGCCAGCTGCAGTAAGCAACACACCTCCAGTGTCCATGGTGGCCTGTACAATGAGTGGCTGGAAGGTGTTCGGCAATATATGTGTGAACAGTATCCTGCTGTCGCTTGCTCCGACGGACCGTGCTGCCTCAACATAGAGCTTCTCGCGCTCGGAGAGGACTTGACCACGGACAAGCCGGGCGTAGACTGGCCACCATGTGATCATGAGAGCCAGAGAAATGTTGTCTAGATTCCGTTCACCAAGAGCCATGACAATCGCCATGGCCAGAATGAGTCCGGGAAAAGCGAAGAAGATGTCCGTTACACGCATCATGAGCTCGTCAATCTTGCCTCCATAGTACCCCGCAACGGCACCAATGATGGCTCCCGTGACAAGCGCCACCAGCACGATGGTTATTGATATTCGAAGATCGACCTGAGCAGCCCATACGATACGGCTGTAGACATCGCCCCCAGTATCGTCCACACCCCACATATGTGTAGGATACCAGAAGTTATATCTGAACTGGAGAATCTGACTGCTCTGCCAAGTACTGGTCTTCTGGGTTGCGTTGTACCAGAATACGTAGCTGTATGTTATAGGTTCCAGGGTCAGGTCAAAGGCCTCTCGGACCGATTCATTGTCAAGCTTGGAACCAATCAAATGCTCTTGACGCTCGGCTTCAGACATGGCTAGGAACTCGTCCTTTCCAATATCATATACCCCGATGAAGACACTAACGTTGATATTCTGATCCTCGCCTTTGTCCCTGACGCTGATGGACATGTACAACTCGGGTGGCTCATCTGTCAACTGAAGGTGGCTCTCGTCAACTGTGAGCTCTCCTATTGTAAAGTTCGGCAGCAACTTTACATCCGTGTCGTTTTGATAGAAAAAACGGTCAGCTGTGTACTTGGGAATTTCAGACACAGAGCCCGGCGGATCTCGAGCATCGGCCCACACCCGCTCCTCAGGCCCGTAGGGCGTGATTACTGGGGCCAGAAGGGCAATAGAAACCATGAAAACCAGAATCACTATACCACCCACAACTAGTGGACTCTTCCTGACCAGGTGAAGGCTGTATTTGAGTTCCTTTGATCGGGGACCCATGTCCTCTCTCCACTCTGGGTACCAGAACGGCCGGACCGATGGTGTGAACAGGAGAATCACAACCAAGAGTGGAAGTGAAATGAGGAGAAGACCAAGGAAGCCGATGGTAAGCAAAAGGCCTGCTGAGATGAGGTTCATGTAAAGAGCCGAAGAGTATGCGTAGGGGTCTTCTCCCTTCATCTGCTGCCCGTTGTTCCATCCCATGTAGCCCAAGATGATAAGAACAAACGCTTGGAATGGCCAGCCTACCAGAATATCCGGTAGAACTAGAGAGCCGCCAAATATCGAAATGATGGCGCCCGCAACCATCCCGCCAAGAACAGCAATTCCCAGTAAGAGCATCACGACAGCAAGGAGGAGCTGAATTCCAGATACTATTGTCACTAATCCGGTGGATTCCGGGGTCACGTTGGTATAGTCGTCTGTACTAGTCATATCCATACCTCCTTTCAGCCGAACCGAATCCGCGGGTCAAGTGCCCCATACATGATATCCACCAACAGATTGGCCGTTACGAAGATGAGAGCGACCAGCAGAGTGAAGCCGTTGATTGCGGCCATATCCGAGTTGAGTATCGCTCTTGTGGCCCACTTCCCGATACCAGGCCAGTTGTAGATAGTTTCAGTCAACACAGCCCCAGTCATGAGACTGCCAAATGCAAGGCCTATGACGGTAATCGTCGGAATCAGGGCGTTTCTCAACGCGTGTTTATAGATCACGGTTCGCTCACGGAGACCCTTTGATCTTGCAAGAGTGATGTAGTCCTCCCGTAGAACCTCGAGCATGCTTGACCGCATCATCCTGGTTATGATAGCCAAAGTCAGATACCCCAGACAGAATCCAGGCAATACAAGATGGGTCGCTGCATCTAACAGCAGTGCGGGACTACCATATAGTATCGAGTCGATGAGCATGAACCGCGTTATGGGTTGATACCCCTCTAGGTTGCCCAGTACCATCTTCCAGAGCTCGTTGTCGTACCGCGAGTCTCCTGGCAGATGCGGGAGGTTGTTGATAGCAAAGAGGTAGAAGAATACATACTTGAGCATCAGGCCAAACCAGAAGATGGGCATGGAAACTCCTGCAAGAGAAAAGACCCTAGTGAAGTGATCCACGGGTTGGTCCTTTCTGGTCGCAGAAACGATTCCCAGCGGGATACCAAGAACGACTGCGAATATCATCGCAATCATGGACAGCTCGATGGTGGCCGGGAATCTCTGCGCTATGACTGTGAGTACCGCCTGGTCGCCGCCAGTGGTGTAGCTTATGCCCCAGTCACCTCGAATGAGGTTCCCCATGTACAGGAAATACTGGACGTAGAGGGGTTCATCAAGCCCATACGTCGCGCGAATACCAGGAATTGCGGCATCTGGCGTTCGTTCCGTGATGTACATGGCAAT
>SDNO01000059.1 GCA_004524435.1 Candidatus Thorarchaeota archaeon | reverse complement strand
TTTCTTCCGATCTGATACGATGAAGAAGCCCTCCTCATCCATGTGACCGATGTCGCCGGTCAGGAAGAACTTCTTTCCCTCAATCTCACGCATGACGTTCTCGGTCTCATCGGGTTTCTGCCAGTAGCCGCCAGCCATGACCTGTGGTCCATGGACGGCAATCTCCCCGGTCTCGCTGACGGGCAGTTCGCGCGTGCCGGTTTCAATATCCACTATCTTTGCGATTGTGTCGGAAACGGGGAGCCCTATGGAACCAAACTTCCGGTCTCTCCTGTTGGTAGGGTTGACATGAGTGACAGGGGCGGTCTCACTGAGCCCGTAGCCCTCAAAGATGATGGCGCCAGTCACCTCTTCGAAGTTCTTGGCCAGCTCGGGAGGCAACGGGGCCGCACCAGAGCTACAAATCTTGATCGAGCTCAAGTCATACTCATTGACCTTTGGATGGTTCACAATCCCGGCGTACAATGCCGGCACGCAGTTCAGGATCGAGCCTCCATACTTCTCGATATCATCGAGCATCGCGCTCAGGGGTGGGTCTCCTGCCCGAGGATCGGGTATGCAGATAAGTTGACATGCCTGGTCTGTTGCCATCAGCATGGTGAGGGTCAGACCATAACTGTGATACCACGGCAGCGCACCGACAAAGACCTCCTCTCCGTAGACAATCTTTCGAGGGGCATCGATATCTTCCGGTGAGAGGTTCACATACTCGTACACCTGACGGACATTTGATACCATGTTCATGTGGCTGAGCGATGCTCCTTTGGGTGTACCGGTTGTCCCTCCTGTATATAGAATGAGGGCGATACTACTGGGGTCCACATCAACCTGAGGTGGAACTGAACTGAATGAAGTCATTATGTCGTCGTACATGACCGTCTTGTCAGTTTCATAGTAGGGGCTCTTTGGAATCTTCCCGAGGAGTCCTCCAAGTATAGCTTTCATCTTGGGTAAGAAGTTTTTCACACTGCAGGCAACCACTGTGCCTACGTCCGTGTTCTTGATAGCCTCATAGCAGGTTGGTGTAAAATCGGGATGATCCATGACGAAGACGGCCTTCGAATCAGTATCTCTCAACTGGTAGTTGAGCTCGCCAGCCTTGTACATCGGATTGCAAGTCACACAGGTTGCACCTGTCTTGAGAATCCCATAGAACACGGCCGGGAACTGAGGTATGTTGGGAAGAAACACTGCAACACGATCGCCTGATTGAATTCCTCTTGACACAAGGAAATTGGCGATCCTGTTGGCGCTGTCCCTGACCTCTCTGAAGGTCTTCGCAACTCCCTCCCAAAGTGTGAAGGGATGGTCTGCTCTTTCGTCTGCAGCCTTATCTAGCAACGCAAAGAGCGGTTCCTCAGGATAATCAATCGTCTTCGGCGCGTCCTCTGGCCATTTATGTTTGTGCCACAAATAATCCTCCATATTCATATCTCCGTTTTTCTCTCTCTTCTCTTGGTTTCATTATCTAAGCGAATCAACGCATAGATTGCTTTCTACATACAGCTCCATGCCTCATATGTCCTTCTACCGAAGTCCTTGCGCAAGAATCGATCGGATATGAAACCGAAGACGCCTTGCACAAGAAATAAGACTTCAAGCGTTGACATATCTGTACTAGCCGTTCCGGCAAAAGGATGGTATGTCAACTGACTCGCACAGATCTCCTAGAGAGCTCTACTCAGCTTGTCCGCGAGATGGTGGAACCCGGCAATCGGTTTGTCGGATATATCTACCCACACATTCCTGTTGAGATCTTTCTAGCGCATGGCGTGACACCCTCACTCATTCGAGCCGAGTCCAAACAAAGAGGTGGATTCGAGGATAGCCTGCAGACCTTCGCTTGCTCTCTCACAAGGAATCTCATAGCCCAGCGTGCGGGTGATAGGCTTCTTCTCGATGGGATTGTGTTTCCCGGGAACACCTGTGACTCCCTTCAGAATCTGGGTGATGTCTGGCGGTACCGTTTTCCTAAAGATCGAGTCTTCAGACTGACGTATCCTGTGGCGACACCGGATGAAGCCACCGTGGAATACTTCGCAGAAGAGTTGCGACAGCTGAGTAACTGGCTTCAGGAGTCGTTTGATGTTCCACTCCTTCACGATCGACTTGATGCGTCTTCTTGCCTGGTCATCGCCTACAGGAAGGCACTGCAATATCTCTATGCCGCTCGGGTCTACAATCCCCTCCTGCTCAGTTATTCAAGGCTTGCCGATCTGGTCGGTGACTTCCTCAGTGCTCCTTCTGAAGACACACTGGCAACGACAGAAGAGGTGGCCGATGCGGTCCAGAATGAGGTGTCTGAGATGGGTGCCGTTGACACGGTTCGGTCGATCCACGAGGCCCTGATTCGTGGCTCTCTTGATAGTCTCGATTCGGAACTAGATCACTCCAGAAAGAGAATTGTTGTTACCGGAGGAATGATTGAACCGCGAGTCTTTGCTAATCTGACTGACGAATTGAACGAATCGGCGGGTGCAGACGTCATATTGGATCTGTTCTCCTACGGCTACAAGACCACCTTCACTCCGCCTCCAGCGAGCGGAGGAGATCCATTCCTCCGGGTCGCTGAGTCAATTCTCCGTGCTCCCCTCGAGCCTACACAAGAAGGGCTGCCTCAGAGAAAGCAGTTTCTGGAGGATGTCTTGATGAAGCTGTCAGCTGATGGACTGATTGTCTGTGAGCAGTCTTTCTGCGACCCTGATGAGTTTGAAGGCCCGTCTCTGGGTAGAGCTGGGAAGGATGCTGATATTCCTGTTGTCAGGATTCCCATAGACCCTGAGCTCTCGGATCGGGCAAGAATCGAAACACGGATACAGACATTCCTTGAGAGCGTCAATCTGGAGGTGTGAGATCTGAAAGAGGAGAAAGAGAAGGCTTATCGCCCTCTGGAGAGTCAGAGCATGCTGCAACAGGTCATGTTCCGCTACATGCTTGAGGGTCACACCGCCAGCGAGGAGGGAAAGCTTGCGTGGGTGACATCAGGCTTTCCGGTTGAGATTCCACAGGCAATGGGTGTAACGTCCAGCTATCCTGAGCAGTATGCAGCTGTCGTAGGGTCTGAGAAGGTAGGTCCGACTGTCTGCGGATTCGCTGAAGAACTGGGCTATTCTCAAGAACTCTGCTCGTATGCCCGTTCAGGCATAGGATCTGTCTTACATCCGGATGATAGTCCGCTCAATGGACTGCCCCCGCCACAGGCTCTTCTTGCCTGCAACAATATCTGTGGAACCGTTCTACGTTGGTATGATGCAGTATCAGAGCTTACAGAAGCTCCTGTCTTCCTTCTGGACACACCCCCTCTTGATGATGGTCAGAGTGCCCACCACATGCGATACGTCAAGAGTGGGATTCACAAGCTGGTTGATTTCTTGTCCAAGCATTTCGGAACAGAACTCGAGGAGGGTCGGCTTCGCGAAGTTGCCGAGCTATCAACACAGGCTATCTCCCTCTGGACGCAGTGTTTAGAGGCCTGCAAGAAGCGCCCAAGTCCTCTGAACTGTGCAGACCGTTTCTTGGCAATGGCCCCCGTGGTTTCTATGAGGGGCACAGATCACATAGTCGAATACTATCAGGCGCTTCTTGATGAGGTCAACCACCGGGTCCGAGAGGGTGTAGGGGCGATAAGAGATGAACGGATTCGCTTGCTGTGGGACAATATTCCTCCATGGTTCAACATCTTCAAGTTCTTCAATGGCCTGGCCAAGAGGGGTGTCGTCTTCCCGGCTGACACATATACTCACGCCTGGTCCGGGTCAATCTCGGGAGATGACCTCTTTGAGAGTGTCGCGACGATATACAGCAACGTGTACCTGAACAAGGGGCTGGACGCGAAGGTTGACAAGATGTGTGAGCTCATCGAAGACTACAACTTGGATGGATTCATCTTGTTCTCCGTGAGATCGTGCAAACGATATTCATTGGGACAGATGGTCTCAAAGGAGCTTGTCAGTGAACGGACAGGTGTGCCCGGTGTCATAATTGAGGGGGATATGGTGGACAGCCGCCTCTTCAATGAGGCACAGATTCAGACGAGGATTGACGCACTTCTTGAGATGCTATTATGAGGGATTTGACTGAATGACACAGAAACCTAAGTATGGAATCGGGCTTGATCTGGGCTCGACCAGTACGAAGGCTATGCTGATTGACAGAGAGCGGCGAGTCCTCGGAAGTCACCTCTTGCCCACTGGGGCATCTGCCGTGGGCGCTGCTGAGAGGTGTCTTGAAGCTATAGCCATCCAAGCCCCCATCGATGTGAGCCGCTCCATAACGATAAGCACCGGCTATGGTCGATCCGTCATTGAATCCGCAGACAGGAATATCACTGAGATAACCTGTCATAGTGTTGGAGTGAATCATCTGAATCCGGACATACGACTTCTAATCGACGTTGGCGGGCAGGATTCCAAAGTGATTAGGATTGGTGCAAAAGGCCGGCCTGAGGACTTCGAGCTGAATGATAAGTGCAGTGCTGGGACGGGGCGCTTCCTTGAAGTCATGGCTGGAGTTCTTGAGGTTCCGCTGAAGGATTTTGGAAACCTAGCTCTCGGATCAACAGATCCCTGTGAGATTAGCAATACTTGTACAGTGTTTGCGGAGAGTGAAGTCATTGGTCATATCGGTGCTGGGAAGCGGGCCGAAGATATCGCTGCAGGCATCCACGCCTCTATGGCCGCAAAGATTGCCTCACTATCAAAGCGGATTCGAAGCACCGGACCTCTTGGCCTCACTGGTGGAGTTGCACTGAATCCCGCCTTTGTCCATTACCTCTCAATTGAGCTTGGTGAAGACATCTGGGTCCCCGAGGAGCCGCAGATGACCGGAGCTCTTGGAGCTGCAATACTAGCGCTTGATGAAGGCGATTGAGTCTTGATTCTGCCTGCACATATGGAAGGCTTTTTTGAAGTACTCCTGGCAAGGGGTGTATAGGTTATGTTTCATGAGCGGAGGCCAATCTGAGATAACGACAAGAGCGCTCAGGAAGAACTTCGGTGATATCAAGGCTGTGAAGCCCCTTGACTTAAGAGTTGAAAGGGGTACTACTTTCGGTTACTTGGGTCCTAATGGTGCAGGGAAAACAACCACGGTGCGCATGCTGTCCGGTCTATTGCGGCCAACTGGCGGCAGCGCAACGGTGTGTGGATTTGACATTGCGGAACAGAGGAATCGCATCAAAGCGATTACTGGACTTCTTCCGGAGGCACCTGGCCTCTATTCCAAGCTCTCTGCCTATGAGTTTCTTGAGTTCATAGGTGCCCTGTATGATCTAAGCGGAGAGAAGTTGAACCGGAGAATCAACCGGCTGCTCAACCTTCTTGATTTGACCGAGCGCCAGAATGACCTGCTGGAGAGCTATAGCTCGGGCATGAAACAGAAAGTCCTGATTGCATCAACCCTTATCCACGAACCTCGGCTTGTGTTTCTTGACGAGCCGACCGCTCGGCTTGATCCGGCTGCAAGTGCACTCGTCAAGGAAATAATCAATGCCCTTGCTGAGGAGACGGACACTACCTTCTTCATCTGCACGCATCTTACGGATTTCGCGGAAGATGTATGCGATGTCATTGGAATCTTAGTGGAAGGTGAGCTCGTCGAGCTTGGCCCTCCAAAGGAGATTATTGAACGTACGGAATCTGATGACCTTGAGGAGGCCTATCTCAAGATAGTCGGAGGAAAGATAGACAGAAAGAGACTGCTCAGCTGGAGGGAGTAGACTTGTCACATGGATGGCGTGCAATAGCCAAGGCTGAATTCCGTGTTTCGACATCCAGATTCAGAAGAGGAAGACTGGTCGCGTTCGCAGGAGCCTATGCTTTTGCCATCGTTTGGGCGCTTCTTCTAGCCCCTGAAGTAGTTTCTGGCCTTTTCTGGATGTTCGAAGTGGACCCTAATCCTCTGATACAGGCAGGTCTCCCGGGAATTATGCGTACCCTCCTCCTCGTCTTATGGGTGATGATACTACTCTACCCTCTGTCCTATTCCCTTCAAGAGATTAAGATTGGGCAGTGGGAGATTATGCTCAGCAGCAATGTAAGAACGCGTGAAATGCTTCTCGGAATGTTTGTAGGTAAGATTCCGATCTACTTTCTCATTGCACTCATCATGGCTCCGCTCTTCTTCTCAGTTATCGTTAGTGCTTTCTCGATAACACTGCTCGGCCAAGCACTGATGTATCTAGCTGTCTTTCTCTTCGTACTGGCAACAATATGGGTTTCGAATCTCCTCTCAGTTGGCATTCAAGCCAAGCTAGGTGATTCCCCTCGTGGCAATGACCTTGCCAAAGCGCTCAGTATTGTTGTCGCTCTCATCTTCCTTGTTCCAGTGTATGGTCTGATGTACTTCGCAGGCCCACTTACGGAGATCCTGGGATGGGATATCTTTCTCGTTCTTCCATCGACGTGGTGTGCTGATCTTCTGAGTTGGATTGCTCTCCTCTCAACAAGCCTGACGTTGCCTCCGGCTCTGATGGACCTATACAGTCTGATTCTTGTCCTCCCTCCCATTGCATATGTGATTCTACTCGTAGCCTTTGCAGTCGCAACAGTCGTCGGTGGTTTCTCCCTTTCTGAACGGATGTTTTCCCTAGAGTCCACAAGAGGAGCTGACAAGGTAATCACTGTGAAGGGCGAGAATGCTGTCCTTCGAGGGTTGAGACGGCTAATGCCAGGTTCGTTTGGGACCCTTACGGTAACTTCCATCAAGGAGTTCAGCCGAAAGGCTCAGAACATCTCACGAGTTGCCTATGGGGCAATCCTCGCCATAATTCTGCCTGTGATCTTCAATCTGTCCTTTGTTGGTGGATTTGGGGAGCCAATATTCATGTTGGTACTCTCAACCTTCATGGTGAGCATGATGCTTGGTCTGATTGCGGGACTTACGTTTGGTGGGGTTGGTTTTCTCGAGTCTAAGGATCAGCTCTGGATCATCCAGAGCGGGCCATCGGGTGCTTGGAAGTACATGAAGGCTAGGCTGCTTCAGTCATTTTTGATATCGATTCCGCTTGCTCTGTTTCCTGCTGCTGTGGTCTCCCTCATCATGGATCTCACTATCCTTGATGGACTATTGATGAGTCTGCATAGCTATGTCCTCATGTGCGGCTGCGTCATGATTGCCACTGGCATCACGGCACTCAACCCGGCGTACGAAGACACCAAGAGCAGTGCGTTCTATGTCAACACGTTGGTTAGCATGCTCATCATAATGTTCCTTGTTCTTGGGTCTTTGATTCTCGGCATCAGAGTAGGCGCAGCACTCGAAAACATCTACCTGCTGTTGCTGACCGCCGGAATGCCCGCTATCCTGCTAGGGGGGCTCATTGCGGGCTTAGGTGCACACAGGCTTTCAGCTCCCGAATCATGAACCATCCCGCGTGGCGAATCACACAAGAGAGGCCTCCGTCCCAGTTCAGAGGCGTCTCTTGAATCTCTTTTCTAGCTCACTGGCTGTGATCTTGAAGAGCGTTGGACGTCCGTGCGGGCAATTGTATCTGTCCTTGGTTCGGGCCAGTTCGACAAGAAGTCTTCTAATCTCGTCACTACTCAGTGGCTGTCCACTGCGAATTGCGTTATGGCAGGCAGTGACCTTGACGAGTTCATCCATGAAATGCTCTGAGGCGTAGTCACTCCCGATGTCAATCATCTGGTCCACGAGAACGAGCATGTCCTCCTCTGAGACACTCCTGCCGAGTACATCCGGTACGGCCGAGATTAGTACTTCATTCCCTCCGAAAGAGCTGATCTCGTAGCCAATCTCTGACAGAGCATTGGCCAACCCGAGTATTCTCTCTGCGTCAACGGGGTTGAGCTGAATGACAATGGGTTCGAGCATCTCCTGAATGCCAATCGAACCCGTATTGACCTCCTTCCTGAACCTCTCATACATGATTCGTTCGTGTGCGGCATGCTGGTCGACGACGAGTATGCCATCCTCAGTCTCTAGGAGTATGTAGAGGTTCATGGCCTGGCCTATTATTCTGAACTCACCTCCGAGGGGACCAAGTTCCATCACCGCCTTTTCGGATTCGCTTGTTCCGTCATCCAGGAGTGTCTGATGTTCGATCAGTGATGAGGCGGGACTCCCGCTGTCAAGTCTGCCGTCGGTTTCAGGGCCATAGCTCCGCGTAGTCGCGTTTATCTTCTCATAGGGCTCCCCCAAGGACGGAGGGATCTCATCCCTGTGTAGCACACTTCTGACTGCGAGCCGCATATTTCTCGTTATCCTGTCCAAATCTGTTATCCGCACCTCTCTCTTGGTGGGATGAACATTGGCATCTACCTTCGTTCTTTCAAGGGAGATGTTCAGCACACAGATAGGATATCGTCCCCTCATCAACAGGGTGGAATAGGCTCCCTCCACCGCCTTACTCAAGGCCTCGTCTTCAATGGGACGCTCCAGAACGTAGAAGAACTCTCTGTTTCTGTTTCCTCTGGATACTGGAGGCCATGCAACGAATCCCTCTATCTTCAGGTCATCTTCTTCATGGTTCACTGGGACAAGACTCTTACCTATCTCTCGCCCCATGATATCTGAGATTCTGTCTCGCCAGTCCTGATGCGGGGGTACGTCGATCGCAGTCTCCCCGTCGCGAATCAAGCGAAAGCCGACATCATTCTTGACTGCAGCATGATGCATGACAATCTCGTTGATCCGCATGCCCTCGTGCCCGGGGCTGCCGAGGTGTTTCCTCCGGGCGGGCACCCGTGCGAAGAGGTCCTGCACAATCACTGTAGTGCCCCGAGGCCTTGCTGCGTCTGTGACAATGGCTTTCTCCCCTGTTCTTGCTGTGAGCTTCGCTCCCACTGTCCTATCAGAAGTACTTGATGAGATCTGTATGTCAGCAACTGCGGAGATACTGGCGAGTGCCTCCCCTCTGAATCCGTAAGTTCCAATCATCTCGATATCAGACTTGTCAGATATCTTGCTCGTTGAGTGGCGGAGAATGGCCCGAACCAGGTCTTCCTTTGGGATTCCCTCACCGTCATCAGATACAAGAATCCTGGACAGTCCACCCTCCTCAATCTCGATATCTATTCGTGAGGCTCCTGCGTCTAGGGAGTTCTCAACGAGCTCCTTGACAACAGAAGATGGATTCTCGATGACCTCCCCTGCTGAGATTAGGGACACAAGGTCATCGTCCAAGACCTTGATGCTAGGCAATACACCACCTCATTCCTTGATGGCTGAGTACTCTTCAATTCCGCCAACGAAAGTACTCTCGACCCGAATGTCCTTTATCTTCTCTGGTTTGCAATCAAGGATATGGTCTGAGAGAACCACGAAGTCAGCTCTCTTTCCGACCTGGATGCTCCCTGCTATTCGTTCCATGAAAGATGAGTATGCTGCCTCTAGAGTATAGCACCTGAGAGCCTCTTCGACTGTGAGGCGAACACGTGGATTAGGATGCGTCGCAGCTGCCCAGATTCCATAGAGTGGGCCATATGGCATTCCATCAGAACCGAAGGCCACTCGTGCGCCGTTGTCTAGAGCAACCCGGAACATATTCATTCCACGGACTCTCTCCTCCTCGAACCGTCTATCGTAGAGTCCGCCCTCGAGCTGCCATTGGGCAACAAAGTTGGGTTGCATTGACAGTATGAGTCCGAGGCTCACTGCTCGCCTGATCTGGTATTCGGATATCATCTCGGCATGTTCTATCCTGTGCCTTTGGAGTCGAATCTGCTCCCTCTCCTCCCCTTCAAGTGACTCAAATGCATTCAGGACTGCCTCAATGGCGGCATCTCCTATGGCATGAGTGAGGGTCTGGATTCCGTGCTCTATCGCCTTCTGGTAAATCTCCCGCAGCTCCTCTTCTGATGTGAATATCTTGCCCGTGTTCTCTGGGTCGTCCTTGTAGGGTTCGGACACAGCTGCAGTACGTGCCCCAATAGATCCATCGGTGAACAGCTTCACTCCCCCTATCCTCACCATGGGGCCACCGAGCCCGGAGGTGATGCCAAGAGCCACCATATGTTCAAGGTTCTCAACACGAGGATTCACGACCAAGCGGGCGGTCAAGAGCTCTTTGCGCTCGCAATCACGAATTGCCTTGAGAAAGCCCGACTGTATGTTGTCAACCGCAGTGGTTATCCCGTGTTTATTGGCAATGCTTGTCGCAGCAACGATGGCATCTTGTAGATTCTTGGGCCCGGGTTCCCCCTTGCCAAAGAGGCCCACAATGTCCTTCAGAACTCCCGTGGGCTTCCCCTTTTTGTCGGTGATGACCCCTTCCTTTTCAGGAGGTAAGCCAAACTTCTCCAAAGCAAGTGTATTGGCGCTTGTAAGGTGCATGTCAACTCGGTCGATGGCTATCGGATGCTCAGTGGAAACCTCGTCAAGATCATCGGCAGTTACGTACCTGTCTTCTTTCCACTTGCTCTCGTCCCAGTTATATCCACGGATCCATTCCCCAGGGGAATAGAGGGGGAGTGCACCTCTCAGGATTTTCTTGACTTCTTCTATCGACCTTGCATCTCCCAAGTCGATATGTGATGCCCTCATACCTGCATAGGTGATGTGCGTGTGTGCATCGATGAAGCCCGGAACGACTGTCTTGCCGCCCAAGTCGATGACACGCTTTGCCGTTCCCACCAAGTCAATCACAGAGTCATCGTCACCCACGACTAAGAACTTGTAGTTCTTGACTGCCATCGCTGTTGCTTCTGGATTCTCTGGGTTCATCGTCACGACTTTTCCGTTGAACACAACAAGGTCGGCTTCGAGCTCCATTTTAGAACACGCTTGTCAACTATCATACACTCTTAGCTTATATTCTATGCGTTTGTTTCCAAGAGGTGTTTAGAATACTAGAACGTGCTGAGAACACCTGCAATCCACCTCTTAAGCCCGTTCCCTGCAGGGAATCTTGATGCCCAGTCTGGATTCCTGTGGAAGCCTTCGTGCCTCACCGTAATCAGGTTATCAACCAAGTCTGGCCTGCCAGGAGTGCTATCCTCATCATGGAGATGCACTGGATAGTTGTATGTGTCCGGTAACTCTAGCATATTGGCACGCCTGATTGTCTTGAGAATCACTCCTGTGAGAACGGCTTGATGCATGAAGATTCTGTATCGGCTATCGGTTTCATAGAACCGCATGAACTCAGGTTTTAGATAGACGCTTTCAAAGAGGTCGTCACACCTCGAGAGAAGTCTAGTGGCTGGCCTGTAAACCAAGATGCCGGCGTTGAAGTAGGGGCGAATCTCTCTCTCCTCGACATGCGGTACCATTGCGAAGACCTGTTCCTCTCCGACCCCACAGACGTTGTAGATACTCGTCCAGAAAAAATCTAGAGGCTCATCGACTGCTGAGCCCAAGAGCCTGTGATGTACCGGTCTGTAGGCCAGTTCCATCTCCTCTCCAAGCATGAAGTCAATAGGCTCATTCAAGACAATGGTATTAGGGAGAAGCCATGCTAGGACTTCTGTGTTGCCGCTAACCGCTTTCTCGGCTTCGCTTGCACAACGCGCCTCTGCGATGAAGGGGAATTCAAGTTCCTCTGGCCCAAGCTCACAACAGAGAGTATCCGAGCCAAGCTCTTCCAATCTGGCTCTGGTCTGGGTCGGTTCGTTTCCTCCGTCGAAGGGTATCATGCTCAAAATTCGAGGTGAGGCTAGCCGGCCAGCAAACTCTCGAATACTTCTGATAAGCAAGGTTGCGTTCTTCTCGGAATAGGAGTTCGGATGGACTACTGTGACGAAGGTCAGTCTATCAGAATCATCATGGTCGGGATTGGACTTCTTGCTTCTCATGGATGACATGGGTTGTGAGGCACCCCCTAATCATTGAGTACGTGCCGGCAAGTTATTGCGGGAAGTCGGTCACTCACGATAATCTGGACCATGGCGAAGAGATACCTTGGGAACTCTAAGGAGAGCTCTATTTCTTTGCCTTCTTCCAATCGTCCAGGAATCGCTTGATTCCTACGTCTGTCAGGGGGTGATTGATCATCTTATCGAGCACGGCCGGGGGTATCGTCGCAATATCCGCTCCAACGAGGGCGGCTTCGTAGACATGAACTGGATGTCTGATGCTAGCTACGATGATTTCAGTGTCAAATGCATAGTTGCTGAAGATCTCTGCAATGTCGATGACTATCTGCATGCCCACGTGTCCAACATCATCCAGGCGGCCGATGAAGGGAGAAACGAAGGATGCACCAGCCTTTGCTGCGAGAAGTGCCTGGTTAGGACTGAAGCACAGGGTGACGTTTGTGTGAATGTCCTCATCGGCTAGCACTCGTACGGCCTTCAGACCCTCCCACGTCATGGGTATCTTGATGGCGGCATTGTCAATCCAGCCGTTCAGTTCCCTTGCCTCTTCAATCATTCCATCGGCATCTTCACTGATGACTTCAAGACTGATGGGCCCGTCAACGAAGGACGCAATCTCATCTACGATCTCTCTGAAGTTACGGCCTTCTTTTGCGACCAATGAGGGGTTGGTGGTCACACCGTCAACCATACCTCTCTCGTGCGCTTCTCTGATGGCCTCAACATTTGCTGTGTCTATGAAGAACTTCATCTCTATCAACTCTCACGATTCTAGGCTGTCGTTATATCTTCTTGTCTTCGGCAAAAGATCAGCCGAGTGATATTCGTTTTGGTGGGCTGTATCGTTGAGACTACTTCCCCGCCCAAGACTTGGCTGCGTTTCTCAGGTCTTTCACTGCTTGGCCGATATCTTTTGCCTTGAATATGGAAGAGCCGGCGATGAAGAACTCCGCACCAGCCCCATGAAGGGGTCCGATATTCGACATGTCCACGCCACCGTCAACAGCAATTTGGACCTCAGGTTTCTCATCATCAAGTATTTCCCTCAGGCGATTAATACGGGGAATAGAGGACTCGATGAACTGTTGACCCCCGAAACCGGGGCAGACACTCATTATCAGGACTGCGTCTATCAGGTCCAGCAGGGGAATCACTTGATCGACCGGCGTTCCAGGATTAAGGGTGATTCCGGCTCTAGCTCCCAGATCCGTGATGAGCTGAACGGTTCTGTAGACATCATAGGGGGCCTCAATCTGCGGATAGATGAGTTCCACTCCTGCGTCGATGAATTTGGGGATGTACTCGTCCGGATTCGTTATCATGAGGTGTGCGTCGAGGGGTTTGTCCGTGATTCTCTTCATTGTTTCGGCAATCATGGGCCCGTAGGAGATGTTGGGTACAAAATGCCCGTCCATGATATCAAGGTGGAAATAATCGGGCTTCCCCTTCTCAGCCTTGCGTATGTCTTCTTCGAGATGAGCGAAGTCTGCGGACAGAATTGAGGGGGAGATGATGACTTCCATTGTGGTATCCTCACATTGTTCGAGACTCAACAACCTCGCCTGTCGTATTTAAGATTCTCTCAAGACATCTAGCCTTTCAACAGCCTGGATATATAGGTGCAGAGGGCGGGAAGGCTATCTGTCACGTCGTCGAATCTCATCTTTTATCTCCTTGAGTCGAAGGAGCGCATCGATGGGGGTGATCCGCTCGAGGTCTAGATGTCTAATCTGCTCGATGATTGGGTCCTCCACCGTGAGGGGTTCAAGAGATGTCTGAACCTCTTCGACAGTTTCTCCATCCCCTTCTCCAATCTCGA
>SDNO01000262.1 GCA_004524435.1 Candidatus Thorarchaeota archaeon | reverse complement strand
TAAAGAGGATTTTGAACAAATAGAAGATTGAACAAAACAGGGGCTGAGCTTTTCTCATGGGGCTCGGTCCATCTCTGTCTTTTCTCGTTCATACCTGAACCCACTCGTTAGTCGTGCCCGTTATTGTCTGATATTCGAAGGACCAAGACAGGCTACATGAAGCACGTCAATCTTTGGACAAACTCCTATTGGAGTCAAATAATTCAGAGAGGACTTGTCATCAGGCTTATATCTTCTATATCGAGAAAACCAGATGTATCATGAAGGAGAACTCGAATCAAATTCTTGGCATCATGAGGGCCAGATTTCCATCGACCCAGCGTGCGCAAGAAAACGCCAAGAGTATGAAGGACTGCCCAAGACTAGTTCTATCAGGTACAACTAGAAACACCTACTACGGCATCTTCGCTGTAAGAAACGATATGCGGCGCCTGTACGCATACCTCGAAGACAATCCCAGCGTCCTAGGAGCAGATGTTGTCGAGTTCACATTTGTAGAGAGGGTCCTTGATGAGATCCAGATTCCTGCTCATTCCGAAATCCGCAAAGAGGAGATAGCACCCTGCGGCTCTGATTGTTCGGAGTGTTCCCTGAGGTCTGAGTTTGACTGCCGCGGATGCCCCGCCACGGTTCACTATAGGACACAAGACTAGCTCGAATGGGCCCAAGCCGCTGCAGAATCCACCTCTTGCAGAACCACCTCAATGGAATTGAGAGTGTAACAACCTAGTCTCGATGCTCAGTTGGCGGGTACGCGATTCGTAATCTTATTCTACTGAAGAGCGGTAGTAGTCGAGGAGGCGATATGGCTGAGAGGTAAAGCGACTGCCGCTATCTTGGCACTGGTGTTATTCACTGCTGCCGTTCCAGTCGCACAGGCGAGCTACGAGGTTGTCATCGATAAAGATGACCAGAGCATCCTACCAATCGCATCTGGTCTGTTCTCCCTTCATCCTTACTCATTCGAGATACCAGCTGGAATGTGTGTGGCGTCAAACAGCATTGCATATACTGTCAGCTTTCATCCCTATTGGCAGAGTGTAAGAGGGCCGACGCCAGTCCACCTCATTGCATGGACCAACGGTTGTGATGTGCTCTGGTCGAGAGAGTATAGCTCTTGGGAGCAGGTGCTCTATGACATCGCAACGGATGATTCGAACCTCTATGTGACTGGAACCAAGAGTGGAGAGGTCTACCTTGGCAGCTATGACCTTATGGGACAAAACACATGGAACACTACCTGGGACTGGAGCGGTATTCTTCCCAGACCCATCATCGGTCGAGAAGTATGTCTCTTAGGTGACGGGAGCATCGTGGTTGCAGGATCTTCAGACCAGAGCTCAGATAATCCCGAATTCTTCTTCCTCGTGGCCTTCAGTCAATCTGGTCAATATCAATGGCACAAGATGTACAATCACTATCCCTCAATCTGCTGTGACTTGACTCACTTGTACGTCCTCACCAATCAGAGCCTTCAGAAGATTGACACAAATGGGTCAGTCATCTGGTCTACTGACATCCATGCCCCAATGCGCTCGTGTGTATTTGGCCAGACAATCTATGCCTATAATCATCAGTCAAAGGAACATAAATATCGCACATCTCTTGACATTGTTAGCTGGGATGCGACCAGCGGCGCCAAGTTGGGAAATAGGAATCTTAGTCTCTGCAATTCTGAGGGAGTGACGTATAATAGCACGGGAATGCATGCTGCAACAAGTCACGATGGTGCCCTAATTTTTCTCTTAGGGGCAGAAGACATCGGAAAATGGTATCTGGATGGATTAGACCCGGCAATGCAAATGACCTCGCATACATGTATCTTGAACCAGTCATGGAATAGCCCTCGCCTTGGTATCGGTGCCGACAGTCTCATTCGTCTGGCAGGATTCCTCGATGATGCTCATCTTGCGCTGGCCATATTCAATCCCGACCAGCTTGCCGAGACAGTGGTTACGGTGCAGGAACCCGCTGACAGTTCAGCAGGCACGACTGACATACATGATGACTTCACAACGAATCATCTTCTCCATTACGTCTCTCTCATTGCCATAACCGCAGAGGTAGTAGCTGGGATAGCCATTGTCAGTCGAGTCAAGAGGAACCGGGAGTAGCAGCCCCAGGTTAGGGAGAATTAGATACTTCCATCTTTGGCAAACAGCCTCCATTCTCAGCATCCCAAGAATAATTAGGAAACCGGCGATTATCAAGAGTCAAGAACTGGTTTTCCGGTGAGAGAAGGACATGAGGCTGCCTTTCCGCGTCGTTCAAGCAACTTGCCATGACACAGATACGATTGTGGATGTCGTGAATTCAGACAGACTGTATAAGACAGTAATTCCATCCAAGTTTTACAAAGACCCCTTTCTAACCTCTGAGGAACTCAAGAACTACTTCGCAACCATGGACCTCACATTCTTCTTATGCAGGGAGGGAGCGTCTGTACTAGGTGTTGGCGCGTTGATAGGCCGGAAGGACGGAGATGGACAGCTAGGTTGGATTTTCGTGGTTCCCGAAAGGCAGAGGGAAGGAGTCGGCTCAGCGTTGGTGGCAACGATTGAAAGGCAAGCGAGAGCAAGAGGGATGCCTCGCATAATTCTCGAAACTGACGGTGGTGCTTATTGGGCCATATCCTTCTATCAGAGTCTTGGTTATCGTGAGTACAAACGCACCGACCATCTCTGGGGATATCAGATTTGGATACAGAAAGCACTCTCCCCCCCATGACTCGAAACTGATGACACCAAGACTGCCTAATCTACGAAGTCGTATCAGAGTTTCGATACGTTGTCCCGCGTCTAGGGCGTTAGGCACTCCAACCTGGGGGGAATAATCTGACTCAAAGGATTGGAATCCAAAGGCAAAATCTATTGGACTCCGCGACATGCGTGTCTTGGTGCCATATCTTGGACGAGGAAGAGCTGGAGAAGGCCGCACGCATTGCCTATGATGCCATCTTTGGTGACGAGGATGAGGTTGAGGTCAACGGAGAGGTCTATCCGATGCAACGAACCTCACGGAAGGAACTGCGCAAGTTCTCCATCGAGGGCCTGACGTTCGTTGAACAGAATCCGAAGAAGGACTCCGCATGGGCGCAGAAGGCGCGTGAGGGGCATCAAATCATGTGGGTGTTGGACGGACGCAAGTATTTTGTAAGAATCATGGATGGCAACTACCTCAGACTGGGATGATGGACAAGATTCGAGATTCCAAAGACCAGAGAGATACCCTAGATACATTCCGTAAACTGTTATATGACCTGCAACCCCTTCTGTAACCATCAAGTGATTTCATGGCAGGCAGATAGACGAAACCGAAGTCCTACAAAACGCAAGGGCTTCAAGGGGTGTGTGTATGAGGATCCTTCACGTCGATGATGAGCAGGACTTT
>SDNO01000058.1 GCA_004524435.1 Candidatus Thorarchaeota archaeon | reverse complement strand
CTGGGAAGCCTCCTTTGACTTCGGCAAGGAAATGCTCCACAAGGAGGCTTAGACTGATGGACAGTTGGTTCAGTGGAGAAACTAGGCTATCCAACCTTTGTTCTCGCTTAATCTGAGAAAAATATCGTCGCATGCCGCATCGAAGTTGCTGTACAGTCCATACTCTCCCCCGGCGGCATACGGATGACCACCACCGTTGAAAATCCTTGCTGCTTCGTTACAGAGGACAGACTCGCTCCCCCTTCTGAAACCAAGCATACCTCCAGGGCTGAGTGTAATGAAGAGGTCCGCCACAGGAAGGCTCTGTCCCTCCAGCTGGAGATTCTTTTCGTCTGTCACGTAGGTCCCCATATCGGTTGTTGTGACACCAGCGGGAATTTCCACAATCCTGACCAGTCGATTGTCTATCTCATAGTCAACATGATGGATCAATGCCTTCCTCATTCTTTTCGACTTGTCACGCCTGTAGCTCTTGACCCGCTGTTCAAGAACATGATCCTTGAAGCGGTTCAGATTCTCATCCCAAATTCGGCCAATCCCACCCTCCGCCAGCTTCTCTAGAAGGGGATAGAGGGCCTGAGTTGTGTCTTCCTTCCTATCAATTGCATTGAAACGAATCACAGACACTGCATCTGTCAGACTGTTCGCCGCCCCGATCTCCCGGAGATTGAAATCGGTATCGTGGGCAATCCGAGCTAGTTCTGCACAGATTGGATCACGCGGCATGAGGACCTTATGTGCAATCTCAGCAGCACAGTGGTCGTGGTTGATTTTCAGGACGGGTTTGTTGTCAAGCGAGAGGAGTGCCGATATCGGTTCATCTGGCCAGAAGTGATGGTCTAACCACACCACACGACAACCCTGAGAGATTGCGGTTCTGAGACGAGGAATCACCAGGCCCATCGCTTCCTCATCCATTCCCAAGTCAGTCACAACGATGAGCGTGTTCCTCAATCGGGCTACATCTTTGAACGCCTGATCGAAGCCACCATAGTCTGTGAGAACAACATCATGAGTTAGATTCTTCTGCATGGCATATCTCCAGACGATCGCCGCCGCATTGATCCCATCCACATCCTTATCGTGACTGATGGAATACAGTGCATCCAGCTTATTGTTGGAACTGCGTTTGCTGCTCATGATTACCACTGGAATCGGTCTAGGATACGTTTTTGATTCTTACTCTTGGACGTACTTCGTGGAAGTCGAAAACAATTTCTTGCACCAAACAAGCTAGAACAGTGAGAGTCCTAACATGCTCGGCCACAACAAATCAAAGACGGTCTTGTTAAGCGGAAACGAGGCCATAGCAAGAGGAGCGCTCGAAGGAGGAGTGGGCTTCGTCGCGTCTTACCCGGGTACACCATCTACAGGAATCACAACGAACCTGATGCGTATCGCAGATAGGTTTGGCATGCATGTGGAGTGGAGCACAAATGAGAAGGTAGCACTCGAGGCGGCAGTTGGAGCCAGCTGGATGGGAATACCCGCACTGTGTTCCATGAAGTCGCTAGGTCTTAACGTGGCTGCAGACTTCCTTCTTAATGTCAATCTCTCAGGGACAGGTAGGGGAGGGATTGTCATAGTCGTGTGTGATGACCCTCGGGGATACAGCTCCTCAAATGAGCAAGACTCGCGATTCTACGCAGAGGCTGCGATGATCCCACTACTTGAGCCATCAACGCCCCAAGAGGCGAAAGATCTGGTCAAGTACGCACTGACTCTGTCCTCGGAAAAGCAGGTACCTGTTATGATTCGAAGTACCACCCGGTTGAGTCACTCAAGAGGGGTGGTCGTAACGAACGAGTTGACTGAGAGAGATTGGACGCCACTGGAGATGATACCTGATGACCTCTACAATGTCCCCACTCCCCATCTGAAACATAGAGACCTGCTCGCTAAGCTGAGAGGAATTGCAGATGGCTTCGATAAGAGCAAACTGAATCACCTCGAACCAACAGGAGCAAGGGACTTCACCGCCATCTGCTCGGGAGTCAGTTATATGTATGCTCGCGAAGTCATTGAGCGGCTAGGGCTCACGCGGAGAGTAGGCATTCTCCATCTCACTACGACCCATCCCCTGCCTCAGTCAATCATCAATGACACGCTGGAGCGGTGTGAGAGGGTCCTCTTCCTTGAAGAGGGGAGTCCCTTTATCGAAGACGCTACGAGGGTCTTAGCCACCATGCTTGATGGTAAGAGAGTGACCATGTACGGGAAGAGATCAGGGCACATTCCGGCATATGGTGAGATGACTCCTGACATCGTCAAGGGCGCTTTACAGAGCATCCTCGGTATTGCTGATGATGAGGTAGAAGCACCAAGTAAGGACATTCTCGAGCGGATTGATGCTCTATTGGTTCCAAGACCGCTGACATTCTGTGCAGGGTGTACTCACCGAAATGCCTACTGGGCACTCACGAGGATAAGAAAGAGGCTGAAAGGCAATCTCATCGTGACCGGGGATATCGGCTGCTACTCCCTAGGTGTCTTCTACCATCGTATCATGAGTACTATGCAGGCAATGGGTTCAGGACTCGGCACAGCGAACGGAATCGCTCAGCTGAAGCAATTCGGACTGAAGACCAAGACAGTTGCCGTCGCAGGTGACTCCACATTCTACCATGCCTGTCTGCCAGCTCTGATAAATGCAAGACACAAGAATCTGGACCTGACCTTCCTGATTCTGGACAACAGCACCACCGCTATGACCGGTTTTCAATCCCATCCGGGATCAGAGGCTCAAGGAGAGAGTGACGAAAGGGTGGAAATTGCGGACGTTGTGAGAGGCATTGGCCCGGACCACCTGCTTATAGGAGATGCCCAAAAGGTTGGAGCAACCACCAATATGCTCTGGGATGCAGTCAATAAGCCAGGGCTGAAGGTGGTCCTGCTGAGAGGTGTCTGTCGTCTGGAGAGGCGGCGGCAGCCCGAGCTTACAGTCAAGAAACGAGTATTCGTTGACCCGGACCTATGTCAGGGCGTCGGTTGCCGAGTCTGTGTCGGTGAGTTTGGATGCTTCGCTCTTGTCTGGGACGAAACGGAGGGCGCTGCAGTGGTTGATGATGACATATGTGTACGATGCGGTGCGTGTATTGAGATATGTCCCCAGGGGGCCATCAAGGAGGAGTCCGAGTGAATACCTACAATATCATGATTGCAGGGGTTGGAGGGCAGGGGAATCTGCAGTGTGGTGCAGTTCTTGCCGATGCAACGATGGAGGCGGGTCTGCGACCCGTCGTCGGAGAAACATTCGGAGCCTCAAGGCGAGGGGGAGGAGTCATCACACACCTGCGGATCTCGGAGGAACACAGGGGGCCTCTGATTCCTCAGAGAGAGGTGGATCTCATGTTGGGAATGGAGCCTTTAGAGGCTCTGCGTGCATCGCGCGACTTTGCCGGTCAACGAACCATGACGGTCATGAGTGACATGCGAGTAGAGACAATGGATACACTGTCTGGTACACGAGCATATCCAAGCACTGAGGAGATTGCGGCGTGTCTGAGAGACCTGTGTGGAGAGCTCTACGTGATTTCACCTGCTGAGGCCATGGATACGCTCGGGACCTCCAGGGTTCTCAATGCCTACATGATTGGTGCGGGATTCTGTCTCGGATATATGCCGTTGAAACGAAATCACATCAGGGCAGCTCTGGAGAACATGCGGGGAGATACAGAACTCAATATCCGTGCCTTTGAACGGGGTATAGAGGATGCGAAATCTCTGACTACGAGAAGTGATGACTAGGACTTGTCCTTTTTCTTCTCGGTTGATTCTCGTGCTTGGCGCCACATGACCTCTGAGAGAACAGAGAACATGTCGGCAACTCCCTCGCCGGTCTTGGCACTGCTCTCCATGTACAGGAAGCCCTGATCTTCGGCCCACTTCTTGGCCTCTTCGGCAGACACGGTTCTGTCCGGTAGGTCCACCTTGTTGCCGACCACAAGGATAGGTGCACGCGTACCGATAGACTCGTCAGCCTCTTGGACCCACTTGGGCAATTCCGTGAAGGACCGTCGTCGGGTCACGTCGTAGACCAGGATGACACCTGCGGCTCCGCTGTAGTACATCTTCCGCACGGCTGCAAATCGCGCCTGACCTGCGACGTCCCACGCTTGAACTTTGATGCCCACTGCGTACTCGGACTCAGGCGGGAAGATATGGGTGAGTTTGACTGCGAACTGACTTCCAATGGTCGTCTTGTAGTCCCTCTCGAAGACTCCGGTGACGTAGCGATTGACCAGCGTTGTCTTTCCAACCGCACCCTCCCCTGTGATCATCGTCTTGAACAAATAGCTGTAGGCGTCGCTCTGGGTACCAGGTCTTGGTGGCTTCGGTTTTCGAGAACGAATCTGGGCAACCAGTGCACTCTCGTCAGGTCCCGGTTCCACTTCACTGACTTCGGGCTCGACAACAGTTGTTCCAGGTTCTGCCTCAGCACTCACAGCACTCTGAATCTTGTCAATCTCCGAAACATCAGGTTGTGCGGGAGTCTCGCCAAACAGCTGATCAAGTAGTGCTTCAGCCTCTCGAATGGAAGCGTCCTTCTCGTCACCTGAAACAGCAGCGGCGAGTTCCTTCCTCTGTTCATCAGACACCGAGGTAAACCCGGTGCCCTTGACAGGAGCAAAGGGCGAGGGCTCCTCGTAGACGGTTTCCTTTGCGGAAGTTGGCTCAGGCTCGACTGCGGCCGTAGAGGGCGCTTCGGTCGAGGCAGCTGCTGCAGACCCCTTTTCCACCATTATGACGGTTTCGGGGGTGGTCACCTGCTTAATCTGATCCTCGTTGTCCTTCCACATCAGGACAATGGGACGAACTATGACACTGCCCTCAGAAACGGGCTTGAGTGTGATCTCTCTGGTGGCGTTCTCATGGGGACCTAGTTCAAACTGAATCTGCTGAGGCTCCACAGTCATAGCATCTTTGGGGAAGTGGTATATCTTGCCAGAAATACCTGAAATAGGACGGTCCGTCACATTGACAACTCGAAGCTTTCCAGTGAGTTCAGTGCCGATTTCAGCATTCTGCTGGACGCTGAAATCCGGGATGATCTGATAGAGTCCCTCGATAACCTTCAGTGGCCGATCAGATACCCCCACGAGGATTTCATTGCGATCGTCACCGCCTGCATCACCCACGGCAAGAGATAGAATCTTGGCACCTATGTCGACTTCGGCGAGCTTCTGAAGCTCGGCCATATAGAGACTATAGAAGAGGACCTTGTGGTCAGATGTGGCAATCACAATCTCATCCATGTGGTCGGCATTCAGTTCTTCCATTCTTATTGACAGGGCCTTCACGTCTTCCAATGTGGAGAATAGATCGAGTTTGCTCTCCTCGTTTCGGTAGATTCTGATGGATCCGTCGTGGGTAACGACACCCATCTCCATCTTCCGGTCACCCAGAATATCACCAGCCGAAACAGAAATCACAGGGCTCGGGAGGTTCAGGACATCAATCTGGTCGATTGAGTGATCACGGACCTTGAATATGCGAAGTGTCTTATCACGGTTCCCAGTGACAATCTCATCAATCTCATCGCCGATGACATCACAGGTCCCGATGGTGATGGGCATGTCTTCGAGATCAAATCGAGCAAATTCGGTGAGGTTGTCATTTGTATCAAGCTTGAAAACTCTGAGTGTAGAATCGCTTCCTCCGGCGAGAATCTCATTCCTATTGTCGCCTGTGACATCCGTGACCACTACGGTTGTTACGAAACGGTCAATGGGATGTTCGGCCAATATCTCAAGACACCCACTGGGGGCATAGCGATAGATCTGTAGTGTTCCGGTCTGACCTGGTGTGTCACCAGGCCCAATACTCCGACCGATAACGACTTCATTCTGACCATCATTGTTCGCATCAGCAATCTTTATCGAAAGCACACTTCCGAGGATGTCATGCTGGGCGAGAAGGCGGATCTCGCTCTCATTGGCATCATAGAGCTTGATGACTCCGTCACGTCCTCCTGTGCATAATTCAGGCCTCATTGTACCTGTGACATCACCAACTGCGACGGCGCTGGTACTCTTATCATCTTCAATCTCGAACAGTGTACGTGGATCAACCAAGTCTGTTACCATCCAACCCAAACGGAACAACGTTCCAGCCAGCACAGAGGCTCAGACAGGCTGGCCGCGAACGTATCTAACATAACAATCGGGTGTGTCAGTCCTTTTGTACTTTGTGCGGTTCAAGTTAGAAAGCCCCCGGTTGAAAACACTTATGGACTAGATTATATCGCTGAATATACAGACTTTCGAAGGTGTACATAGGTGCCGAAACTCTCAGTTCGTGGGCTATACAAGAGCTATCCAAACGGGAACGGTGGGGTAACGAGGGTTCTAGATGATATTTCCTTTGACGTTCATGATGCTGAGTTTCTTAGCATTGTCGGTCCATCGGGCTGTGGAAAGACAACGCTACTCAAAATCATCGCCGGACTCATGGAACCAGACAGTGGAGAAGTTTACATCGATGGAACCAGAGCAAAGATGGGACACAGCAAGGTGGGATATATCTTTCAGCAGGAGAGCCTCTTCCCCTGGCGGACCGTCCGACAGAATATCGAGTTTGGTCTTGAGGTAAAGGGAGTATCTCCACAAGAGAGGAGAAGACTCTCGGGCGAAATTATCTCCTTGATTAGAATGGAGGGCCTCGAGGACAATCTGCCCCACGAGGTGTCAGGAGGCCAGGCTAGAAAGACCGAGATGGCAAGGAGTCTTATCACATCCCCAGACCTCCTAGTATCTGATGAGGGGCTCTCAAATCTGGATGCTCAAACGCGCAACTATCTTCAAGAGGAGTTCCTGAGAATCTGGAAGGAGACCGGCTCAACCATTCTTTTTGTATCGCACAATGTCGACGAGGCCGTCTTCATGTCAGACAGAATACTCGTCATGAGCAATATTCCGGCAAAGATGATTGGGGAGTTTGCTGTGGATCTGCCACGGCCACGTGAGAGAGCTAGCACAGGATGTCTTGAGTATCGTGCCAAGATCCTAGAGATGCTTCGTATTGAGCAGGAGAAGGCCTTGGCCCGTCAAGGGGGCTAGATTGAGACTTCGATGCGCCATCTCAAGGCTCTTTTCTCCACGTACAAGAATAGATAGCTGATAAGAAAGCCAATCAATCCAATCATCAACATTGCCGATATCGTCTGGCCAGTTCGTCCGAGCTGTTGTGTGATTATGACCAAGTAGCCAAGACCTAAGCCTCCCCCAATCATCTCTGCAGCAACAAGACACATCCAGCCGATGCCGAATCCGATCCTGAATCCTGCAAACATCTCTGGAGCTGCAGAAGGAAGCACAATCTTGTGAAGAATCACCTGTTCATCAGCACCGAAGCTCCGAGCAACGTCGATGTGTACGGGGTTAGTGCGGTTGACTCCTGTCGTTGTATTCAGGAGAATCGGGAAGAAGGCACCTATCCAGATGATGAAGACCTGCGCAGCCACAAGGTTTGTTCTGAACATCAGAATGGAGAGGGGAATCCAGGCAATGGGAGGGATTGGACGTAGAGCCTCGACAACCGGGCTCAAGACATCGTTCACTGCCCTGTATCTACCTATGGCTATTCCCAGTGGGGAAGCAGTGACTAGAGCCAAGAGAAAGCCAAGGGTCACTCGATAGATGCTTCTGCCTGCATGTTCCATAAGCGTGACCCCATCCGTATCCCCCTCAATCATCAATTCTAGAAAGGCCTGACCCACGTCGATGAGACTGAATCCGCGGGCAACATAGGCGACAACCTCCCATATGACTAGCAGAATCAGAACGGGAAACACCAGTTTGAAGAGGAAGTTCCGTGGTGAGTGCAGTATCCCATCTTCTTCTGCAGAGTGTTCATCATAAGACCCCGGAGAGGTGGACGGAGACTGAGTCATTTCACACATTTACCCCAGATGGCATCTTTTGTGTCTGTCGCTGCTGAGTTGCTTTCAGGAACTCTCAATGAACGTGCCATTGATGAATCCATCTAGAAACGCATCCATAGCATCATAGCTCATTTCGACAAGCTCCTCATGGATCAGGAACTCGAGGTAGCGCTCCAATCCGGTCCGGTTGAGATTGTAGTCGTAGATGATGCGGTCGAAAGCAGTTTCGACAGCCTCCTCGTCAGCTCCCAACCAGTCAACAGCAATCGCTAGTGCTTCCATTGGGTTATCAACAATCCATTCTTCGGCCCTCTTATGGACATCAATGACCTTCTGCACTCTGTCGGGATGTGCTTCGAGAAAGCTGTTAGAAGTCGCAACGACACAACAGGGATGACGCGACCAAATCTCTCCAGAAAGCACTAGCGGCACGGCAAGATCCTCGTACTCAGCAAGAGCAGGGAAGGGTTCCCAAGCTATGAATGCAGGAGAAGTTGGTGTCAGGGATATTGCCATGTCCTGCGGGCGGGCGGTTTCCAGTGACACATCATCGACACTCATTCCGGACTGGTTCAATGCCAAGCGAAGAAGGAAGTTCTGGACAGTAGACGGGCCGGGATGATAGACTGTCTTTCCAGTGAGATCAGACATGTTGGCAATCCTGCCCGCATCGTACTCGTCTTTGTGAACCATAATAGCTGATCCCTCCAGATTCACTGCTGCCAGTATAGTGATTCCGATGTCTTGGTTGATGCTCTTGGTCATGGCAGGAGCGGCACCGAGATAACCCATGTCAATCTGCCCCCCCAAGAAGCCATCCATCTCATATGCACCATTGCCAAACTGCAGCAGCTGCACATTCAGGCCCTCTTCCTCAAACCAGCCATTCTCCAAGGCAACCCGTACAGCAAGCTGATGTAGATCTTGGTTGAGGTAGCCAATGCGAACATCCGGCTGCGTAGCGGGAAACCATAGCGCTATAATGGCAACAGAGGACACTACGACAATAGCTAAGACTATGGCGTTCATCTTCTTCTTTTCCAAAAGAAATCCTTCCTCACAATGAAGTATTCCACTCGGGAATATTAATGCTCAGATTTGTACGCGACACTTAGCATCAAGTTGATTAGTCGCGGGCGCCTTAACACTCAGCATGTCACTTCGGGACCGCATACCTGAGCAGCTTCAACTGAGCGATGACGCCTATGTTGCCATAACGCTCGATGAGGATATCGGTGTGTTTCCCACCAGTGAGTACGTGCTGCTAGAGGTCTCCCACAAGGCAGGGAGGATAGACTTCCTGAAGGTTGCAGCCACAGCACACGACCTCGTGAAAGACGACGGAAGGATTGTCGCACTCCGAGGATTTGGATTCAAGGGAACCGGTCTCACCGTGAGAATCGCTCACGAAATTAAGAAACGAGAGAAACGATTTGTCTACCGGATGACTTTTGATACCTTTGAAGCCACCGACGAGAAGGGAAAGCCACAGACCAGCATTCAGATAGTAATCATCCCTCCCGAAAAATGATGCTACTGTGGTAGGGAGGATTGTGATGTTGACGGAGCAACGAAATATGGAAGACGATGGCGCCAGATTGGCAGGGAGAGTCCTGAAGTGTAGCATCTCAAAACTGGAGTTTCCCGAGGTCTGTCCTGTATGCATGCGGGAGCCCGAAGACCTGGTCACGGTCACAGTGATCGAGAAATCAAGTTTCAACAAAGGGCCCGATAATATCATCAGCGACTATATGGGTTCAAGAAGTGAAGTCGATGTGGCACTAGCCCAAGCGAGGGGCGCAGCTACCTTCTGGGTTCCGACCTGTATGAAACATGGTACAGGCAGTCTCAGAACCGATAGGACCAAACTGGTTGCAGTCTGTGGATTCTTTGGACTGTTCTACATTGTTCTCTACTACGTTCTTGGTGTTATCAACGCAATCCAGCTCTCGAGACCCCTCTTGGGTCCTGCTGTGGGGCTTGTTGTCAGCTCGAGTTTCATGGTCCTGCTCCTGCTCTATGGAGCAATCCCCAGAGCTTTGGAACGGAAACTGAGGTTCCTTGATATAGACAGGGGAAAGGACCTGGTCTACTTGAGAATCATGAATCCGGAGTATGCCGAGGCGTTTATTCAGTTGAATGAGATGCACACAGAGATAGCAGAATGATAACTTGGCGCCGCTGTCGCCAAAGGTATAAATCGCCAGACCCACGAGGACAACACGAAGGTTTCAACCAAAATGGAGGGGATCGATATTCAAAGAAAATCTCCCGTCATAATATTCCTGGTCATTCTCCTTCTCGCGCTGCCCCGGGACACAGTTTCTACAAGTGGAAGCGGATCATCAGTTGAAATCACGCTTGGCATGCCTCAAGCGAAGGTCGCCGAATTCTCCAACGAAACTCTGGTGTTTCTTACCAATGAGGATCTCATCCACCTTCCGGGCGCTGGAACTGAGGAGGACCCTCATAGGCTGGAGAATGTCAGTATTCTGGCAGAGCCCCCTTCCTTGCACATTCGAGATATCACTGTCCACCTCTTGATCAAGAACTGCGTCTTTGTTGCCAATTCCACAGAGGCTGCAACCATTCTCATTGAGAATTCTCGGAACGTCAGAGTGAGCGAGATCGAGGTCATCAATGGACATAGCGGAGTCTGGCTGGCCTATAGCGACTCCTGTATCATAGAGCACTGCAACATCTCCGGAGCCATCGAAGGAATCACCTCGACTGTCTCGACAAACAACCTGCTGCAGGACAACCGTGTGTTCCGCAATACCATGGGAATGATGCTCTACTCCACAAATGAAACAACCATCATATCCAACAGCATTTTTGGCAACTCTCAATGGGGAATCCAACTGGATTCATTCTCACAAGACAACGAGATCTACTCCAACTACTTGGGATGGAATGCCAACTGGAGGAGTGTGTCCTTGGAGCGGCACGCTGCAGACCATGGGACAAACAACACTTGGGACGATGGCGTGAGCCGAGGGAACAACTACACGGGCTTTGAGGGCGAAACGCCTCATCCAATCAGTGGGATTGCCGGCTCCGTTGACAGGTACCCCTCTGTGCTGGTGGACACGGAAGCGCCCATCATAGATAGACCTGAGGAGATATCTATCCCAGAAGGGAGTTCGGGCAGTCACTTGAAGTGGACCGCTAGCGATGAGTTCCCAGCTACATGCCGAGTATGGCGCAATGGCATCCTCTTCACTAGTGGACCCTGGCATAGCAATATCACAGTGCCACTTGACGACCTGAGTGTTGGTTCATACAATATGAGCATAGAAGTGACTGACTACGCGGGCAATATCGCCAACAGCCACGCCATGGTCTACATCAGCTTCAGTTTTCTTACCGGCGAAGGAGCAGGAATCGTGGTGGCCTCCTCGTTCATCAGTGTTGTAACAGTCATCGCCCTCATCGGTGTCTTCAAGGGGCTGCGATCATAGCAGAGGCTTACGCCTCGTCAAAGTCGTGAGTCCAAGTTCCTCTACGAGAGCGAGAATTGGTGGCATTACAGAAAATACATAAGCATGGCAAAGGGGGTCGTCACATGACGATTCTCTAGTGAGAAGAGAGATGATTCAAATATGGCGCTCGACTTTGCGAAAGGTATCACCGAGATCCGTTGGCACGGCCGCGGCGGACAGGGAGTGGTGACCTCAAATCAGATGCTAGGAAAATCAGCACTGACAGAGGGTAACTACATCCAAGCGTTCCCCGAGTTCGGCCCTGAGAGAACGGGTGCTCCGGTTCGTGCGTTCTTGAGAATCAGCAAGAACCCCATTCAGATATACGCCCAGGTATATCACCCAGACGTTGTAGTCTGCATTGACCCCACCCTACTCGAGGTAGTCAATCCGGTGGAAGGGCTGAAAGAAGATGGAGTACTGGTTCTCAATACTACAAAGACTCCGGAGGAAATCCGGGAGAAGTATGGCTTCAAGGGCGGAAAGGTAGTCACCGTTGATGCAAGCAAGATTGCAATGGATATACTTGGTCGTCCGTTCTACAACATGCCCACACTCGCAGCAGTCATCAAGGCAACTGAGATTGTGGAGTTGAAGACCGCCATCGAGACTGTGTTGGAACGATACCCTGGAAAGGTTGGCGACCTCAACAAGGCCGCCATGGAGAGAGCAGCAGAGGAGGCCAAAATAGGATGAGTGAGAAATTCGACGAAATACCAATGGCCGGCAATATCATTGAGCCGGGCAATGCCATCGAGTATAAGACAGGTGGCTGGCGTGCTGAACGGCCCATCCACATCGCTGAGAAATGCCTGTGGGTCAAGAATGGGACATGTGGTCTGTGCTGGATCTATTGTCCGGACAATGCAATACGACTGATTGAGAAGGATGGCAAGTATATCCACGAGTTCGACTACGACTACTGCAAGGGCTGCAAGATTTGCTACACTGAATGTCCTACTGACGCCATAGTGATGGAGAGTGAATAATATGACGGCAGTGAAGAAGATTCCAAAAGACGACGTCGTCATCGAGGGTTTGACCGGTGACGCTGCAATCGCTCATGCACTGAAACAGTGTGACGTTGATGTTCTAGCAGCCTACCCGATCACGCCGCAGACAATCATTGTTGAAGACTTCCAGAAGTTCGCTGCAGACGGTGAAGTCAAGACGAAAGTCATCCCCGTTGAGTCCGAGCACAGCGCCATGTCGGCCTGTGTGGGAGCATCAGCTGCTGGTGCTCGAGTCGCCACAGCAACAGCCTCTGCAGGGCTCGCACTCATGTGGGAGATCCTGTACTGTGCTGCTTCCATGCGAATGCCGATTGTTCTAACCATTGCCAATCGTGCACTGAGTGCGCCAATCAATATTCACAACGACCATAGCGATTCATACGGGGCACGTGACAGCGGGTTCATCCAGATCTATACGCAGAGCTGTCAGGAGGCATACGACACTACCATCATGGCATTCAAAATTGCAGAGGACCATGACGTTCTTCTGCCCATCATGGTGTGCATCGATGGCTTCATTCTCAGCCATAATGTTGAGAGAGTCGAGATGCTCCCCGATGATGCCGTAGCGGACTTTCTTGGTATAAGAGAGCCCGTACAGCCTCTTGATCCCAATAACCCGATTACCATGGGACCCTTGGCTCTCACTGATTACTATTTTGAGTTCAAGGAGCAGCAGGACCGCGCCATCAAGAACGTGCCTGATATCTTCAAGAGGGTTGAGGCCGAGTTTGAGAAGATGACTGGTCGTTCGTATGGCATGTTCGAGACCCACAAGACCGAGGATGCAGACATTATCATCCTCACCCACAGCACGGCGGGCGGCACCGCAAAGGTGGTTGCCGATACCCTCCGTGAACAGGGCGAGAAGGTGGGAGTAGTCCGTCTGAGGATGTTCAGACCCTTCCCATCAGAGGAGATTGCTGAAGTGGTCAAGAATGCCAAGGCTGTCGCAGTGTTTGAGAAGTGCCTATCGTTCGGTGGTGCAGGCAACCCGCTTGCTATGGAGCTCCGCACTGCTCTCTACCACCTCGCCGAGAGGCCAATGGTCACAGACTTCGTGATCGGTCTGGGCGGACGAGATGTGCCACCGACCACGTTCGTTGAAGGCTATGAGAAGACGAAGGAGTACCTCAAGAAAGGAGAGGCTCCATCTTATGAAACCCTGGGGGTGCGTAAGTAGATGGCAGTTAGACTGAAAGACATGCTTGAGAAAGAAGAGATACTATCATCCGGGCACCGG
>SDNO01000261.1 GCA_004524435.1 Candidatus Thorarchaeota archaeon | reverse complement strand
AGGAGGAGTAGTATAGGTCGGCGCTGTGTTCGTGAATGTAGAATCCGACAGAGGGTGTGGAAGTGTTTCCGACTATTTCTCTTTCAGGCGCCGCTGTTATAGATGTTGCTTCAAGGCTAATGCTAGAGAGTGTCCACCCGCTAACATGGTATGGAGTAAGATTCAGCGACTGAAGGTGAGTTCCGGGGTCAAGGTAGGTATTTAGAAGAGACAGCGCATTGCTGGGAACCCTGCGAATCATGAAGGCTGTGGCTGTGTCTGACTCCCCCTGACCGCTCTGCTGACCTGGGACTAAGGTCGGCCCCCTTCTAGTAGGCAAATCCAGAGGATTCCGCCACTGGCGCGATGACTGTTCTTTCTGTGCTACAGGCGGTATCAAGAGTAAGGCAACGATGCACAGGAGCACTACGGACCTTCTCATATCATTACCTCACCGCATCACTTTCTTCATGACGTTGTCTGTATAATCGTGCATGGTATCACGAAACCAGCTCACTGAGCCCCACCGGCTAGTTGCTGTTGATTCCCAACCATCTTCCGAAGATAAATACGTATCCTTAACTCATCACTGAAACTAATAACTAATCTGCGTCTGTCTAGGTGTAGTAGGACGGGCCGCTGTCAGTTTCCGGCTGGACGGTGCCTGCCTTCTCGCCGGTGATGTCATTCAGGATGTGGATGACCATGTCTACGGTGCTGTGGACTCGTCTCATTGTGCGCCATAGGACATCCTCACTGAAGGCATCATCATAGATCCTGTCTGAGACCACAAATCCCGGTCCAGGCGGCTTCTTTCCCTGCTGTTGGCCGGGTCTGGGCTGGACAAACCCGAGGTCAACGTCTTGGGAAAAGCTGTAGCGCATCGCCTTGATCTGGAACTCCTTCATCTTCTCAGCATTGAGCAGCTTCAGATGCTGGGGAGAGATCATCACCTGTGACTCAACCTGGACGAAGGGCTGGTCATTGGGGCGGACCACACTGAAGAAGAACCGCTTGAACTTCACTTTGAAGAGGAATTCTGCCCGAGGGTTGGATATGGTCTCAACCTTGCTGCCCTCGCGAGAGAACCACTCTCTAATCTTCTCCTTGATTTCGTCTGTCTTCTCATCCGCCATGTACGCCTTCTCCAACAGAAGCTAGACACTGTCCGCCCTCACTTAATGGTTGCGTTATGCAGTCAAGCCTTGAATCGCTTGACCGTGTCGTAGCCAGATGGAGCAATGTCTTGGTAGCACGTTATCTGATCCCTGACCGACCTAACCATTGCTGTGTCGGAGATATCCGTGATGACCCGTTCGGCAGAGTTGATACGAGTGAGTCTGACTCCCCAGGGGTCGATGGTCTGGCTATGACCGAAGTAGGTCTTACCATCGAATCCGTAACCCACACGATTGGTGGCTGCGACAAAGAGTTGATTCTCTATCGCTCGTCCCAGCAGTAGTGCATTCCAGTGTTCGCTCCGGGGATCTGGAAAGGCTGCGGGAATCACGATTAACTCCGCTCCCTCAAGTGCCAGCTTCCGTGTGGCCTCGGGAAAGCGGATATCATAGCATATCTCAAGGCCGACAACTATACCTTCGAGATCGAGTAATGCAAGGCTCTCTCCACCTCTGAAGACATCCTTCTCCTCTTGGAAGGGATGGATCTTGCGGTACTGTGCCACGATCTTTCCCTCAGGAGATGCCACGACCAACGTGTTGTAGAACAACTCGTCATCCGCACTCTCGATTCCTGTTCCGATGGTATAGGCGCTGTGCTCCTCTGCAAGGTCTTGGAGGAACTGCGTTGTTCGCCCTGGAATCCCAGGACCGATCTTCGGGTAGTCTGCGTGTCGGAATCCAATGGCAAAGAGCTCCGGTAGAACTATGAACTCCATTGGTGTATTCGTGCTGTGGTTCTCTAGTAGCCATCGGGCCCTTGCGAAATTGTAGTCGGGATCCCCCTCTTTGCAGGGCATTTGGACAAGAGTTGTCGCGAACTCCATGTTCACTCCTCGGCTGTGTTGCAAGAGTCTGACACCTCGCCGCCTCTTAAGACTTCATCATGGTCAGGGACGCCCTTCACAGTCTTGTGTAATGTGCTAGATGATAATGCTTAATATCTCGGGAACGAGCTCCGAGAACCGTAAGGGCTCTTACGGAAGTGTGACTATTGGTCAACGAAGTCGATACTGAGCCGAATAGCAGGGCTGACATGCCGAAGACTCCCTATTCAAAACCGACAGAGGGCTCGATGGGGAAGACTGGCAGCTGGCGGACCTTCGATCCTGAGATTGATTATGATGAGTGTAGTCGATGCAGGACCTGTTGGCTCCATTGCCCTGAGGCGGTCATAACACTTGATGAAGACGGAACCCCCCATATCGATCTGGAGTACTGCAAGGGCTGTGGGATTTGCGCCCAAGTCTGTCCCAAGGGGTGCATAACAATGGTTCGACGTAAGCTACTGGAGGAATAGACGTGGAGACAAAGATCCAGAGTGCGAACTACGCAGCCGCACGAGCAGTTATGTCCGCTCGTGTTGAAGTAGTGGCTGCATATCCAATCACACCTGCAACCACGATTCCTGAACAGATAGCGTATTTGAATGAAACCGGCCGATGGCCCGGCGAGTTCATCCGTGTAGAGTCGGAACACTCCGCGATGTTTGCCTGCATCGGGGCGAGCTCCACGGGGGCAAGAGCATTCACAGCAACAGCCTCCAATGGTCTCCTGCTCATGGATGAAGCCCTCCACTGGGCCGCTGCGGCACGGCTGCCCATAGTCTTGGCGAACATCAACAGGTCTGTATCTCCGTCATGGAATATCCACGCGACCCATGATGATGCATTTTCGAAACGCGATACTGGCTGGATTCAGTTCCATGCAGCGAGCGTGGACGAGTTCTATCACACAATCATCCAAGCATTCAAGCTCGCAGAGGATTCGAGGGTGCTGATGCCTGTCATGGTGAATGCAGACGCATTTGTTCTGAGCCATACTCTGGCGCCCTATGACTATCTCGAACCAGAGGAGGTTGACAAGTTCCTACCTCCCTACAAGGCAACCGAGTGGGTCATGGACCCCGAGAATCCTGTTTCCCATGGAAACATAGTCTTTCCTGAGTATTTCCAAGAGTTCCGATACGGGATGCACAAGAGCAATCGCGCTGCTCTCGAAGTTTACAAGGAGATTGAGAAGGAATACAAGAAGATCTTCGGAAAGGACCTTGGAGGTACGATTGACTGCTACAAGTGCGACGATGCTGATGTAGTATTCACCGCACAGGGTACTATAGGGTCTGAGGCAATTGATGCTGTAAAGGAGCTTCGCGAAGAGGGTTACAAGGTCGGTAATGCTCGTGTCCGTATGGTGCGGCCGTTCCCGATTGATGATGTCCGAGAACTTGCCAAGAAGGTGAAGGCATTTGCCAGCTTTGACAGAGCGGT
>SDNO01000174.1 GCA_004524435.1 Candidatus Thorarchaeota archaeon | reverse complement strand
GAAACCACTAAGGAGGTTGTGACAGACTATTACGGAATCCCCGTGATGGTGTTCAAGAGGACTCAATGGGACAAATTTCCTGGCGGAGTCAACACATATGCGGCGGACACGCTCATGCCTGACGGAAAGGTCATACAACTTCCGTCGACACATGATTTGGGCGACAACTTTGCTCGGGCATTCGACGTGAAGTACATCGACGTGAACAACGAAGCGGTATACGCCTATCAGACGTGTTACGGTCCTGCAATCTCGCGCATCTACGGGGCCCTGATCTCGATACACGGGGACAACCGAGGCCTCAGATTGCCCTACCTGCTTGCTCCGTACCAAGTTGTAATTATTCCCATCTTCCGAGGAGATGACATAGAGGCACTCTTGGACTACTGTAGGAATCTGGAATCAGTTCTATCCGCTGCTGGCATCCGTGTCCATTTGGATGATGATGACTCCACTCCGGGGTGGAAATACAACTACTGGGAGATGAAAGGCGTTCCAATACGAATGGAAGTCGGGCCCAGGGAAGTAAAACAGAAGAAAGTGGCCGTATTCCGACGAGACCTCCTTGAGCGAGAAACCATATCTTTGGAGAAGGTGGTGCCCTTTACCGAGGAGCTGGGTGTTGAAATCGATAAGACCCTCCGTTCTCAAGCCGAGTCAAAGTTCGAGAATCTCGTTGTAGATGCAGAGACAATTGGTGGCATCCAAGATGCAATGGAAGATGGTAAGATTGCAAGGATCCCACTCTGCAGCACGGATATGGACGGTCTTCACTGCGCCGAAGAGATAAAGGACAAGACCGCTGGAGAGATTCGCGGTACTCGGATCGACGTGGATGATAAGGCGGAAGGCGTCTGTGTGGTATGCGGGAAGCCGGCCGAAGCCGTCGTCTATGTGGCCAGATCGTACTAGCAGTCACAGGGGCGGCCTGCCTGCCCTGTTGCCCCCTTAGTAATCCTTTATCATAATCCTTGGCTACTCTCTCAGGAGTCTGGGAGAGTCTCACGATGAAGATGCTGGTGCCATATGATGATGACATAGTAGAACAGATCCGCGAAGCAGTAGCCTCACGCGCTGAGATTATCCAATCGGAACACACAGCAGAGGATATGCTTGACAAGGGGTCTGATGCAGTTGCTGTCGCTTCCGGTCGTGTTCCGGGAGAGTACATACGACATGCGGAGCAACTCAGGATGATACAGGCATTTGGAGCTGGTATCGACAAGATAAACCTCGATGCAGTACGCGAACGAGGTGACATCTTCGTCTGCAATTCTCACATCAATGCTGCTGAGGTTGCCGAGTATTCGGTCATGCTCCTACTTGCTCTCACTAAGAACATCATTGTGAATGACCGGGAGCTGCGCAAGGGAAACTGGAGGTATGGTTGGGGCGGTCCTAGGCCCAATATCGAGATTCGACACAAACAAGCGCTAATCATTGGACTAGGAAATGTGGGTTCTGAACTGGCGAGACGTCTTCGATGTTTTGATCTACACATGACAGGTGTCACACGTTCTGGTCAGTCGCCACATGCACACCTGGTGGATAACTTGGGCGATCCTACAAGTCTTCCAGAAGTAGTGCCCTCTGCAGACTTCGTCTTTCTCACTCTGCCACTGACCAAAGACACCTACCGATTAGTAGATGATGAGTTTCTTTCTTGGATGAAAACAACGGCAATACTGGTGAACGTCTCAAGAGCTGCCATCGTAGTTGAAGAGGCGCTCTTTCGTGCTCTAGAAGAGAAGCAAATCCGTGGTACTGCTCTGGATGTATGGTGGGACTATCCTCGAGAGTGGGGTGGGTCAGGTGTTTCCCCGTCTGAGCGCTTCCCCTTTCACGAACTTGACAATATCGTAGTGTCCCCACATAGAGCCGCTTACTCGGAGCATATAATGCGTGACCAGATTAGATTTGTAGGGAAGAATCTCCTGCGGTTCACTCGTGGCGAGAAGCCGCTGAACATCATCGACCTTGATCTCGGATACTAAGCCGCTGCGCCCCGCGGTGGAGTGCACACCACTCTCTCCCTATGGCCGAGAGTCAATGTTTTTAGGAGAAGCATTACGAATGCAGAAGACAGCCTAGCTACAGGGGAACTCAGTGTGAGTATATCTAATCTATCCGACATTCCTGGTGTTGGCAAAAAGATGAAACAGGCTCTCATAGAGCACTTCGGAAACGAAGCGGTAGCCCTCAAGGTCATCATGGACTCTCGAGTCGACCTTGTGGCTGCAGTGCCAGGTATAGGTGACCGTCAGGCTGTAAACATTGTGAAGGGAGCCTTTGAGTATGAGTTTGGCGCGAATGCATACACGATCTTAAGGAGTCACGATATCCGTCGAATCTTTGAGTCTATACTCGATATCATTCGTGGTTACACCAATACGACCTATGCCAAGGACAAACTGGTCTTGTATTTCCCACTCCCTCCGAGCAAGATTGATGTGATTCGAGAACGACAGACATACTTTGCTGATGCCGCAGAGATGGCTCAAGGGCTGACGGATGATCAGAAGCATGCCCTTCGAAAGAACTTGGGTCAGATTCGCGCGCTTTTCAAGAGAATACAACACCAGCGCTTAGATGGCCGGGTCGTTCTTACTAATGATGACAAGACGTTCGACAGACTGGTGGACGAGAGGGTCGATAAATGGTGTCCAGTCTATATTCTATCTGAAGATGAGAGTGCCACTGACTATGCTCAGGGCTACGATCTGGTGATGTACATCTCTCCATATGGTGTCTTTGATGACTCACTGGACCTGATGGAGAACGTTGAGATTCTAGGGAAGGACTGGAAGGTTGGAGATGTCATCCCTGAACAGACAGTGGGATTCTATTCCAAGAATTACCGTGTCATTGACGCTGCCTGCGAGATTGCTGAAATCTTCGGAAGTCTTCCCCTGAATGCCTCCGTTCAACAGTTCGTAGAGGGCATAGACTTTGACAGTCTCACAAGAGTCAGTGAGCTACTGGACTTCATAGATGAAACTGGTTCGATTGCAGTCGGGGTCAACAAGGAACTTGATCGCTTTCGGAAGGCAGTGAAAGCATTCCCTACTGCTATTGCGGAGGTTGAAGCATGGCTAAACGACGAGATCAACTCGAGAATATCTGAGAGCGAAGTGACCCTTGGTGGACAACAGATAATCAGCATCCTCCAATCAGCTGATATGGATGGTGCAGATGCAGGGGCTCTCAGAAATATGCTTCCTGCAGAGATTGTGGAAACCTTCACAACCACATCTCGAGAGGGCGAAGATCGCTTGGTCAATATGCTCGGACTCACTCCTCGTGAGGCTGACTGGGTGACCGGGATAATAAGCGAAGAAATCTCGCTTCCCGTCCAGATGGTTCCCACACGAATCAATGAGCTGGAAGACCGACTCAGACGACTCTTTGCTGAGAAGCAGTTTCGGATGATCAAGAAGATTGCAGT
>SDNO01000260.1 GCA_004524435.1 Candidatus Thorarchaeota archaeon | reverse complement strand
GTGGCCGCTGACACAGGGCGAGTGAACTCCAGTTTGGTTGCTCAGATTGGGACTTCCCAGAACAAGACCGCTGTGACCACGGTCATTGACCCGGCAGTCGTCGCCGGCTTGTCTAATCAAGAGACACAGCGTGTTTCCCTGAGGACGACACATGAGCTCAATGGTGAAGAACTCAGATATCTGGAGGATAAGGGAGTCCTGTTCAGAAGGCGTAATGGCAGAGTAGTGCACGCAGGGACTATCTATCTTGCTGAGGTAACGACTCTTGTGGCTATCGAAGCTCTTGCAAATGCTGGCTATGTTGAGCAACTAGACGCAGACTCAAACCTCAATGCGATTCAGCTCGACCAGAGCATTGGGAACATCTCAGCTGACATGGCTTACGCCCTGAGAGACCCTATCTTCGAGTCCCAGAATATCACGGGTGCAGGTGTCACTGTCGCAATCATTGACACAGGAATCGACTGGCAGCATCCTGACTTCTACTTCGCGGATGGCGGTGAGTACTACTACAGAAACGACGACGTGGAGGGGACCTATCTCGACCTTGATGATGACTCTACCTATGATGTGGGGGAGAAGGCCTACTACTACGATTTGCCGGGTGATGGCGGCGGAGCGTCGCAATTCGATCCAGCCTATGACTGGATGATATCAGACACAAATGACAATGCTGCCTACGATTATGGAACTGACTATGCCTACATTGCTGATGACCAAAATGGCAACGGCATCTTTGAGATTGGTGAGACCTGCGTTCGACTGGACACCTGCAAGATTAGCAGAATCTGGGACCAGACAACAGGCGACTTCTATGTCCGTGGTGCAAACCTAACGAATCCAGCAATCAACACCCATGTTGACACGAATGGTCATGGGACCCATGTTGCCGGCACCGTTGCAGGTGGGCAGTTGGGCTATCGGAAGTTCACAGGGGTTGCTCCAGACGCAGAGATAATAATGGTCCGGACGACATTCTACTCATCTGACATCATGGATGCGGTCATCTGGGCGATCAACCAGGGAGCGGATGTCATTAGTATGTCCATTGGAGGCTATATCCATCGCCCCCTTGATGGTTCGACGAACTACGAGCAGGTCTTTGACTGGGCTCATGAGCAGGGTGTTCCCTGTGCTATCTCAGCAGGTAATTCGGCAGACGACCAGATGCACTCCTCGCTGCCCATTCTTGCCTCGACTGAAACCCTCTTCGAGTTCGAGGTGACAAGCTCTGGTCAGGCCAATGTCTACCTGACGACGCTCTGGCGAACGCCATCAAACTCACTCTCGCTCAGAATGCAGGCTCCCTACACCGATACACCTGGTCCGATTGTTTCCATTCCCCTTGACGGTACATCTGTGAATGTCGAGAACAACACTGTGAGCGCATATCGTTACACCTCCTCCAGGGACACGGCTTACATCAATATCCAGATTACCTATCAATCTCCCAGAACCGAAGTTGAGACTGGCACCTGGCATCTCTATCTGAGCAATCCAAAGGACGGCAGCGAGATCGTTCACAACTACATCTACCCTGCAGGAAATAACAGGATGCTCAACTACGTGACCGCATACAATACAGTGGGCTCACCCGCCACTGCAGACAATGTGATTGCTGTCGCATCCTACGTCACCAAGCTTGGCGGGTCAAGTAGCACGCTCTTTGACAGGAGCATCTTTAGTTCTATAGGTCCACGAATTGACGGGCGACTCAAGCCAGAGGTCAGTGCTCCGGGGGAGGTTATCATGTCCGCCTATTCCCGGGACGCTGGTGGAGCACCAGGAAGTCACCAGCTCCTGCAGGGGACCTCGATGGCATGTCCACACGTGTCTGGAGTCTTGGCCTTGGCGGTGCAGTGCCATCCTGCTGGAATGCCGTTCAATGCCACTACTCTCAGAAACGATGTGGTCTTGAGTGCAGACCAGGATTCATACACGGGTTCTGTGCCCAATGCTCTGTGGGGATATGGAAAGATCAATGCCTTCGAGACCGTCGTCCGAGAGTCTCCGGGCGGAAGCCCTGTCATAACCGAGGTCACTGTGGATGGTATCGCGGTGGCTGACCAAGGCTCAAAAGAAGTCATCAGGGGCGAGACCTTTGTGCTTTCTGCCCTCGTGTCAGATGACCAGTCCCACCACGACCTGTCTGTCATCATGGAATATGGCGAGAAAGGTGGGACTGTGGCCGGGAACTTCTCACTCACATATGACCCCAGTTCCGGACGATGGAACATCTCTTTACAGACCACCTCCGTGGCCGAGCTGCTAAGATACAACTTCACCTTCTTGGTTTCCGACCCTCTATTCTCTGCTGAGCCTCATACCATCTTTGTGAACATACTGAATGAGTTGCCAACTATCCACATGACGTATCTCAACTCTACGTCGGTGCTCAGGACAGAGGGTATTGCGTTTGCGGCTAACGCATCTGACTACCATGATGGGTATGACCTTGAGGTCCTCCTCTGTCTACAGCGGCCTGACTCCAGCTGGCTCAATACCACCATGCTATGGAACGGAACTCTGTTTGCCAGAAGTGTGCTGATCAATAGCACTGACCAACCGGGTCTTTGGAATGCCTATGTCCGGGTTGCGGACCAAGACGGAGGCGTAGCCACAGAGCTACTAGACACTATAGCGATTCTGAACAATGAGCCCACAGTAGCCGGCAATCTTGTGGCCTCGGAGGTATCTGTGGGAGCCTACTTAGGGGTGGACGTGACTCTGGATGACATCGAGGATGGATGGTCCGGGCTGATCCTAGAGGTCTGCCTGATGGACTCAACCAATAATTGGTTCAATTACACGGTCCCGGTGTCCGGAGGCTCTGACACTATACAGCTCAATACGAGCGGTTTCTATCCTGGTTCCTATGAGGTCTACGTTGTCGTGACCGACCAAAACGGTGCGCAGGTCGGAGACTACTGTGGGACCCTAACACTAGTCGATACAACACCTCCAACAATCGACTCGCCAGCAGACATTGACTATGATGAGTTGAGCACAGGCCATTCGATCATCTGGAGTCCCCAGGATCTGCATCCTCAGAGCTATGTTGTCTATCTGGATGACTCTCCAGTCACGTCTGGTTCTTGGAACTCCAGTTCTGAGCTCATCGAGATAGTGGTTGACGGGCACGCTCTTGGTGTGTACAATTATACTGTTGTGGTCACAGATGTGGGTCCGAACACGGCCTTTGATACCGTTCTTGTGATAGTTTCGGATGGAACTTCACCGACGGTGGACTCACCCTCCGATATTGAATACGATGAGTTCTCCACTGGCTACTCCATAATGTGGTTTGCTGATGATCTTCATCCTGATAGCTACGTCATCTATCTCGACGGCGCGCCGGTGCGTATTGGTGATTGGAATTCGAGTTCGGAAAGCTTTGTGATATCAGTGGATGGACATGAACTAGGGCTCTACAACTATACCCTCCTCATCACTGACATTGGTCTGAATAC
>SDNO01000057.1 GCA_004524435.1 Candidatus Thorarchaeota archaeon | reverse complement strand
TCATAAATCTCCTTTCGGTAGTTAGGGAGTTATGAATATGAATTATATGACGAGATAAAGAAACCAGGGTGGACGCCCTGTCTTCCGAGTAGGTCTTCTCTGTATCCATGAGCTATCATGTCAACAAGCAACTTCAAGAGGGGCCCTGCCAATACTCCCTCGAACTGACAAGAGGAATGGCGAATTGAACGAGATGCCCGGGGACTTCGTTGGTGCCGTGTTTCACTCTCTATTGCAGCGGGCACTTGAAAACGAGGAACTCGCTGAAGAGGTCAAATCATGGAGGATGACCGCAGAGATATCGACCGACTACTACCCCATCAGTATCGATATTGATGATGGAGTGGCTGTCACCAAAGGATCCCCTGAGAGTGCCACTCTGAGAGTGAAGACCTCATTCAAGACAGTCTCTGATATCGCTCTTGGTAGAGTGACACCCTTTGGAGCAATCCTGAGAGGACGACTCAAGATAGGAGGAATGATTCGTCATCCAATATCTACCGTGCGCTTCTATCGACTTATGGCTGCGGCATTAGGTGTGTGAGAACATGGGACTGGTCGATTGTTTGAACGATATTGTCGGGCCAAAGTACGTATCAGACCGGGTCCCTGAGCGGTATCTCTATTCCTTTGACATGACTGAGAATCCACCGCAAAGACCTGCGGTCGTTGTCATGCCTGAGAACGTGAAAGAGATACAGCAGATAGTCGGACTTGCCAATGAAACAAAGACGCCCCTGGTACCTTTCATCACTGGCCAGAATGTTGGAGGGCTGACAATCCCTCAAGAACCAGACGCTATCATGGTTGACCTCAAGCGGATGGATCGAATTCTCCGGGTCGATGATGATGCGATGTACGCTCTTGTCGAACCCGGTGTCACATTTGGCCACCTCAGGAAGTTTCTGGACGAGCATCATCCAAGTCTCAGGTATACGTATCCGCTTGCTCCTCCATTTACATCGGTCGTTGCTAATGCATTGTTGCAGGGGCTATGTGATCTGTCGACGCGGCATGGAGCGATGGCTGACTTCGTGAATGGTGTCGAGGTCGTCCTCCCCACTGGAGAAGTCGTCAGAACGGGCAGTTCTATTCTGGGGGATGAGAACTGGTTTGGTCGTTATCCCCTCCCCGACCTCTTTGGCCTGTTCAGCGGATGGCAAGGTATGACGGGTATCGTGACCAAGATGGCCCTTCAGTTGTGGCCCAAACCTCCTTTCATTGAACATGCCGCTCTGTTCACATTCGATGAGGAAGCAACAACTCAGTTACTTCAAGGACTCGTCAGAACTCAGGTACTCGATGACGCAGACTGCATGTCTCTGTCGCTGGTCAAAATGCTGCTCGGGGTTCCCCCTCCAGTCCACGCGATGGAAGGCGAACCTGATTACGGTACACTACTATCATTATCAGGGAGTACAAAAATCGAAACTCAACAGAAGCTGAAGACACTCCGCCGCATAGTTGAGTCTCCCGAGCATGGCCTCTCCCGTCCACTCCTGATCGATTGGGATGCCATCACCGCGCTAATGGGAGATCAAGCCGCGAGCTGGGTGGATTTTCCCTCGGATGCTTTCAAGATTCTGACTGAGTATGACGGCCTGACTTGGGTTGGAACCTACATCCACCCTCGCAACTGGGGGGCGGCTCTTGCAGGAGGGCGCCGAATCGTTGAGAAACACGGATTTGAATTGATGGCCTTCCTGAAGCCGATGAACGGAATGCACTACGGTGAGTTCAAGTTCATCATCCGGTTTCCCAAAGACGAAACCACAGTCGAACGAGTCCGCCTCTGCAATGAAGAGCTGCTTGACCATGCTCTAGACCAGAACGCAATACCGTACAAGACGCCAGTCTGGGCGGCGAAGAAGCTGATTGCACGGGCAGACCCTGAGTTTGTGAATCTGGTAAAGAGGATACGAGAGATGCTGGACCCCAACGGGATAATGAATCCAGGCAGGTGGGGGATATGACGACAGAGTCTGTTCTCGAAGAGTGGCTTCATCGCTGCATCCGATGTTCCACCTGCAAGTATGTATTCCGCCAATACTCTCCGTCATGTCCATCGGGAGAGTTCTACCGATTTGAGAGTTACTGGGCTTCGGGACGACTGGCCCTAGGACGTGGCTTGAAGATGAATGAGCTTGACTGGAGTGATGACATCGCAGAGGCCCTCTTCACCTGCACCACATGTGGCAGCTGTGAAGAGCAGTGCCAGGCGCCCCATGCGCGGAGCATTGTCAAAATCATCGAGGAAGTCCGTGAGCAGTATGTGCAGAAGGTCGGTCCGCTTCCCCGGCACAAAGCGTTCGCAGATAACGTGGCTGAACATCATAATCCCTATGGTAACACGCATCATGCTAGAGGAATAGTAGCCGAATGCGGTTTACCAACCAGAGCAGACACCGCCTTCTTCATCGGTTGCACCTCCAACTACCGTGAGACCTCTATCCGTGATGCTGCCATATCCATTATGAAGAAGGCCAATGTTGACTTCACAGTGGTCGATGAGCATTGTTGTGGCTCACCGCTCTTGCGGACGGGACAGACAGACTCTGTCTTGGAATTGGCCAAACACAATCTTGCTCAGTTCGAGGCTGCTGGTTGTAGGCGAATAGTGACCGCTTGTGCGGGCTGCTACAGAACTCTGACGCAGGAGTATCCTGGCCTCTTGGGTTCCTTTGACATCGAGATAGTCCATCTCTCACAGATGATCAAGGAGCTCATCAAAGATGGTTCTCTTTCTATAGAGAGCGAGTTCCCCGGGCATTTCACCTACCACGATCCCTGCCATCTCGGAAGACATGGGGGTGTCTATGAGGAACCTAGAGATGTGATGCGTCTCCTGAGGCTTGATGTTTCCGAAATGAGTCTGAACCGAGCGAATGCATGGTGCTGCGGAGCTGGCGGAGGCGTTCGCAGTGCGTTTCGCGATATGGCCGAATCAACGGCAAGAGAACGCATCAGACAGGCAGAAACCATCGGGGCTGACCATGTCATCACTTGTTGTCCGTTCTGTGTAAATAATCTCACTAGTTCATCTGACGGCGAAGTGGATGTGTCTGACCTAGTAGAGATTGTTGATCGAATGAGTGTGGCCAATCCGCGACAGAGAGCTAGGGAATCAGAGTAGGTTCGCAACAGGACCTGCTGCGTTGCATGAAAGCAGAATAACCTGTGACATACTAGCCAATCTGGACCTGTCTAAGTTGGTTCGACTATCAGAAGGCTCCAGATTCAAGCATCGTTTCTGCCCAGTGTTAGGCAAGCTGAAGGGGTTGTGAACTGATTCTAGGGGAGGGACGAAGAAAGGAGGCGAGGGCAAGATTGTTATGGCTAGATTCAGACATTTGGAACAATAGGAGCTGAAAGGAGATTGTGTAATCTGTGGGTCACCGAACCCAGTAGGTCTGTAAGACCAAGTTACTTCGTTCTGTCTGATTTCGATTTTTCGCTAGACAGCCTGCATATGAGTATGGTTGACATGGGCTATGAATGTCCCATCAGCTTCGATTCGGCAGATACTGGCGTCGTCCAAGTCCGCAAGGGGGACCAAGTAGTCCTCTTGCATGTACCAACGATAGAAGGGGAGAGGTATGTAGCAGGAGTCTACACTCCATATCTCAAGGCTCTGTTCCAACTCAAGCGACACATGGGAAAACTCAAGGTGTTGGCAGCGTCATCTATCGCATACATGGGTATTCTAATCGGAGTCACACTGGCGGGACTGGGGGTTAGAGGAGAAGAGAGACCGTATCTCTTGGACCTTCTGGTCCAGAACTGGCCGCTCATCGTGTTGTTTGGAGTGATCATCTTCATTCCCCTGATATTCATGGCTTCCCGCTTACTTAGGCTGAACATACCAGGACGCAACTATGAAACCGCGCAACAGACGTATGCAGATTTGGAAGAGGTCCTCAGAAGTCTTTGCCCGGTTCTCAAAAAAGAAGTCATCAAAGCCCATCCATCCGTGAGCTATCCTTGGCGAGAGTCTTCTCAGTCTATACCTGACTCTGTCGGCCAGGCACTGGACAAACTAGTCGAGCGGTTTGGTGTCTTCGTTGAGGCCGGTGGAACAATCTGGGATCTCGACATTGAACCAATAGAGCAGGACACATATCGGTCATATCCGGTCTGATTTTCCTGCAATCAACGAAGGCTATCTTATTTGGGCTTTGAGTGTCCCGATTACCTAGGCTTCAAGAATCCACCCCATTCGACGATGTCGTCTACGGTGGATTCGAGATCCCATGCCGGTTTGTAGCCAAGTTCTTCGCGAATCTTGGAATCATCGATGATGTATCTGGATCCTAACATCTTCACCCTGAATGCTGTAATGAGTGGAGCCTCAGATCGGTTGAATGCCCTGTAGAGCCCTCCGGCAATCTTCCCGAGCCCAACCGCCACACTGTAGGGTATGGACTTGACCGAGTCCTCCACTTCTAGTTCCTTCCTAATCTGTTCAACGAGCTTCTTGAACTCAACGGTAAATGAAGTCACGTTGAATGCCTCGCCGTCTGCCTCATCCATGTTCTCTGCTGCTAGAACAAGTGCTCTTGCGACATCTTCAGCGTGTACGAAGCTCTGAGTATTTTCGCCGCCGCTGAACCAGTACATATCCCCGTCCCTAATTCGCTCAATGAAAATGGGGCCGGTAAACATGTCACCGTGACCGAGAACTACTGGCGGTCGCACAGCAGCCGCCTTGAGGCGATACTTGTCGCGGTAATCCCACACAAGCTTTTCTGACTCTAGCTTGGACTTCTGGTACCAATTGTCAGGGCTGTACTCCTGATCCTCATCCAAGGGTTCGTCTGTATTCGGAAAGCCGTAGAGTGCGGTTGATGAGGTAAACAGTAGGTGCGTGATTCCCTTTTCCACGATCACATCTAGTACGTTTCTGGTTCCCTCGACATTAACAGGGAAAAAGTGTGATTTGCCCCCCCAGTCTGCCATGATGGCCGCGTTATGGAAGAACCACCCCACATCCTCTGGTATGGCTCTGCGGAGGCTGTCAATGTCTGTCACGTCACCCACAGTGGCCTCAATGCCGAACCCTTCGAGGAGATCAAGTGACGAGTCCTCACGGATCAACACTGTCACGTCATGCCCCTTTGTGACAAGTAGCCGAACGATGTGACTGCCCACGAATCCAGTACCGCCAGTGACAAAGCATTTGACCATTGCTTAACCCACGGATTCGGACGCCGCATGGCACTTCAATCTTGCGAGTGCTCCGAATATTCTTTGTCGCCCGTCTGTCATTGGTTATTCGTTCCACAATCGAATGACTTATGTCCAGTAATTAACTATAGTACATCAAGTGAAGGAGATGACTCGTGGACGACAGGTAGATTGGACAAGAAACAGTCGCCCGATGCAAGAGGGTGCAGGAGTCCTCGTGCACCGTGCCATTGGTCATGAGGACACGAACAGGCTTGACCCCTTCTTGATGCTCGACGATTTCGGGTCGACTCGCAAAGAGGGATATGAGGCTGGGTTCCCGTCACATCCCCATAGAGGATTTGAGACAGTTACGTACATGCTGAAGGGCGAGATGGAGCACAGGGACAGCACGGGGCGCAGCGGCATCATCGGACCCGGCGATGTACAGTGGATGACTGCCGGGAGTGGTATCATCCATGAAGAGATGCCTCGCATGAAAGGCGGCGAACTGAGAGGGCTACAGCTCTGGGCCAACCTGCCGGCCAAGAAGAAGATGACGGAACCAACCTACCGCGGCTATGAGAAGAAATCGATTCCTGTGGTTAAGACATCAGGTGGTGCAGAAGTCAGGGTGATAGCCGGCACAGTTTCCGGTGAGCGGGGGCCGGTGAGAGATGTTGCCATAGATCCAGAGTACCTGGACATATCGATGAATCCGGACACAGAGTTCCGTCACGATGTCCCTGAGGAGCATACAGCCTTTGCATATGTGCTCGAAGGTGAAGCCGAGTTCGACGATAGTGGAGAAACTGCCTCAGCCCGTGTACTGGTTGTCTTTGAATCGGGTGAACAGATTGTAGTCAGAACCAAAGGCGAACCTGTGAGATTCATCTTCGTAGCAGGCAAACCGCTGAAAGAGCCTGTCGCATGGCGCGGCTCGGTTGTTATGAATACCCAGGAGGAACTCCGCCAGGCCTATCAGGAGGTAAGGGCGGGGACTTTCGTGAAGCAACACTAGTCATTCATCCCTGACGCCACCTTTCTTTGTGCTGCCTAAGTCAACACAACCTTTCGATGCCGCCGTAGGCATATTGGTTTTTTTTCAGCCACTTTTTCCAATCGAATTGTTAATTACTGCTCTTGCATATGAACTTCAATCCATTTCCGAGATACGACATACTAACCAAATATCGGAGGTACGCAGATGGCAATAGAGACCGTACTAGAGACTGAGTCACTTCAGAAGAGATACCTTCTGGGAAACGTGCCTGTGGATGCTTTATGTGGCGTAGACCTGGCGGTGTCGAAGGGTGAGTTCCTGACTGTTCTAGGACCCTCCGGAAGCGGCAAGTCTACCCTTCTGAACATGCTTGCGGCCCTCGACACCCCAACTTCCGGTACAGTGAGAATTGCGGGCACGGATGTGTCAACCCTCTCGGACTCGCAGAGATCACTTCTCAGAAGGAAGATTGGAATAGTTTTTCAGTTCTTCAACCTAATCGGACGCCTTGACGCCAGAGAGAATGTCGAGTTACCTCTTTCAATTTCCAATACGCCTCGACTAGAGAGGAAGAAGAAGGCAGAAGAACTTCTCGAACTCGTCGGCCTAAATGATAGAATGCACCATCGGCCGAACGAGCTCAGCGGCGGCGAACGGCAGCGTGTTGCCCTTGCTCGGGCGTTGGCTCCAAATCCGCAGTATCTGCTCATGGACGAACCAACAGGGAACATCGACTCCAAGACTGCGAAGGAACTAATGGATCTTGTTGAAACCCTGAACAAGGAACGCGAAGTCACAATTGTCATGGTGACGCACGACAGAAGTCTTGCCAAATACGCGAGACGCACCCTTCATCTCCTAGATGGTAAGATTGTCAAGGAGGTTTCGAAGTAGTATGTTCATCTACGACATCCTGAGATATGGCGTGAGCGCCATAGGCAGAAGAAAAGTCCGAAAGGGCCTAGCAATTCTTGGGGTCACCATAGGGATTGCTGCGATAGTGTCTCTTGTGTCGCTCAGCTATGGCTTCCGTGAGTTGGTCAATACGCAGTTTGAGCAGGGATTCAGTTCGGACACACTGATTGTCACTACGGAGACCCTCAGCTTCGTTGATACTGAGTCTGACTTCCAATTATATGTGAATGACACTGAGGTCATCAATAACATCGACAATGTGACCCTATCTGCAGCCGTGCTTCAACGGACTTGCGCTCTTGAGATTGGAGGGCGAGAGTATATCCTCGGGGTTTTCGGTATCGATTTCGAGCTCTATTCTGCGCTTTTCCCCAATACATTTGTTGCCACAAGTGGGTCTGTACCGTCCAGTCCTGACAATGTGTCTGTCATCATTGGAGCCCGTGTCAACGACCCTTGGAAGAACGGTAGTGCGCTCGCCTCTATCGGAGATGACGTGAATATAACATATACAACTAGAAGCGAGGGTATGATAGAGAACAGGACATACATAGGGAGAATTGATGCCCTGCTGGACGAGATAGGTGGGACAAACCTTGGCGGACCAATTGACGTTGGGGTCTACATCCCCCTCACAACTGCTCAAGAGTTCTTTGACACTGACGAAGTGGGTACTATTATGGTGCAGCTCTCGAGCAGTGATGAGAGTGTGATTGAGGATACCTCAGAGGCGATTGAGGCTGCTTTCGGCGGGCAGATTCAGGTCGTAACTCCGAAGGCCATTCTTGACTCAATTTCCTCCATTCTCAGTACCATTGAGCTATTCGTGGCCGCGATAACCGCTATCTCCCTGATTGTCGCAGGGGTCGGAATTATGAATATCATGTTGACTTCTATAATGGAGCGCACCCGAGAGATAGGAATCCTCAAGGCGCTGGGAATGGAGGCAAGAACCGTGCTCGCGGTGTTCTTGAATGAGGCCCTGCTAATCGGAGTGATAGGCTCTATCCTCGGCATTGTGACGGGTGCTGCTCTGGCCATCTCCATTGATCAACTGGGTCTACTCAGCAGTTTCACTACAGGCACGTACAACACAATTCTTGGAGATATCACAATCAGGCCTGTTTTCGAGGGCTCCGTGTTTGTAAGCTCACTTGTGTTTGGAGTGGCCATCAGTGCGACATTTGGCCTGTATCCAGCCTGGAGAGCGGCACGGGCAGAACCTGTTGAAGCGCTGCGTCATGAATGAGGTAATTTGCATGAATAGTGAAGTGCCCATAATCCCTCTCAGCCGGGTAACGAAACACACGAACTGCGGCTCCAAGGCGAGGAATCTTGCAGGTCTGCTGAAGATGGATATCCGGATCCCGACGACATACGTGTTGCCCTTCGAGGCATATGACGCATACTCGCAGAATCAAGACAAGGGCCGCGTAGACATCAGAGGTATTCTCGCTGCAAACATTGATACCAGCAAGTCATACAGTGTCAGGTCTTCTGCGAATGTTGAGGATACTGCTCTGTTCTCCTTTGCTGGCCAGTTTGAAACACAGCTCAACGTCAACGGCCCCGATTCTCTCGTGAATGCAATTAAGGCCATCTGGGGTTCCGCCCAGAGTGAGAATGTCAATAGCTACCAAAGAGGTCTCGGGCACAGTGGAAAAGAGCTGAAGATGGCCGTCATGATCCAGGAGATGGTCGAGCCCGTCTTCTCGGGAGTTGTCTTCACAAGGAACCCCATCACGGGGCTCGATGAAGTGATTGTGGAAACCGTTGACGGTTACGGCGACCTCCTTGTTCAGGAAGGAGTGACTCCAGACAGATGGGTCTTCAAATGGGGCAAGCTGGTTGAGCAGCCTGAGGGCCAAGAGGGACGAGTGTCCATCATTGAGAGCGTAATGGATGAGGCCATCACAATCGCAACAAAGGAGGGCTTCCCTGTGGACATGGAGTGGGTCTACGATGGTCAGGATGTAGTGTGGCTCCAGATGCGGGAGATAACTACTCTGCGCAACACGAACATCTACTCCAACAAAATCTCGAGGGAGTTTCTGCCTGGCATCATCAAGCCACTAGTATGGTCGGTTAATATCCCGGTTGTCAACAGCTCTTGGAAGAGGCTCTTCATGGAGTTGCTTGGGGGCGACGCTGAAGGCATTGACATCAAAAATCTCTCTCGCTCTTTTTACTATCGCGCCTATTTTAACATGGGAGTCATTGGGGATCTCTTTGAGCTACTGGGTATGCCTCGTCAGGCACTTGAGATATTGGCTGGTATAGAGGTGCCTGAGGGTACAGGACCCGGGTTCAGACCCGGCCCGAGAACGATCAAGTACCTTCCACGCTTGCTAATGACCGCAATGAAGAAGCTGTTCTATTCGAAAGAGATTGAACTATTTCTGAGAGAGAAGAAACGAGCATATCGAAGTATCTATTCGATGGACCTCAACTCGATGAAAGAAGAGGAACTACTTGACGTTGTTGACCAGCTGTTTGAGTTGAACTCGAGTGCTTCTTATGTGGTGATTGTTAGTCAGCTCTTGAATAGCCTCTACAATAGGATTCTCAGCGGTATGCTAGCTAAGCATGACATCGACTATGATGCTCTCACATTTCCAGAAGCAAAACGGCGCTTGTTCCCAATAGATCCTAGACAGAATCTTGAAGCCCTGAATGAGGCGTATCGAGAATTGGACCGAGAAGCGCGAGAAATGGTGAAACAGGCCAAGTTGGACGAAGTCCTGAGCAGGAGGGATCTAGGTGATTTCCGGGAGCAACTTACGGGCTTCGTGAGGCGCTTTGGTCACCTGAGTGACAGCGGCAACGACTTTTCGACTTCTACTTGGAGGGAGGACCCGTATCTCATTCTCGGCATGGTCACTGAATACGAGCCCGCCGAGGGCGAGGACGCAAAGTCATCGGAACAGGAGAGGCTCGAAACATTGCTCGATGAAAACGTGTTCCTGCGAATGATGTACAGGCGTGCCTCGAAATACCGCGAGTATCGAGAGTCTGTGAACTTCCTCTATGTGTATGGCTATGGACTGTTCCGAAGGGTCTTCAAGAGGATTGAGGAGCTGTTTCTCAACAAGAGGCTGCTGGACTCGGTCGATGACATCTTCTATTTGACATATGATGAGGTCAGATCCCTGGTGCAGGATAGCTCTCTTGCGGAAGCATTGCAGTCAAGAATCCGTGAACGACAAGTGGAGGTCGAGCGTTTCAGGGATGTCCGCCTTCCGGATGTCATCTACAATGAGCTTCCTGAAACTGCTCTACTACAACGGAATGTTTTGCGAGATATGAAGGGTGTGGCAACTTCGAAGGGTCACTTCGTAGGCCCTGCACGCGTGGTGCGGGGAGCTGGCGACTTCGGGAAGATTCAGGAAGGCGATGTCCTTGTCATCCCCTATTCGGATGTTAGCTGGACCCCCCTCTTTTCCAAGGCTGCCGCTGTCGTTTCAGAGTCGGGCGGCATTCTGTCGCATTGCTCGATTGTGGCGCGAGAATACGGTATTCCTGCTGTGGTTTCAGTGAAGGGGGCGATGGATTTGAAGGATGGGACATCTGTTGCTGTGGACGGCTATAGTGGCAAGGTAATGGTAGTGGAGGACTGAGAGTCTTGGAGATTTGGCTATTCCTGGTTAGTGCGGCGATTGGATACTTCCTCGGATCGATCTCTTTTGCAAGGATTGGTCTCAAGCTGGCAGGTGCTGATAGAGATATCACTGAACTCAGCATATCTGTGGAGGGCACTGATGAGACCACCCCAGTTGAAATCTTCGGAGCCAATGCAGCCTCAATGATTCTGGGGGCAAAGGGTGGCATTGCAATTGGCATCATGGACATGCTGAAGATTGGAATTCCAATGGCGATTTTCAGATTCTTTCTTTTTCCAGCGGACTACTACCATCTGGTGATTTCCGTGGCAGGGCTGATGGGTCATAACTGGCCCATCTATTTTGGATTCAAGGGTGGCCGAGGTTTCTCTGTCATTTTTGGCAGTCTGGTTATCGTGGACTGGCTGGGTGCTTTCACGCTCCCAGTTATGGGCACGATGTTTGGGCTGTTTGTGGTCGGCAACATGCTTGTAGGCTATGTCAGCTGGTTAATCCTTCTCATTCCGTGGCTCTGGGTCCGCACGCTGGACTACGTCTATCTGATCTACTCACTTTTCATTGCATTGTTGTTTGGTATCTCGGTGCGTCCTGAGGCAAGTGCCATCAACAGGTATCGCAAGGAAGGAAAACTGGAGGAATACCAGAAGGGGCTCTATGATTCCTCTCCACGCTGGCGGGGGATGCGACGGATGCAGGAACGAGTGAACGCCTTGGGCCGCGCTAGGTATGTGGTTGGACTCGTCGTGTTGATAGTCATCATTCTCGTGTTCCTCAACGTTGGTACACTCCCATTCTGATGACTGGCTCATATTTGGGGACGACTTGAATCAGGCTTTGAATGGCTAGCGTCTTTGTACTGAAAACTTCCCCTAGCTCTGAAGTCTTCGTGGTTCTAGATGGCGCCATGGCCACGGTGATCCTGATTCTTGCCTTTGTCATCTACAGACGGAGAACTGTTTCCTGATTGGACGTATCGCTGAAAAACTGCCATGTCTACTAAAACGGCTTCCCAAACTGAAAGTGTTTTAGCCAGCTTTCATCGCCTCTACTACTGAGGACTGACACTAGGTTTGCCAACTGATCACATAGAGCTCGTTGAGCAAAGTGCCCCATGTCCAGACGAGGATGTCAGCGTATGGAGTGTAATGAATCTCTCCTTGGTGACCTTCCTAGTTCTGCTCGGCCTCAGCATGGTGGCTCCTATACTGCCGGATTATGCAGCCAGTTTTCAGGTCAACTACACTCTTGTTGGGGTCGTGATCTCGTCCTTTGCTATTGCACGAATGCTTCTCGATATGCCCGCCGGTCTGCTCTCGAAGAGATTCGATAAGAGAATAATCATGACGTTTGGTCTCATTCTGCTCTCAACTTCATCTGTCTTGGCTGGTGTCGCGCCGGACTATGTCACACTGATACTTGCACGCATGATTGAGGGGGCGGGCTCCGCGATGTACGTAACGAGCGCCACGGTCTTCTTGGCTCAGATTTGCGGGGAAGAGAAGAGAGGGCAATGGATGAGCATGTACATGGGGATGCTGCTTCTCGGGTCTATCTTTGGTCCTACCTTTGGAGGTTTCTTGGCGGATATGTATGACATTCGAGCGCCGTTTCTTGCCTATGCCGTCATCACAGGACTAGCCATCATTCCCACAGCTGTATTGCCGAGGAGCGTCCATGCAGAGCCAAGCTCTCCTGACTTTTCCCCCCGTGAAACCCTCACAGATATTCGAGCCGTGTTGTCAAGTCCATCGTTTCTACCGGTTACTTTTGCTGTGCTTATCATGTTCCTCCTCCGTACAGGTGTCCGCTCTACGCTTGTACCCCTCTTTGCATCGAACAACTTGGGCCTTGACTCGGGGACTATCGGTCTGATTCTAACAATTGCGGGGATAACGACCGCTATCACAATCACACCCATAGGACACGTTTCAGACAGAATAGGGAGAAAGATTCCCCTCGCCGTTTGCCTATTACTGACCGCCGTGATAATCCTATTTATCCCATCAGTCACAGACTTCGTATCCCTCGCTGCAGTCTTGGCTGTCTATGGGCTGATTGTAGGTCTGTCAGGACCCAGCGCTGCATTCGTGACGGATGTTTCGCCTCAAGACAAGCTGGAGGTCTCTATGGGCCTCTATCGTACCATCAGCGACTTCGGCTTCGTGCTTGGACCTGTCCTCCTCGGCTTTGTCGCTGACTTGACTGCCACACCGGTACCTGGCGAGAGCCATTCAGGCCTAATCGGAATCGTGCCGTTTGCCGTGACTTCCGTACTCTTACTGGTTGGATTCATCGTACTCATGACAGTGAATGACCCGAAACGAGCCAGTAGTGGCTGACGGCACCACCAGAAGAAGACAGACTGTTGCCTAGAGTATCTTGATAGCTCCCTTTGGACAGACTTCAACGCAGTCACCACACCTTGTACACAGGTCGGTGAAAGCCACGTCCACGCGCCAGTCCTGTGGGTCATTGCTCTGGTCATCGGGTGAGTACATCATGAAGAGGGCGCCGGGACAGATCTGCAGACACTTCTTGCACTCCCTTGGGTCGCCACAGGTCTCATGGTCCACTAGTATCTCTGTCTTCATCCTACCACACATCCTGCAGGGCTGGGAGTTCGTTTCTGTCGAGCATCTCGATGGCTCCCTCGGGGCAGGCCGTTGCACACAGTCCGCAACCGAAGCATTTCCACTGGTCAATGAAGGGCATGTTCATCGAGTCATTGAAACTCATTGCTCCGAACTGGCATCGGGAAACGCACTGCCCACAGCCGGTGCACTTTGTGAGGTCCACCTTCGCCACGTACTCTCCCTTCCAGAGTGCCTGCAGGTCATACGCGGTACGGATGCGAGTCGCCGCGCATTCGGGCAGCTCGCATGAACACAACGCTGCTACATATGGTGAGGGCCCCATCCAGACGGTGTGCACCCTGCCGCCTTCATCCATCTTGGCTACGAACTCCTTTGCCTCATCGATATGCATGGGCTCTGCGCCACTATCAGGTATGTATCGTGGCAATTTGGGGACCATCTCTGCGAGGGCTCCGAAGACCAGACAACAGGGGTCCTCAATCCCTCTTGTCATCCGGCGGCACGCGCAGTTCACTCGCAGTATTGGCTCGGCCAGCTCGAGCACCTTCATCGCATCATCAAGTGTGACTACCTGCCCAGGGTGTCCCTCCGCTCTTCTTGGATTCCTGCCTTTCAGCGGCTTCTCCTTTCGGAACCAACTG
>SDNO01000056.1 GCA_004524435.1 Candidatus Thorarchaeota archaeon | reverse complement strand
TCACCGCAACGTCAGCGAAGATGCTGGGTCTAGATTCTTCAAAGATTGTTGACGCCCTGTCTCATTCCGTAAATATGGCCGGCGGTCTGATGCAGTGCTGGTTGGAGGGAACTCCAGAATGGCTGTATGCCAGCGGACTTGCTGCTCAGAACGGTCTCGTGAGTGCTCTGCTTGCCGAGCGTGGTGCCAACGGGGCTCGATCCTCTTTTGCTGGTCCTAAGGGCTTCCTTAAGGCCTTCTGCGGTCATGTTCCCGATGATGCAGAGGAGTTGCCAGCCAAGATGAAGAAGGAGTTCCTGACACCCAAGGTCACCCTCAAGCCGTATTCAGTGATCACGTCGATCTTACCCGTCATCCATAATGCAGTTGTACTGCGAGAGAGAGAAAGCATCAGTTGGGACGAGATAGAGTCGGTCGAGATTGTGGCTGGGCCCCGTGTGACTCAGGGACCCCTTGCAGCCTCGATTCTTGATTCAGGTCCATACGTTAACAAGACGCAGGCTTACAAGTCACTCCCCTGTGCGATAGGAATTGCTCTGCGGTTTGGTACCGTGCTTCCCCATACTGTTTCGAAGTACAAGAACCAAGATGTGAGCGGTTTGGCTGCAGTAGTTGAAGTCAAGACAGACGAGTCGTATGAGAGCTTCTACAACTCTGTTGCGATAGTGACTAGAGATGGCTCAAAGCACACAATTGAAGGCGAGGAGTTTCCGAGTCTTGAACCCGAGCGAGTTCGCGAGAACTTGCTACTTGCTGCGTCGCAATATGTGGGAGACAAAAAGGCGCAAGAGATGATTCGGGTAGTCGAAAACCTAGAGAAAGAGTCTGTTGTATCCCTCTCGAACTGCCTGTCGTGAGATCTCAGAGATGCACTCACTTGGAGGGATGAACTCCAACTCTGTAGCTGCTTGCCAGAATTGAGTGGCTACAGATTCTCCCTTCACTTCTTGGACGATTCGACGAAGACCAGGATTCTCTCGAATGTCTGAGGATTGATCATATGCTCAATCTTGCAGGCGTCTTGTTCAGCTATTTCTTCATCGATGCCGAGAAGCATGAAGAACTCCTTGAGAACCCGGTAGGTCTTTTCCAGCTCCAAAGCAATCCTTCGTCCCGTTTCTGTTAGATTGACCGTTTTGTATCGTTCGTAGTCGACCATATCGAGCTCGGCCAGTTTCCTAAGGGCCACGGTTACGCTGGGTGCCTTCACGTCCATCGCTTCAGCTATAGCTGAGACGCTGGCTGAGCCATGCTTCAACTCCAGTCTGTGAATGGTCTTCACATACATCTCCATAGCATCACTTAGCGTCATGTTCCTGTTCTCCTGTACGTGCGTACATCTTTCCTTTCTCTGTTACGTAGTATGTTTCGCCTAGGTTCCCAGCCGCCTTGCAGCTTGATGCCATGGGGCATGAAGAGCAAACTACACCCTGAGGCGCATTGCACTCACCCGGTCTCAATAGCCCTCTCTGAAGCAAGAGTCGGAGGATATCTTGGACTGTTGCTTCTTGTATACCAAGCTCCTTGGCAATCTGCTTCTCAGTAAGGATTTCCTCCGTGATGATGAGCTGCAGAATCCTTCGAATCAACCTGTCTGCCCTCCTCCTTTGTGGAGCTCTCTGTTCTGGTACTGATTCAAGAGGTGTGAGAAAGCAAGCACAGTGAGTGTGACCACGAAGAGCCAGACGGCCGGAGTGAGCTGTTGCTGGAGGGTCCAACCGCTCCAGTCCTCTAGTCCTAGCCACCAACCTAGTGCGCTGGTGGCGATAATCACCAATTGCACTCCACATACCAGTCCGGCCACGATGATGCCAACTACAACAAAGGAAACACCCTCGCGCTCACCCCTTCGGATTGGCCTCACTCCTGCTAGAAAGACTGCAGCAATCACTAGCAGCAGGAGTCCTCCGAGAAAATCCGTCATTCCCACGATCTGTGGTAGCAGTCCTAGGGCCATGACCACTTGCACAATTCCTGTGATGAGATATGATAGTCCTATCACAATCGCCAGCATCAGTGCATTCTCTGTGAGGTCCGCGGGTATCTCAGCCAAAGAAATACCCCCCTATGAAAACGGCTACCGATGCCATTGCATATGCTAGAAGAATCTGATAGATCACGGAGAAAGCGGTCCACTTCCAGGAGCCTGTTTCCTTTCTCACCGCTCCGATTGTCGCCAGACAGGGCACATAGAGCAGCACGAAGAGCATGAGTGCAAAAGCCGATATCGGACTGAGCACTGCCATCAGTGCACTCTCTATGGCTGTTTCTCCTGACACCGCGAAGATGATTGACAGTGACTGAACAACCGCCTCCTTTGCAACAAAGCCGAAGATAAGTGCAGCAACAACGTGCCATGTGAACCCAAGATGAGCAAAGAAGGGCTGTATGCTCGTACCGATGATCCCAATGAATGATTGCTCGACAGGAACACCATAACCTCCCAGTCCAAAAGAGGATAAACCCCAGATGACAAGACCTCCAGCGAGTAAGAACGTACCGGCTTGCCTTAGGAACAGAACTCCTCGGTCCCACATATGCCGGAATGAGCCGTGGGCCGTTGGCATCTGATACATGGACAGTTCCATAATCAGTGGCGAAGACTCTTCCTGTAAAATCGTTCGTTTAAGAACCATGGCGATGATGACGGCCATGATGATTCCTATGATATACATCAAGAAGACCATGGTGCCTGCAAGGTTTGGGAAAAAGACTCCTGCAATGAGGATATACAATGGCAAACGTCCGGCACAAGACATCAATGGGCTCACTAGAATGGTCGTCAAACGATTGGACTCCCCATCCACAGTGCGAGCTGCCATTACTGCCGCCACACTACAGCCGAATCCGAGTAAGAGCGGGATGAACGAACGACCATGGAGCCCGAGCTTTGTCATCCAGCGATCCATGACAAATGCAGCACGTGAGAGATAGCCTGTATCCTCAAGAATCGATATGGCCAGGTAGAGGAGGAAGATTGGGGGTACAAATGTCAGGATAAATCCCACTCCCCCGAGAACCCCCTCAGTGACCAAAGACGCAAGCCATGGAATTGGGATCTGTGACGTGAAACCTCCCAACCAGGTAAACAGAGCTTCTATCATTGCCATGAAGACGCGTGAGGCCTCGAACGTGAAGGTGAACATGGCCCACATCGTCACCAAGAAGATGGGTACTCCGAGATACTTGTGAAGAAAGACCTCGTCAAGCATATCGCTGAGCTGCCACTTGCCGTGACCCGGCTCGTACACGTCTGAGAGGATGTTGCCAATTACCTCATAACGCTCGTCAGCTAGGACAATCTGAGGATCGATGGCAAGTTCCTCATCAAAGGGGTCCTCCTCCGATTCTGGAATCCTCTCAGTCACCTTCAAACGGTAACCTCCAACAATTGCCTTTGAAGCTCTGGATCGGTGATGAGTGTCATGACTTCAGGATCACGTTCCAAGATTCTCAAGGCCAGCCACCGGGGAGGAAATCTGTCAAGAATGTCCCGCTTATCCCTGAGTATTTCAAGAATCTGTTTTAGCTTCCTCTCAATCTCAGGGCTATACTTGACGTTTGGTGGTTTCAGCCTCTCGTATTCACCGTGATGATGATCCCGAGGGTGATAGTGTAGATGGTCTCCTCCGTTGATGTCCCCAGGGAGATGAAGTTCTCGTCGCTCGTTTCTCTCCTTCGAGAGAGCGTGTTCTTCTGCAGCCTCTAGGATTGCATCACGCAGGTCTTGCATGCCCTCTCCCTTGGTGGCAACTGTCGTGACAACCTTCACGCCAAGCTTCTCTGAGAGGGCATCCGTGTCTATTTTGTCCCCCCTGTTTCTGACAACGTCATACATGTTTAGGACTACCACGAGGTTGAGCTGGAGTTCAACGAGCAGCAATGTGAGGTAGAGGTTCCTCTCAATCTGAGAAGCATTCACAATATCCACAACCACATCCGGTCGTGTGTGGATGAGGTAATCCCTTGCAACTCGCTCATCTTCTGAGAGTGCACTGAGGCTATATACTCCTGGCAGATCAACTATTTCGAACTCGTGTCCTTTGTACTCAAAAAACCCAATCTTCTGTTCTACAGTCTTCCCGGGCCAATTGCCAGTGTGTTGCTTCAATCCTGTCAGGTTGTTGAAGACCACTGACTTTCCGACATTGGGATTCCCGATGAGCGCAACGCGAACTTTCATGTCTAGCATGTCGCCTCCTTAACCAATACCCTCTCCGCTAGTGCATGTCCGAGGGCGACCCTTGTCCCTCTTACTTCTACAAGCACAGGTCCCTTGGAGCCACCTTGGACCACTTTGAACTTACATCCTCGTGTTAATCCGAGATCAACGAGCCTGCCCATTATCTCTCTGATCTCGGAATGTGGGTTCTTCATGAAATGTTGTCTAAAGGGCCCTTTCTTGAACTTGCGATGTCTTCCCCCACGTCCATGGCCATGTCCTCTTCTAGGTCTTGTGTGGATGTCGACACTACTCTTGGCAAGACCAACCATCGAGTATTCCCTACCTGGCTTCGCCTCTGTGAGTCTCCGGACTCCCGGAGTATCAGATTGACTTGAACCAGCTGTGCCCATCGGATCTACTCTCTGTTTTCAGTTCTAACGCCTTGGCGGGTCTTCTACCCGAATTTTGAGCTTAGACACCAAACTTAGCTTAACCTAACTCTAGACTTAGACCCGTCTAAATTCTTTAGTACCACAATATAAGACTTGTTAAGCGTACCATGTTGCTGTATGCCAAAGGAGTCGCCGTAATGGTTATCTCCCAGTCGTCTACCTCATTCGAGTGAATCGCAATGCCTTATCACAAGACCCCTCTCAAATACGGGAGCCACGTCATTGACGAGTTCATCCCGACATCGTTGGACAGAGTCGATGTGCTTCAGATCGAGGAGTACCACCCGGATTTCTCAGATTTCGAGAAAAAACTGGATGAAGTGCTTGCTAATCCTCTAGGGACAAAGCCCTTCGATACAATGGTTGCCAATCGGTACTCTCAGGGAGAAAAGATCATCATCATAGTCGATGATAACACGCGACCCAATATCCACACACGAGCCATCTTGCCCCCGCTCACCAAACGTCTGATGGACAATGGCGTCCGCAAGCAAGACATTGGAATCATTGTTGCCAGCGGCTCACATGTTCCACCTAGGGCCGATGCACTGGAGAACAAGATACTTAATCCCGAGATCTATTCGCAATGGAAGGACAATATCCTGATTCATGATTGCGACTCCGGAAACCGTCGCATGGGGAAGACCTCTCGGGGAACTCCGATTCTTGTTGATGAACGCGTGCTCGATTCATGTCTTGTTATTGCACTGAGCGATTCCGAATACCATTACTTTGCGGGACAGGCAGGGACTGTCAAGCTCTTCTGTCCCGGTGTTGCAGGTCGAGAAACCATTAGAGTGAATCATCCCAGAATGTTCGACCTGGAGAAAGGATTCGTTGCGGGTTGTCGGCTTGGGAATACCGAGGGCAATCCTGTGATACAGGATATGATCGAGATTACTGAGATGATGAAGGAGCATCTCATGATATTCTGCATTGACACTATCGTGCATCATGGAGATATTGTGTACGTTCAAGCGGGGGATATCATAGAGTGTCACAGAGCGGCATCTGATCCCCTTAGGGAGTTGAGAGTGGTTGATGTAGATGAGCCGGCCGATATCGTGTTTGTATCGGTGGGCGAGTTGGGAATCAATCTATACCAAGCTGGAAAGGGAATCCACGCAGCCTGGAATGCTGTTCGCCATGATCTGAAAGGATGGATAGTCCTTCTCGCCCCTTGCCAAGAGGGAGTAGGTAGTGCAGCATACGCAGAGGCAATGACCGCCGCAAAGGACATGATGGTGAAAGACGCGCTGAAGTTCGTGATCGAGGAATATGGCTCGGAACAGACATTCAAGATTGGAAACCAGAAGCCGCCCGATCTCTTCCGTATTCTGCTTGATGTGGCTGAAAGGAATATCAAAGTTGTCACAGAGCTTGACCCTGAACCGATGGGTGACATCTATAGGATGGAGGCCTGTAATCCCAACACGCCCGAGGATAGTCAGAAGATTCTGCGGGATTTGCTTCAGCGATATTTGAAGGAAAATCCTGAGAACCCCAACCCACTGATATATGTCTTGGATGACCCCGGCCTCTTAATCAATGTCAAAAATCGCTGATGCGACCGTAGGCTGAGAATCAGGACAGTCACCCAATCTTCCACGTGGGACCGTCCTTGGTATCGGAGATTGAGATACCCGCCTCTCCCAGCCTCTCTCTGATCATGTCGGCAGTCGCGTAGTCTTTCTCCTCACGGGCTTTCTCCCTGAGTTCAATTAACAGTTCGACTGCTGCCTTCAGCATCTCCTGTGAGCTCTCTGTTCCTGCTACCTTTGACTCTTCGATATCGAGTCCAAGAACACCGAGGAGTCCAGAGAACGTAGCGAGAGATTCACGTAACACCGCGGGGCTCTCGGCTTTGGATGCATGAGTATTGATCTCGCGGACAAAGGAGTATAGAGCTGCAAAGGCCCCGGGAGAATTGAAGTCGTCATCCATCTCTCGCTCGAAGCTCTGTCTAACAACTTCATTTGCCGTTCTGAGAGAATCGTCTGCGTTGGTATGACCGATCCCTTTCCGTTCCAAGATGGAGATTCTGCCACGGAGGGTGTCAGCAGCATTGCGCAGCCTTTCCATTGACTGCTCCGCTTGCTCGAGTGCCTTTGTGTTATAGTCAAGGGGCTGCCGGTAGTGGCCCGACAAGAGAAAGAGGCGTACAGCCTGATTGTCGAAGTTGTCGAGTACCTCTCTTGCCGTGAAGAAGTTGCCTTCTGACTTCGACATCTTCTCAGTATTTATCGTGAGGAACCCATTGTGTAGCCAGTACTTGACGGGAACGTCTACCTCATAGGCCGCCGCCGTCTGGGCAATCTCATTCTCGTGGTGCGGGAAGATGAGGTCTTGACCACCTCCGTGGATGTCAAAGGGGACTCCCAGGTAGTGCTTACCCATGACGGAGCACTCCATATGCCAGCCCGGCCTTCCTTTACCCCACGGACTATCCCACGATGGCTCACCAGGTTTCTCAGCCTTCCAGAGAGCAAAATCACGCGGGTCTTGCTTCTTCTCGTCAACGCCCACTCTGGCCCCTGCCGATAATTCCTCTGGATCAACGCCTGATAGTTGGCCGTATTGTTCGAACTCGCTGACATCGAAGTAGACATCACCCTCTGCGACATAGGCCGTACCATGGTCGAGAATCTTCTCGATCATCTCTATCATCTGAGAGATGTGTTCCGTTGCTCGGGGGTTGATGTTTGCTGGTTTGATATTCAGCTCGTTGGCAATCTGTCTGTATTCAGCAATGAACTTCTCTGCAAGCTCGGAAACCTCTATCCCTTCTTTGTTTGCTCGGTCGATCATCTTATCGTCAATATCAGTGAAGTTTGTGACGTAGTAGACATTGTATCCACGATACTCGAGGTATCGCCGTATCATGTCAAAGACGACGAATGATCGCGCATTACCAATGTGTGGGTAGTCATACACAGTCGGACCGCACACGTACATACCTACTTTCCTATCGTTGAGCGGTTCGAATTCTTCCTTCTTCCGTGTGCGAGTGTTGTAGAGTGTGATCACTGTGTCTACCCCGCTTCAGCCAAGGAGTATTGACATAAAAAGGCGTCTGCAATATTTGCCTGTACATAGCTGAACGGTGCAATTACGAAGACTTGATGGCCCAGAACACAGCAAAACCCGGAAAAGTCTGGAAAGCACCTGCCTGCCCAAACATGTTCATGAGAAGGTCGGTTGCCTCTGTTCCCTCGATTATGCCCAGTTCTGGGAGGAGATGCACAGCAGTCACCCTGACAAACTCATCAAGCGTTGGATGTTGCGGTTCATTGAGGTAGGCATGCGGTGCGATGAACACCAAGATCCCTCCTTCTTTGAGCACACGCTTTCCCTCTGCAAACATCCTAGGGATGAGCTCTGGTTTCGGGCTACCATGGATCCAGATCTCGCCGACCCTTTCGTTTGACAACGGGATATCGTCGCAGCTCCCTCGTATCTCACGAAACCTCAGGTCAGCATCGTCTAGTAGTGAACAGTCCCCGAGGATGTCAACAGGTGCTCCCTTATTCCTAGTAGAGAGATACTTCGCGAAGTCAATATCATGGGATCCGAAGCAGGGTATCGGAAGGTAGAGCTTCCTCCCTTCAACGAGTGTTGGAATGAAGTTGTCAAGCATCTCACAGAGCTCAGAAGAAGCAGAGTATCTGTATGCATCATAGAAGTGTAGGACGGTTTCAATCCCATTCTTTAACGCCTCTCTTAGTCTTCCCTCTCCCCTCGGTCCTATGTTGTAGACTCGTCGATCTGGACCATGGGGCCCCGGCTTCATCTTACTCTCGACGAACCCCTCCTCCTCCATCTTGTGTAGCCAACGATAGAGGGTTGTCAGTCTTAGGTCACTCAGTTCGGGTGGCAATGCATCGAGAAGATCGTATCCATGACTCGGCCTTCCGTCTAGAGTCAGGAGTATTCTGTCAATTGCCCATTCTTTCGAGGTGCGAGGTCCATGACTGCTCATGAGAGTCATTATTGTTTCTGATTCTATTATAAGGCACGTTCTACGCTATGTTTTACGCAATGAGCTATATGCACTGATGCGAATACTGGCAGTCTATAGACAGTTCCACCAATACTGGGACCAAGATTGTCACTTAATTTCTCCATCATCCTGGCTACACTAACGACGACTATCGGAGGTACATGAGAGCGGGTGTTAGGCTCCATATGCTGCCTTTTCGGCGAAACGTCGGAAGTATCGCTCTCATCTGTGTCCTGTCGTTGTCATGCCGGTTTCGACTCGGCAGTGGAGATAGAGATGAAATGAACAAAAGAAGAATAGTCCAGAGCACAGCTTTGACCTTTGCCTTCGTCTTCCTGTTGATGGCGGTTTCTCCGATGTTTGCCACAGCGCAGACCGGATTCGACTATGGCCTCAAACAAGGTCCATTTGTTGACAAGCTTGTCTTCAACGTAATAGAAGGGGATGATCAACAGGTCTTAGCTTTGCAGAATAATGAGATCGACCTGATTGGAGACATGGTGGACCCAACGCACCTCCCGACTCTTGAGTCCGCTGAAAACATCGATGTCATGAATGTCCTTCGCAATGGTTATGGTTACGTGACCATCAACTGCGCGAAGTATCCGTTCAACATAACTGCGTTCAGAAGAGCGATTGCTTTTGCTACGGACAAACAGGCAATCTCAGATGATGTCTGGGAAGGTCTGTCGGAGCCCCTCGACTCTATTGTGCCGAAGGTCAACCCCTTCTCCGTAGAAGGCCAGTTACCTTACACTTACTATGAGCCGGCTATCGAATATGCAAATACGCTACTGGATAATGCTGGTTTCATAGATGTGGACGCCGACGGATTCCGCGAGGCTCCGGATGGATCGGACTTCGATGTGCTGATAGAGTGCGCACAGTCATCGAACCAGGCGATTGAAATCGGCCAGATAATCTCGGAGGCCCTTGCGGCGCTCCATATTGATGGACGATCAGAGCCCACAGACTTCTATGAATACCTTACTCGCTTGTACTTCCATGGAGACTACGACATTGTGTTCTTGGGAGCTGGCTTCAACAACTTCGACGTTGACTGGCTTGCCTACGAGTTCTGGTCGGAATACACAGATGAGCCCTACTGGAACTTCGCCAATTTCGCCAATGAGAGCTTCGACGCATTGCGCGACCAGCTACTACATTCAACTGACTACTCGGAAGTATATGAAGCAGCTATAGAGATGCAGGAGATACTCGTTTACGAGTCACCCTATCTGATCTGCTACGAGAACATTCTACTGTCAGCCTACCGAACTGATCGGTTCGAGGGCTTTGTCAACGATGTCAGCGACGGTGTTCCAAGCTGGTGGACCAACTATAAGGTCCATCTGAAGGAGTCTGAGGGTGGACCCTTTGGCGGAACATTCCGGTGGAGCAATCCCCTTGACATCAACAGCTTCAACTTCATGTCGACGTCGTCAGCATATGCAAACAACATCAACCAGATGATGTGGGATGCCCTGTTCAATGTTGGTCCTGATGGCACAGACGTGCCCTGGCTTGTTGAGAGCTATACGGCTCAGACCCACGGCGACAATCCTGCTATTCCCACGGGACACACGCGATTCGTCTTCAACATGATCCAGAATGCGACATGGACGGATGGAAACCCTCTGACAGCCTATGATGCTGCGTTCTCCTTGAACTATCACCGTGATGGTCCTGGAAACCCCTATGGAGTGAATCTTGTGGAGATGACCGCTGCATATGCTCAGACCGCTTACACTCTAGTAGTCGAATTCGGCACCGAGTCGTTCTGGCATCTGCACAGCATCGCCTATACTCCCCTTCTACCGAAGCACATCTTCGAGACCAATCCGGTTGAGGAGTGGAATCAGTGGAATCCGAATCCACCTGCAGATTCCATGGTGTCATCCGGCCCATTCAACGTGACTGAGTATGTTGCCGGTGAATTCACAGAGCTGACAAGGATTCCCAACTACTACTTTGCCCCAGATGAACCCGACACTACCACAACAACAACGACAACCACCACAACGACTACTGGTACCGGGACTGGGCCGACCACTGACTTCACAATGGCGATTATCGCTGGTGCAGTTGGTGCCGCAGTGGTAATCTTGGTTGGTGGCTACGTCCTCATGCGACAGAGATAATCCTAGTAAGGAGGGATGTCATATCCCTTCTTCCCCCTTTCTTTTCGGACGCGCTGGTCATTTTGCACATCAGATGTTCCTGGCAGTCTATTGGCCATGTCTGGTATTGGCGCTCCTGTCTATAGACCACGCGTATTCTATGTTTCACGGTTACTAGTGATACCATTGCAGAATATAACGGGACACTCAGACTACCAAACGAGAAGTATTGCAGATGCATCGAGGAATGCAGATAGTGAAACTCCAGATCGGGGAATCACATCAAACGAATGTCGTGCTAAGCAATTACTGGCTTCGCAGCAGCACTTACATCTAAGCATATTCTCTCTGTGGGTTACGAGGCTGCACGGCATTCGGCCTTCCTCCATGTCCTGGCGCTCATCGAGTCAGTTCTCTTGTCCGCGGTCGTCATTTTCGCTCTAAGCAGCTGATTGCTAGATTCATACCGCTTAATATAGGAAAAACCCTAGGAGGACTGAGGAATTAGGATATGAACAAAGGATTGGCAAGACCACTGAAGAATGTCAGGCTTCAACTCTCTGACAGTAGTGAGAACTTCAGTCATGAGGAAGACCTTATGCTTAGTGAAGAGAACCCCTGGCGGAAACCATATCCTGATGTACGAGAGAGCATAATCGCATTCTGGGAGTCTCGAGAGAACAGAACGTGAAGCCAATCAGTAGCTCAGTTAGTTCGCGACTTTTATATCACTATACCACCGTGGTCCATCCCGGAAGGACGACCATGGAGACCTCAGAATGGATGAAGATGCAAAGAAGTTCATAGAACAGGCCTTGGAGCTCAATCATGATGAGAGACATGAAGAGGCAGAGGAAGTTCTACGCAAAGGGATTGAGAGCCACCCAGAAAATCTTGAGCTCAAGGTTGAGCTCGGTATCACCTTGGCGGCCATGGCCCGAGATGAACCGGCTGAGAGAGTCCTCCGCAGAGTTCTAGATAGCGACCCTACACATCAGCGTGCTGCTGGAGCTCTTGGACGCCTGCTAGACAGCTGTCTTCGGAGTGATGAGGCTGAGTCTCTCTATCGGGACATACTCGAGCTGAAACCGAGAAGCCATCAAATTGCCGAGGACCTAGTTCGACTTCTTGTTTCTGAAGATAGGACAGTGGAGGCCCTGAGACTTGCCCGAGCGCAGGCTGATGCCTACCCACGAGACTATGGGGCATATGACGCTCTTACATTCGCACTGATGAAGGTAGAGGATGATCTCGAGGGGCTTCTCGCGGAGGATCTCAAGCAGCCAGACAATCTTCTCAAGGTCATCTCAAATCTTCTTGAGCAGTATTTTGTCTACGTGCGTATGTTGGACCAGATTGATGAGGAAGTGCTTGGGAGGGAGAACAGGCGAGAGATTCTGGAGGATGAGATTGATCGGGTGCTTGCAGAATTGGCGTCTTTGGAGAAGCATATCGAGAAGAATAGAAGCGTTCTCCCACCGGGAGTACTCACCGCTGTCGATGATCTCGTGTCGAAGAGAGCTGGTATTGAGTGAAACGGCGTGCCGAGTTCTGCTATTGCCACATGAAGCCGACAATCTCTTCATCCTCAGGCTGGTCTACGTGTGAGATGTAGATTACATCCTGGTTGCCCTGATTTGCAAGCCATATGTGATATGGTTTCTTTATGAGTGCCCTGAGAAGATCCAATCTCTGGTCGCTCTCCATACCCATGACCCGTAGCAGGCTGTTGAGGTTCACTGCGCGATCGAGATTCTTGTCCAGAGTTGCCATGATACGCTCCTCTGAGCCCTCCTCCATGTTGAGTATATCCTTGTCACGAAGAACCGACTTGATTCTCATTTTCAAGCACAGGATAGGAACTATAGTTGCTCTGACATAAAACTACCCTTGTATGCTGGCTGGGTTCCCCTAAGGTCTCCGTGATTTTGGAGAGTGACAAGAAGGCTCCACCGCATCAGACGAATCTCTCGACTACGTAGACAGCAGTCCCAACAAGCAAGAAAGCAGCGAAGAGTGCTATATAGAGGATGAGATTCTGCGGAGTTGATTCTTCCGTTGTTGTTTCGGTTGTCATCGTGGTTGTGGTCGTCGTACTTGTTGTCACGGTCGTCGTTGTGCCTGTATCGACTGTATCCTTTTCAGCATGAAGCACATCCAAATCAACCACGCTTCTCGCCATGTTTCCACCAGTATCTATCACCACGAGCTCGTATTGGTGATTGCCGACTAGCACGCCGGAAGCTTCCGTGAGTATGTCTACGGTTTGATTGACAAGGGCATAGCGGGTTGATTCCATTGTGAACTCAGCTTGGTCTATGAGCACTCCATCAAGCCATATCTCATAACTATCTAAGTTGGTGTCATGGATCGTCCAAGTTATACTCTGATTGCCTGTACCCTCAACATAGGAGACGTCGGTAGGCTGCTCTATGATTGGAGCAAATGAATCGACCACATGAATCGTGAATACCGCACCGTTCGTGTTGTAGTCGATGTCATAGACTAAGACGTGAACCGGATAGTCGGCAGGGTCGAGGAAGTAGAACGTGTGCAGTATTGTCCAGTCGCGGTGTTCTTGCTCAATGAAGAAGTGTTCCGTGTCATTTACCCACCACCAGATCACCTTCTCATCATCAACAGCCTCAATCCTGTAGTTCAGATATTCACCGTATTCGACTATCTGGTCCTCGGGCTCAGGGTTCCATTGTGGTACGTCAGGCTCGATTGGAGTGCCTGTAGCTCCGGCGAGAGAAAAAACGCTTGTGCACAAGGAGAACGCCAAGAAGTAGGTAAGGAGGTGTTTTCTGTTCATGGTTCTTCACATGGAATAGGTTGCATGACTCTTGACCGATTAGCCTCTCCTGAGTAAGACAGCAGATAAAGAACAAGAACCGCGCAACTCGCAAGCTATTGAGTTTGATCTGGATTTCAGAATTCAGAATCCGACGACCTTAGCGGCACGATATGCCCTTTCTAGACTCAGATAGCTTGTATCAAGCTTCTATAGAAAATGGTATTTAAAGCGGAGGACTCTCTCAAGAATCTAACTTGAGCCCCTTTGGATACTCAAGACTAAAGGTTCGAGAATTCACGGGACTCTCCACATTCCAAATACTCGCCTATTTCCGTACAGCCATCGTCTACACCTTCCTGTCAATCTATCTTCGATCACTTGGTCTCTCAACGACTGAGGTGACCT
>SDNO01000172.1 GCA_004524435.1 Candidatus Thorarchaeota archaeon | reverse complement strand
GACTATATCGGCCATACTGGCAACTGGAAAGACATGTCTGGCATTCTTCATTGGACCGTACAAGACAAAATCAGCACCCATCATCTGCACGAGTAAAGTGGAGGCCACGTCGCAGATCATATAGGCATCTTTGTCTTCCTTCTTTCGCCTCTTTAGCCAGATCCAGGAGGCGGGGGCATTGTGAATACCTGAACCAGTTGGCAGGCCATAGAGGGTCTTTGAGACGAAGGCAAAAGCCACTGCAGAACCAGCCCCGGCGCCCATCGCTGTCGTCGCTGTGTCAATGAGTGGTTTCGTGACACCAATCTCCTTGGCAAGATCGAGAAGCCCAGGAGAGTCCTCATCAATGCCAGTTTCAAGCACAGCTCTACGTCCAGCTACAGAGGAGTCATGAGGATTGAATGCAAGAACAATCGCTGCCTCCGGGTCAATGGCCTTGAGTTCTTCAATCTCGTTCGTATTCAGAGAAACACTGACCGAATTGTAGACTGCCCTATCCAGAAGACCAGTCTCTTCAGCGTGTCGAAGCCCAGCCAACCGTACGTTAGGCTCTGTTGAGTCAATCAGAAAAGGGCCCTCAGAGACCTCGGCCACGAAATCGATGTATTCGCGCATGGCCTCTTCAGCCTCCGAGCATATCTGCACCATGCACGGATTGCCTGTTAGGTCGGACATCTCTTTCTGAGTCATGATTTGATCTTCGGCCGCCTTCCTGTCGAAATCACCCCGCTTCGGGTCATGTAGCAGCTTGTCGCCGTGATAGAAGATTGTGCCCACAAGAACTGTTGGTAGCTCGCCCGGTGAACCCCCTATCTCGACATCTCCAATCTTGTGAATTACCTGTTCTTTCTCAAATACAAACACTTTCTACAGCTCCTTGCCAATCAAGACAGTTCCAGACTCGGTTTCACGCACTTCTGCACCTATAGTAGTTGGATGTAGCGTAAGTGAAGCACCCATGGACATCTCGTCCAAGAGAGATGTCTGCGGATCCAAGTAGGTATCGTATTCTGGAAGAACCGCAATTCCCGAACCGAGAGAGCGATGGACTGCACGATCAGCCTCTACAGTGAACTCTACCCAGAATGGGCCTCCAGGGAAGGGCTCGGTGGTGCGGCCAACAAGCGACTCCGCCTCATCTCGTATTCTCGCCGGGTCTGAGACATTCATCATATCAACAAGTTCGACCTGTTCCCTAAATCGTTGGATTGCTTCCAAGGGGATATTCTCAATGTAGGGGATTGCCCCGGGTGCATCCAGAATCCTACGATTATCCTCATTGATACCGTGCTCATAGAGACACTTCAGCGAGGAACCTGTTCGATGTCCGGGGACCTCGGGGCCACAGAGAATGAGATATCGGATGTTCGGGTTCGAGATGATATTGACAACAACACGTTCGATGCCAATATTTTCAGTCTTGCATGTGCCGATTATGGCATACTCACTGTCAACTGCAATCTTCTTGCCCAGAGTGCATATCGCAACGCTCAGGTTGGGGTCGCCTATTTCGAAGTCGCCTGCAACAACGGGCCATTTGCGGGAATCATCCTCAACTGACATCTTCCTCACCTCTACTCGTACGTTGGAGGTTCAAAGAGAGTAACATCACGACCGAGAGTCTGATTGGCTTCGGCTGCTGCCGTGGCCAGAGCATTACCAATCAGTGCAACAGCGGCATACACCTCCTTCGTGCGAACCATTGAACCGTACATGATGCAGTCTGTCGCTAGCAATTGCGCGGCAATCGTTGATGCGACAACTGTTGAAAGGTGAGTGACTTCGTCATCTAGGCCCTCTTCGCGTATGAACTTCCAGGCTGAAGGTGCATTGTGGGGACCAAGACACGTGGGTAGTCCAAGCTCGGACTTGATGGCCAGGATGGTCCGATACTCGAGACCGTACCCCGCCCCGACGGGGAGTGTGGCAGGATCCAGGACCACTTTCTCCATACCCATGGAACGAGCAGCCTCAAGCATCTCTCGCACAGTGGTCATTCTGTCGGTCAGGTTTGTCGCTCGGGGGGACCAGCCAAGTACAACAGCCATATTCAGTGAACTGTTACGCAGCAAATCCTTCTCATCGCTCTTCATGGAGAGGTTGACCGAGTTGTAGATTGCGCGCTCCGAAAGACCGGCTTCGTCACAGTATTCAATTCCACGTCTCCGCGCCTTCGAACTGGTAGACTCAAACATGAAGGGGCCTTCGAAGTTGTCAGCTAACCAGGTGATGTGCTTCTCCATAGCCTCCGGTGTGCGCCCAAATGCTTGAATCACGAGTGGATGACCAGTCCGTTCCTCCATCTCCACACCAGTGGCAATCCAGTCAGAGGTCATTTCCTCATCGAAGAGGCCCTGTTTTGTGCTCTCCACAATGGGCTGCCCCTTGAAGAAGAGGCCGCCAATGAGCACTGAGGGGTTCTCACCAGGTTGACCCCCTATGGTCACCCCACCAAAATCGTAGGATATCTGGTCTTTCTTGAACACGAACATAGCCGGTTTCTCACCTAGGTCTTGGATGCAGGCCAGCGCCTTTAACTAGTTCGGGAATCGCACTCTCCCAGCCCACACTCATGATATGGATGCCGTTGACACCCCGTATTTTGCGTACCGCATCGATAGTCTCTGAGGCTATGAGTAGTCCCTCGCCTCTGACAGCCTCCCGTTTCTCTGCGCCCTTCAGCCCTCTACCAGCCTTCTCAAGTCGAGATATCATAGACTCAGGAATCTTGATACCCGGAATCCGCTTGTTCATGAACGTAGCCATCCTGGGACCTTTCAACGGTATTATCCCAGCCAGAATCCCGGCATCAAGTCCCTCCAACTCACTCATGAACTCCTCAAACCTATCCAGACCATAGAGGGCTTGGGTCTGGAAGAATCTAGCGCCTGCACTCTGTTTCTTCTCGGTCCGCCAGACCTGCATCTCGAGGGGATCGGCATAGGGATTGAACGTTGCCCCAATGAAAAAGTCAGGTATGCCTTCAAGCTCATCACCAGCAAGATCTGTGCCACCCATGAGATGCTTGGCGATTTGAAGTGCCTGAACAGAATCAAGGTCATAGACCATCTTGGCCTCGGGATGTGACCCAAGAAGGGTGTGATCGCCTGTGATAAACATGAGATTGCGTACCCCCAGAGCATGCGCACCGTAGAGCTCACTCTCAAAGAGGATACGATTCCGATCCCGGGCAGACATCTGCATGATTGGTTCTGATCCAGCCTCAAGTATGAGTCGAGCACAGACCATGCTACTCATCGTCGGTATCCCTCGAACATTGTCTGTGATATTGATTGCATCGCAGTACTCTGCAACTATAGCTGTATGCTCACGGACTATGTTGGCATCAGAACCATGTGGGGGTGTGATTTCACCTGTCACAACGAACTCTTTGTTCTCAAGAAGCGAAGCTAGATGACTTATTGGCAGATTGTATGTCTCCAGGTGTCTTGCTTGTAGAAGAATGGTCTGTCGCCACCCTTATTTCATTTCCGAG
>SDNO01000259.1 GCA_004524435.1 Candidatus Thorarchaeota archaeon | reverse complement strand
TTCAGCTCTTCAGCGAAGATGTCGAGTACGTCGTGACCACCGTTCGTGAATCCCCATGCTATGTAGTCGTTGAATCCTGCCTCGACCGATGGCAGGCCGGGAAGGGTGACGCCCATGACATTCAGCTCATCTGGAACCGAGAGATGGGCTTCATAGACCAGATTTGGCACTGTCAGGGGCATGTGTGGGTCATTACAGAGCAGGGGACTGCCTGTTGCGGTTCGCGAGCCAGAAACGGCCCAGTTGTTGGAACCAAACTCCCCTTTCAGGCCGAACGGGTCAACAACTGGCAGAATCGTGGCCAGAAGACTCTCCAGTTTGTCCTCTGCAATTGCGGCGAGTTTTGCATCCTCCCCGGTGGACTGTGCGGGGGCAGCAGGATGCCCTCCTGGGGCATCGGGATAGTCCTCAAGATTGAGATATGTCTGCTCTGAAACAACATAGCTGAGATATGGCATCAACGTCGGATAGAGCTCTTCGTACATCGTTTCATTCTGAATGTGATCGCGGAGCCAGAGTCGAATCAGGTCATCGAAATCGCCTGTCAGACTCCATGTGATGAAGGATGCTCCGAGGAACATGTCCTGGAGTGTCCACGGCTCAGGCTCTATTCCGAGTAGTACGAACTCGATAGGTCTTGTTTCACTAGTCATAGAGTCCATGAAGGCATTGATTCCGTTGACTTGAGACGTCATCAGCTCGAGGGCATAGGCAGCTTCAGGTATGGTATCTGCATGTTCAACATACCAGTCTAGTGTCTTCTCCGCTGTTCGTTGAAGCCCGATGGTTCGGTATATCTTGTCTGAGCTATTCGCATACCCTCCCACAATCTCACTGACCCGGCCGGCGGCGAGGTGCTTCTGAATCACCATTTGAAAAAGCCGGTCTCTGGCATGCATGTATCCCAGCGCGAAGTACGCACTAGCTACTGTAGGTGCGTAGATGTGCGGTACTCCATAATGGTCAATCAGGATCTGGGTATCGGGATAAATCCCCGGCACCGTGATCCTTTCTTCCACAGGCGCGTTGAGCCCACGACCTACATCGAATATCCCGCCCCAAGGCTGAAGTATCCCCAGACCGCCTGCCAATGGACCTATGGGCATCGTCAGTAGCACAATTAGTGCTATAGGACCTACCAGCGAGAGTCCTAGATTCACTACCTTTCTCTTCTCCATTCTCCGCAACCGCCAAAATTGCTGTTCTCTGATGATTCGATAGTCATCACTTAAACGTTCGTAGAGAAGGAACGGACGCCCCTTCATATCCGAGTCTGAGTTTTCGCGAAAGACTGAAAGGCTGGCTCTTTGTTTTCTCGCGCATGGCACTGAATGACAAGATTCCATCCGGCTTCATGCGATTTGAGGTGGGGCGTGAGAACCTCGGCGCCTCTGTTCTGAGAATGTCAGAGCTCACGGTAGAGAAGACAGATGACCGGTTCACCGGATTTGAAAGGAGGGTATTCGATGAGATTCGAAGCGAATACACGCTTGAAGGCCTGAAGAATGATCCGGTGTTCAGTGCCTACAGAGACCTCTATTGGTCCTTCGGCATGGACCCCACGAAACTCCGAGTTTCCAGTGAGGCTCTTATCAGACGGATTGTCAAGGGCCAGAATCTGTGGAGAATATCGAACGTCGTGGATGTTGCCAATCTAGCATCGGCGAGGCATAGGCTCCCCATCGGTCTGATTGACGAAAGCCGTTTCGTGGGTTCGCTTCGTGTGAGATCCGCGCAGGACGGAGAGATATTCAAGAGGATTGGAGGTGATGAGATAGAATGTCGGGGAAGAGAGATTGTGGTATCCGATGACGAGAAGATTGTCTGCTTCGGTTATGCTACGCATGACTCTGAAGAAACGAAAATCACGAAGACTACTTCGAGTTGCCTTTTGATTGTATACGCTGCACCCGGTGTGACCCGCAGGCATGTCACATCTGCTGTTGACATGACATGTCAGATGGTGAATGACTGGATTGACTGTTCAGTCAGCCCCCCCGCCTATTTCTTTGTGTGAATGCTACGAGAATGTCAGAACTCCAGAAATGGTTCTCCGAGCACGATCCTATCCAGGAAGTTATTCTTCTCGGCATTCTTGACAAGCTCCTCAAATCGCTTCTTGAGCCGTGTCTTGTCAACGTACTCTGGCTGTTTGATCCCGGTGGATTGCAGAACCTTACCAAGAACGTGGTCAAAATCATACTCAATGAGCCAGGCCTGTCTGTTCCTATAGGGTCCTTTCACGCGCTTGGCAAGGCCATATTTGATGGCTGCTTTCGTTTCCTTGAGGTAGAATGACAAGGCCTTCTCGTAGAGAAGTTGTTCCCGTCTGACTAGTTCCTTCAAGAAGGGAAGCCCAAACGTAGTGCGGGCGACGCCCTCAATCCTCGCAATGAAAGCGTTGATGATGTCCTCATAGGACAGCTTCTGCTTGCCCTTTGTTTCAAAGACCTTGGCATCGGCGGGCGCAGCCTCGTATTCTCCACGCTTCGCAGCGAGCTCTGCCTCTCTCCGAGCCTTCTCAGCCTTCTCCCTCTCCAGCCGTTCCTGCTCTTCTTTCTTCTTGCGTCGTTCTTCAGCACGCTTGCGCCGTTCTTCTTCTTCCTTCTTCTCCCGCTCCAACCTCTGCTTTTCCATGGCCTTCAGAGTCTTCTCTTGCTCTTTCTTGAGTTCGGACATGTGCTTCTGAACGTCCCGTTCGGTCAGGGTGATGTGTCGGGTGAGAAGCCATCGTACACCGATATGATTGACCTTCGGTTTGAGGTCCGCAGAGGAGAAGATGAAACTGGCTGTCTGCTGCCCTGGGAGTTGGGTGATGATATCCTCTGCCTCCTTCTCTCCAGCAATCGGCTCAAGAATTCGCTCTAACACCTTCAGGGATTGACCACTGCTTATTCTTCCTGAGGCAATCGTGTTGAACTGCTCAAAGGCCTTGTAGTCTACATCTTTGGGGCTCTGTGTCGCTACTAAGCACTCCACTCCATACTTCCTCGCCTGTCGGAATAGGAGGAGAAAGGTCTCCTTCGGGCCCGGCGACTTCATGCCCGCCGGGATGAATGGTGCGGCCTCATCCTGAAATAGAACAAGCCTCGGGTCTTCTGTGAATCCCTGTCTCAGCATCCATGAATAGAGCTGATTCAGGACGATTGCAATGAAGAAGTGCTTCTCCTCCTCGCTTCTCAGAGTCTTGAGGAAGAGAACGTTGATTGGCGTCTTTCCATCAACCGGCTTCAGAAGATCATCAAAATCGATCTGCCCTTCTTCCCTGAAGAGCAACTGAGAGGATCCAACAGTAAGGCTCCTGATAGACGTAGCCAGTTTCTCACGTTCTGACATCTTCATGTATGGCTCAAGGTCAACGCCAATCTCTTCGGCGGGGGCAACGAGGAGATTCGCAAGCTCAGCAAGGTCCTTGACTTTCATATCGTTGTCCCAAGTGGTTCTCAAGAGCTGATAGAGCACGGCAAAGGACTTGCTCTCCCAAGAGCGAGAGAGGCCTGCAACTTTGGAGAGTACCTTCAC
>SDNO01000171.1 GCA_004524435.1 Candidatus Thorarchaeota archaeon | reverse complement strand
GCCTCCGAACGGCTCTTGAAGATCTCAAGCTCCACAAGGGCGTCGAGAATCTCAACCGTTTCAGCACTCATTCTTGTCATCACAGAAACCTCTCTCTTCTGCAGACCGAAGTCCTCACTGGAGAATCGACCCAACAGCTCGCCTATGATCTCTCCTTTCTTTGTCCGACCCTGCTCTTTCTTGTCTTTGGCCAATGTTTCCACCTAGGTAAGCAATGCGCACGGCGATATATCATGTAATAGTTTAAAAACAGTTCTGTATTACGTAATACGTGATATTATTACATACATCAGGCGAATCATCATGACTAGCATAGCAAAGTTAGAATTGGTCCGTAATCTAGCGGCGGATCTGACTAGTGAAGTAGGATTCCTGCTAGGCAACCCACTAGAACGACACGGCCTCTCAGTGATTCCTATATTGATGCAAAGAGAACAAGACTCGTCAGACTACCTAAACACAGCAAAGGCACTTGAGAGTGGGATGCTAGTTCTCGAGGAAACAGGTGACACGGTCAACATCGTACTCGGACGCAACATCGGAGATACTGTAATCCTCATAGAAGAGGGCGAGATACTAGCAGGAGATGGAACGCAAAACCGGATAGTGGTCGCGAATACGCTGATAGAGCCCGCAGAAGAGGTCAGGGTTCCTGTCAAATGTGTTCATGCACCGCATCCCCTTAGCAAGGGGGCAAGCTTCCTTACGGCGGGGGCAGGTTCAATGGACTTCCTCACGCGGATTCGTCTGCAGAAGTACCAATCCATAATGACTGACGTAGAACACTATCGTCCTGAGGAGGCCGTCAGTCAAGAAGAGGTCTGGAGCAATATCCGCAGATACTGCCGAAATCTGGGAATCGAAGATAGAAGTGATTACAATCAGGCCATAGAGAGCATCAGAGCAAAGGCAAAGCTGATGGCAGATGAACTCAGGCATGAACTCCCAAAGGCTACATGCGGACTGCTGGCAATCAACTCTGAGGGGGAAGTTGTGTCCTTTGAGCTGTACAGGAGGCCAGGACCGTTCGAGAACCGGAAAGGATTCATCGAGGCGCTGATTGTGGAACATGCTGACAATGAAACAAAGAAAGCACGGTTTGAAGGAGGAATACTTGCAAGGGAGTTCTTGAAGGAACTAAAGACCGCCACCTCAGAGGAGGTCTACTCAAAAGAGGGGCATCCGAACCTAGTCATTGCCTTCAAAGGACTTCATGGAGAAGCCGTGGTGGGACCGGAAGAACCTGATGGCAATGCATCCATAATCTACTGCAGTCTCGGGAAGACCAAGAAGAAGAGGTAGTTTCATCTCAGACATGGCAATCGCTGGTCAACGACTCTGACACCGGACTACCCATACAGCTCGAAGGCTCTCCTCACCGCCATACCTGTTCTGTGACCACGCGTATCTTCGTAGAAGTCGGGGATCTTGCCGCGTTCCAGGTACTCGTCATAGCTAACGCCTTCTGAGATGGCGTCCTTTACCGATGCTCGAAGAGACCCAAAGAATGCCTTGTGTTTCAAGAGCTCTTCGCTATTACAGATTGGCCCATGGCCAGGTATGATTAGGTCGTAGGCATCATCAACAATCTCTTGCAATACATCTATCCAACGGTCGATGTCACACGATGTGTCACCAGCATAGGGAAACTCGTGACTGAACACCAAGTCGCCGGTGAATATAGTGTTCTCCGATTCGTATATGACAACCGATGATCCAGCGGTGTGACCGCCACATCTACGGACAAGAATCGCATCGTCCAATCGATAACTGGACTCAAAGGTCTGAGTTGGTATCAATACCTCTAGGTCTTGTGCAGCCTCCCAGTACTCGGGCCGTTCCTTTCTGATCTCCTCGGCGTACGAGAGAATCTCCTCTCTCCTCCAGCTAGAATCCAAGGCCCGTCTACAGGCACGCTTCGTTTCCTCTGAACTGACTATCTCTGGCACATCCAAGGCCTGAGCCCCGAAGATATGATCGGAGTGCCAATGAGTGAGAATCATAGACTCGGAAATGAGACCGGTCTCTTCTACCAGCCTGTCAACCATCGCCCGGGTTCTCTGATGAAACATGCCTGAATCAACCCAGACAATGGCGCCCTCAAGGAGGATAGCGCCCATATTGCCGCCATTTGATCCGCTGGTGTCCGCGTATACAGAATCGCCTACTTTCGTCAAGTGCATAGGGAACGGAGTGTCGTTGTACCACATATACCTGTCTGACATACTTAGATGCACCAAATGCATCAGGATCTTAGAATTTCGCGTACTTCTCCGAGAGTATCCCTAGGACCCTTGAATTCGCGGACCCTGAAACCGACTTCTAGCCTGTCCGCTATGGCCTTGCATGCTTCAATGTCCAATCCTGGAAGACCTACGACGGAGATGACTGTCTTCATATGCTTGGAGCATCGCTTTGTGAAATCGATAACGGAATCAAACGTCTTGATGCCAAACTTGGGACGGCAGAGCCTCAGATATGTTACTGCATCTGGAGCGTTGAGAGAAACCTGTATCTCGTCAAGTCCTGCCCTCGCTAGTTCGAGGGGAACATCTCTATCCGGATAGAGGAGCAGACCATGTCCGTTGGAGTTCATGCGAGTGCGAAGACCAAGTCGCCGTTTTGCAACCTCCAAGACCCGAAGGACACCAGCAAGGTTCACGGTCGGCTCTCCAAATCCAACAATAGCTATTTCTCTGAAATCTGATTCATGTTTCCCCAGTACTGCGGCTTCAAGCTCTTCTGGGGTTGGGTCTCGGTCCAAACGCAGATTGAATCCATAGACTCCGTCGCTGAAATTGCGCACGCAGAAGACACAGCTGTTGCTACACCTTGACGATGCATTGATGTAGAGAGTATTCTCTCCCCAGTAGGTCAGGGTCTGTGTGCTCATGAGGGCCGCTACATTCCAGATGCCACATAAGCCTGTTCAAAGAGGATTGATCCAGAGTCTCTCTGAAAAGAGAAAACCTCCTCAAGAAAACAGCCATATGTCTGAGCAATGCCACACGGACAAGTTCAAGGAGTAGCCAAAAATCATGAGCAAACTGTACTACCTCTCAGCTTCCGAGATTCTTAGCATGGTTAGAGAAGGATCGCTATCTGTTCAGAAACTTGTATCCGACTTACTTGAAAGAATTGACGAAGTGAACAGCAAGATTAACGGTCTGGTCCATTTCGATAGGGAAGAAGTCATTTCCCAGGCTAAGAGAGCAGATGGTACTCTATCTTCTGGCAAGGACGTAGGCCCCCTCCATGGTCTGCCCATTACAATCAAGGACAATATCGAAACTGCAGGTTTGGTGACAACAGGAGGAATCAAGGGCAGAGAAAGATACGTCCCTTCATTCGATGCATCTGTAGTACAGCGACTCAAGGCTGCTGGTGCCATCATTGTTGGAAAGACCAACTGTCCCGCATACTGTGCAGGCTTCGAAACCGAGAATGATATCTACGGAAGGACGAACAACCCGTACAATCTGGCCAAGACAGTCGGCTCAAGCAGCGGGGGGGAGGCCGCACTTGTAGCGGCAGGAGGGTCCTACATAGG
>SDNO01000178.1 GCA_004524435.1 Candidatus Thorarchaeota archaeon | reverse complement strand
GGCGATGAGAACCTCGACCTCCTGACCTATCGATACTTCTACTACCATGACTATGACCGTGATGGAATGAACGACTTCGATGAGAGCGAGTTCGGGTCAGACAGTCTCTCAGCAGACACAGATGAGGATGGCCTGGAAGACCCTACCGAGAGGGAACTTGGAACCAACCCCCGAAGAATGGACACTGACTTAGACGGTATTGAGGACGGAGTAGAGATACAACTTGGCACCTCGCCACTGCTGGCCGACACCGATTCAGATGGCCTCAGTGATGGGTTTGAGATTGCGAATGGGCTCAATCCGCTGAGCCCTGACTCAGACGGGGACCTTCTGGAAGACGGTGATGAGGATGAATACGGAACTGATCCGCTCAATCCTGATTCTGATGGCGATGGGCTGTTCGACTGGTATGAGATCACAAACTCAACTGACCCGCTGAATCCTGATTCTGATGGTGATGGTCTCAGTGATCTGTTTGAGGTACTGAATGGGCTTGACCCCTTATCAAATGACACTGACAGCGATGGTCTGGGCGACCTGTACGAGGTAGAGAACAACCTTCTCCCCTTCAGCAATGACACCGATTCAGATGGAATCGGGGATGCAGAGGATTGGGCACCTACCTCACACTGGATGAACACTGTCCCAGTTGCCGTGACTGGAGTCTTCGCCATCATCCTCGTTCTATGGCTCGCCGTGAAGAAACGAAGATACGACAGAGGTGCGTGATAAGCGATGGAACCCGACACATCCTCTAACTGCGCCCGTGACAATCTATTTAATCGTAACAGGGCCAAGACTGCAATCATGTGTATTGGCTCCAGACGCAGTATCACCCTTACCATCATGCTTCTCATCTTCCTCATACAGCCAGTACTGATACCAAACGACAGCATTGCGTATCTGGGTACAGACTCGATACTAACACCTGTCGCGGAGAGCCAAGTTGCACAGGGTGAATATGTCAACATCACTAGCGTCTGGCAGGATATCTTTGCTCAGACATCCAAAGAGAACATAGAAGATGATACTCAGACTATATCACAGCAATACCCAAGTCGAGTCTGGTCTGAGGATATGACACCCACACAGAACCTTCAGGATGCGTGGACCTGGGCGAACACAACCCTTGGCGAGAACACTGATGGAGAACTATCTTTCCATCAGGTCACCGAGTACCAGAATCTGGTGGCGGTGAAGAATGGCACACTTCCAGAACCGAGAACAGCCGTGATAATCGCCGGAATCATCGACACCGTTTCTGGCACTCCCGGAGCCAATGACATGGGAGTCAGCGTTGCGGCAGTATTGGAGTGTGCACGGATGCTACACAACTTCGAGCTCGGATTTGATGTGTACTATGTCCTGACCAACGGACACAACATCGATCCTGACTATGACCTCGGTGCAAGATCATTCGTCGATTGGTTGGAGGAGAACGAGATTCAGACCCTTACCGCCTTCACCTTCACCCGGTTACTCTTCAATAGAGTGCAGTACCTCTATGGTGCGAAGATCTCCCTCAGAACCTTCGATGAAACCTCAGACTACCATCAGACACTCTGGATGCCAGATCTTCTTGTATCTACATCTACAACGTACGGCTCCTCTAGACTGCAGCATGTTGTCGACCATGGTGTGGCTGAGGACTCACTTGCATATGAGATGTGGGAGAGGGGACGGCCAGCAATCCACATTGCGCAGGGATACTGGCCCGAGCCGTACAGCGCGGGCGCAGGGGATATCTGGAACGCGGCAGACTACAACTACTTCAAGGCAACAGAGGCCACAGCATCGGTCTTGGCGGCGATTGCCTATATTGGACAGATGCAGACGGGAAATAATGCGGCCTTCTACGAACAGGGGCAGCTACAGAACTCATCCTCAACCCAGCTCATATTCTCCCTGACCAAGACAGGATATGTCAACGCAACGGTCTGGTGGGACGCCAATGTCACGATGAGAGCTGAGATTCGGCGAGATAGCACCGGGACCGTAGTATATCGGCGTACTGAGAGTGATGGCCTGATCAGACTCAGGTACCTGAGTTCAGCCGTTGGCAAGTATAGACTCAGGGTGTACAACCTCGGGGAGAACTCGACACCCTTTGGGTTCAACGTTACATATCTCTCCGATTGTGATGGTGATGGCATCTCAGACTTCGAAGAAGCCCTTCTGGGAACCAGTCCGTATTCTCGGGATAGCGACGGAGATGGGCTGACCGACGACTTTGAGCTTGAGTATGGAAGTGATCCGACGTCAAGTGATTCCGATAATGACGGAGCCCTCGACTCTGATGAGTATGCAGCTGGCTCGAGCCTAATCCTCAACGACACGGACCAAGATGGCCTACTCGATGGGTTTGAGGTACAAATAGGAACCAGCCCTCTACTAGTCGATACAGACTCGGATGGCCTCAGCGACTTTGAGGAGGTCAATGTCTATCTGACAGACCCAACCAAGGAGGACACAGACCGCGATGGTCTGGAGGACGGATTCGAGGTGCAGTTCGGACTGAATCCACTCTCACCGGACTCGGACAATGATAGCCTCAGCGACCTCTTCGAGATCCTCAACGGCATAGACCCCATGAGCCCAGATACAGATGGCGATGGATGGGGCGATGCCTATGAGGTGGAGTATTGCATGTTGCCAGATAGCACAGACACGGATGGCGACTTCTTGCCAGACACTTGGGACTGGAACCCACAGGAACACTGGGTCAACGTCATTGCGCCCATTGGTCTGTTAAGCACCGTCATACTTCTCGGCGTCTACGCACTCCTGAAGTATCAAGTCTACAAGAAGAGAGAGGAGTGACGTCCTTCCCAGAGAGGCAGAAAGAGAGGTTCAGATACCCTAGGGTCGATCATCCCTTTTAGGTCACCCGGGGGTTCTCATCATCACCGTCAAGAAGAGCGATGGTGAGATTGCCATTTGAGGTTTGCCTATTGTCCACGCGCTAGCGCAATACTCATTTTCACTCTGAGGGGGCTAGGTGATGAGATGCAGAGTATAACGACGAAAAGGTTCGACTTGAAAGACACCCTGGAGTGTGGCCAGACTTTCTCGTGGCGGAAACATGAACAGGGCTATGTGAATTCCGACATCGGGCAGGTCGTATATGTTGAACAGGATGGCGACAGGCTTCTCTACGAGAGTTCAGACTCATCCGTCTCTCTCAAGGATATGTTTAGACTCGAAGATCCGCTGGACACCATTCATCAGCAGATTGCCAAGGATGAGCTGATACAGAAGAGCATCGCCTTTGCCCCGGGGCTCCGAGTCATATCAGACGATTTTTTCCCCTGCCTGATCTCATTCATCTGTTCCACTTTCAACAATATCCCGAGAATTCAAGGGATGGTGAAGTCATTACGGGAGCGGTATGGCCCTACGTATGAGTTCAGAGGACAGAAGTGGTATGGCATGCCTAACGCCGAGCAGCTCGCCCTGGCAACAGCCACTGAGCTAAGAGATCTCGGGTTTGGTTGGCGTGGAGACTTCATCGTGAAGACAACGCAGGCCGTCCTGGCTGGAAACGTCAACCCCGATAATCTCTCTGAGATGCCCTACCTAAACGCACATCGCGAACTCAAGAGGCTACATGGAGTAGGAGACAAAGTGGCAGACTGTGTGTGTCTCTTCTCACTGGGTTTCTTGGAGGCATTCCCCATCGATGTGTGGATTGAACGAGTGATTCAGCAAGAGTATGGGATATTCACCGACACCGGTAAGTCATACGCAAAGAAGTCTGCTGCCGCACGCGAGTACTTCGGACCCTATGCTGGCTATACGCAACAGTATCTCTTCCATTATGTGAGATGCATTTCACGGCAGAAGTGTGCTGAGGAGTCCATAGAGCGGGCCTAGACATACGCTCGGCTGTGGGCGTCTATCGTAGGTGTTGTCTCCTCTGCCTCTTACGAGCGTACCAGGAATGATCTTGTACTCCTTTGGACATCTCCCACGCCCGGGTCTCATAGAAAGCCAGTGGATGAGAGATATACTCACACAGGGGGTCAAAAGCCTCACCAAGATAGACAGGACACAGGCTGTCTGACTGCAGCTTCTTGCAACTCGGAGGAGTATATGCATCACGACCTCCTCGCTCCCCGGCTATGTGCTTGACCTGGTATTCCGCCAGACTGCTGACATAGTCACGTGCCGCCCGAAAGACGTCAACCACCTCGGACACAGACATCCCAATGTTCAGCAGAAAGGACGCAAGGGCAAACCTTGCACTATGGGAGAGGTTCTTGCCAGCCAGGGTGTCCTTATGCATCTGAGAGATACAAGGCGGAAAGGCATCTACGCTCTCCTCGGTGACCTCTAAGGGGCCGGTTGATATGATCTTCTTTCCCAACTCGCTCTCGATGCGCTGGATGCTCTCTGCCAAGCGTCTGGGCAAGGGGGGGACATCGATATGGCTTCGCAGAATAATCTGGTTGAACTTGCCAGAAATGAGGCGAGCAAGCTCCGACTTCTGCACGGGAACCCAGCCGCTGTCCAGATATCGATTCACGAGCTTCCACACCGGCTCATGAAAATCCGGAGCAACCTCCAAGAAGTTCTGGAACCTGAGCTTGAACTCGTAGCTTCGAAGCGGGATTGGCAGACGAGCTCGCTCAGTGATGTTTCCCATGGACTGAACACTCCACCCGAACGACTCTTCCGCAAGCTCTATGATGAACTCGTCGTTCTCTTTGCCGAGAAACTTGTTCACGGCCTTCGACTCGGCTTCTGCCTGATATTCTCTCAGTCTGCTGTTGTTTATTGCTTCCACAATCAATCGCGCAGTGGGATAGATGAGAAAGTCACGGTCATCGTTTGTCTTTACGACTGTGATCTCGGACTTGTCGAGAGCAGCTGCAACTCGGGCCTCAGCGTGCTCCACGATGTACTCGTTCTCATTCTTGTCGAGGAGTTTCACCAGCTCGCCCACATCATGAGCCACAGAACTGGAGACCGCCCGGGCATAGCGGGAGAAAGGATACTTGAGCATCTGGGTCCGTGTTACCATATTCACTCCTCAACCACTCATAATGCAGGAGACCTAATTACCTGAACCAAAGGTGGGGCTATAGTCATCTACTTCTTTATCGTAGAAAGTACGACCACAGGACGCACATTTGAATATCTGATATCCCTTTCTCAATGCCCACCTGTTGACTACCCGGAAGACCCGGCCGCTACCACACTTCGGGCAGATCAGTTCGCACTCATCATATGCCCATGGTGAGCTGCGTCTATCAGGGGACATTCTCAACACCAAATCTCTGTGGTACTATTTCAAGATGAACTTTTGAGTCCTGTTACGATGACCACGAAGTCCGTCACCATCTTGTATCGTGATGACTGGTAGTCTGCATCGTCAAAGAATCTTCGGATATCATCTACGCTGTGCTTGCACATGTGTGGATACTTCTTTCTCGCACGCGCCTCACTCGAACCACGTGCCATCATCTCGTCGACAAAGGCCTCTTCGTCTCCAGACACGAAGTCGTAGACGGAATAGACGCCGGTCTTCTTCAGCAACTTCCGTGCCGATTGAATATGCTGAGAGGGATCTGCGACCTCGTGAAGAAGGAAGCCGGAAAAGGCCAAGTCCGCTATCTCGGGTTCAAAGGGGATGGCATCAGTATCGAGGTTGAGTTGAATCAGCATGAACTGTGTGGGACTCAGCACTCGGGAGAGAAACATCTTCGCCTGCTCAATCATCTCTGCGCTCTCATCAATGCCGTACACTCTACTGGCACCGAGTCGCTTGACAGCGTCAACGAGAAACAGTCCGGGACCTGACCCAAATTCCAGAACATCGTTCACCGACGTGGTCTTCACCAGATCACAAAACACATCCCAGAACGGCTCACCGTATCTGTTCTGATAGGACTCTGCGAGGCCCCTGACGCGCTCGGAATCGCTCCAGTCTGCCTTTCCCAGATGCGACATCACAGAGTACGTCCTAGAATGTAGTCACCACGAAGAATCAAGTCCAGGAACTCTCCGAGACTCTGTCGTAATATCTCAGGGTCACTGTACAGCTTCCTGAGTGTCTCGCGACGGTCATCCACAGAACCATTGGGGAGCTCATTCATTACTCTGTATGCTGCATTGGGACGCTCTGCCCAGCGGAGCAACTCCTCATTCTCATTATTCAGAAACAGCACCACAGGTGTCTTTCTCTTCCCGTTGACCTTGTAGTTCTGATGGAATCGTGCATTCTTGTCGCTTTCAAGAATCCGGAGACTCAGGGTAGGAGAGATCGATACAATCCGAGCAAGCACGGGGAGATTCCCTGCTGTGTCATTGCAGCGATCCATGCCGATGACCAGGATGTGTATCTCGTTCTCTATGCTCCGGAGTATTTCGGTCTCTTCCTCGTTGATCATCAAATCGTTGAATCGGGCCTTCATGAGCTCGACGTTTTCACGGGCAGAATCGATGAACTCGTCATACTCAATAGCCTCATCCCACTCTGAGATACCTGACATATTTTATCACTTCAAACATCTAAGAACTCTACTGCTCTAGACAGCGTGTAACCCTTTCACTCCTAAGAATAAAAGGATTCTCTGGTGACAGTTAGAGTCAAGAAAACATACTGTCATTAGATACTAAGACTCTTACGATTGAAGAAGGATTGTCTATGACCACACGTGCAGCCAGAAACATCATGAGAACCCTGCGTGAGCATGGCGATTCGGAACAGGCAGCACAGATTGCTAGATACTTGAAGACATCCGACCTGGAATTTCTCGGTGTGAAACTCCCCGGAATCCACTCTGCAGTGAAGGACCAAATCAAGGGCCTAGAACCAGAAGAGCTTGAACAGACCATGTCAGACCTCTGGCAAGAGGAGGTCTACGAGTTCAGACGAGCAGCCATAGATGTCATGGAACGCTACGTGAAGAGAGGGGATCCTGATACTGCTATTCAGACCTGTTCAGACTGGTTGGATAGAGGGCTCGATACGTGGGCACTCCTAGATCCACTGGCCAGCAACTGTCTGGGGCAACTGCTCATTCGGGACTGGGACAATGTAGAGACGGTTCTCAAGCGATGGCAGAGTAGCGATAACTTCTGGAGAAGACGGGCCACCATCCTTCCCTATCTGCAGCTCTCACTGAAACGGAACTACAAGAGAGGATATGCAGAACCCATTCTTGATGCCCTCATGCCCCACCTATCGGATGATGAGTTCTTCGTGGCGAAAGCTGTGGGATGGGTGTTGAGAGAGCTGAGCAAGAGAGAACCACAGACTGTGAAGGACTTCTTGGAGAAGCATCGAGATGAGATGCAGCCCTTGGCGGTTCGTGAGGGTAGCAAGAAGCTGAAGTGACTCAGAGGTCGATGTGAGTACTTTCGGCCACCTGTTGTGCTTATTTTTCCCCTCTACAAGATACATATGGAGCAGATTCCAGATTGAAACGTTCAGGCGTTGCTGACCTCAAACTCCACCCGGGCAAGGCGCCCCACTGGCTAATCAAGCGAATGATGCCTATGGCCAGTGCAGTGTGTGAGTTCATCGTGGATGAATATGGCACGCTGGAGCTCCTCAAGAGGTTGTCCGATCCTGTCTACTTCCAGGCGCTATCTAATGCGCTCGGATATGACTGGGACAGCTCGGGCTCGACCACCGTGACCTGTGGTGTTCTCAAGTCGGTCCTGAGCTTCGAGAAGCACAACATGATTGCAGTCGGAGGGAAGGGGCGGGCATCCCTCAAGACGCCACAGCAGCTGCTGGCACTCCATGACTTCGGTATGGACGGTGCAAACCTAGCAGACTCTAGCAGAATCATCGCGAAAGTGGACAATGCCGCAGTTCAGGACGGGTACCAGCTCTACCAGCATGTCTTCTTCGTGGACATAGAAGAGAACTGGACGGTAGTGCAGCAGGGCATGAACGATGGGACAGACGACGCACGCAGATACCATTGGTCATCGGAGAAGGTCAAGGACTTCATCGAAGAGCCACACACGGGAATGATATCTGGTGAGATCGGAAACACCACACTGGATATGACGGCAAAGGTATCCGATGACTGCAGGAAGACCAGTGTCGATGTGGCACAGGAGGAACCTCTGAGGGTGCGAAGGCACTTTGACAATCTCAAGCCCTATGGAGAGACTACTCTGCTGCCCTGGTTGGAGGAGGGTGGTAACGTCATAGAGCTCCCAGCATACAAGGTGATTCCACGACGGATGGACTGGCGAGCAGTGAGGAAGGCCTACGAGTCTCAGCCCCGTGACTATGAAGAACTCATCAGAATAAACGGTATTGGGCCAGCCACCGTGAGAGGCTTGGCACTCATCTCTGAGATGATCTACGGCTCACCGCCATCATGGTCCGATCCTGTTCGCATGACGTTTGCCTTTGGTGGTAAGGACGGAGTCCCCTTTCCGGTCCCCAGAAAGGCCTATGACGATGCCATTCGGTTCATGGAAACGGCCCTTGAGGAGAGCCGACTTGGAAGACCGGATAAGATACGTGCTCTGAAACGACTCAATAAGTATGCTCCGCCATTCGTCAAAGAGAGTGCAACTTAGACAGGGAGTCTAGTCCCTCTTCTTTCTCAACGAGAATCTATCGCGAAAACTACGAGTTGCCTTCTCCTGTTTGCGGCGTTCGCGCTCTGCCTTCTTCTGCTTCGAGCAGTTGATGCGGGCTGCACGATGCAGTTCATGGATCCGCTCAGCCGCTTTCTCCTTGCCCTTCCTTTTGAGCATCTTTCGAGCCTTCTCCCAAGCATCCGCAGCTGAACAGAAATCGTTGAGCTTAGCATATGTAGTGGCTGCAGCGTTCCAGACTGCAGGGTCATCCTTGACAAGACGAGTGAGCCGCTTCCAGGCCTTGCGAGCCTGTTCCCACTCCTCTATCTCCATGCTGATGAACCCTAGGTTCTTCAGGGCTGGCGCGTAGTCGCGTTTCTTCACTAGGGCCCTCTTGAAGTGTTTGATTGCCTCCCGTTCGTGGCCCCTCTTGAAGGCCGCCATGCCCATGGTGTTCTCAATGGTCGGGTCATCGGGATCGAGGTGAGCCGCCTCCTGCAGAGCCTTCATGGCAGAGCCGAACTTCTCTGCCCGCAGATAGATGTCGCCCAGAACCCTCCAAGGTTCAAGCTCTTCTGGAGCGAGCTCAGTTGCCCGCTTTGCCGAATCAATCGCGTCGCCCCACTCTTCGATCAGTGAAAATGCAATACCCCGATGGACGAGGGCTGGCACTGCATCCGGGTTGATCTCTAAGGCCCGGTTGTAACTGTCGATGCTCTGTTCCGTGCGTCCAATCTCAAGTTCGAGGTCGCCCCGCCGTATCCAGATGCCCCACTGGTCAGGGACCCTGTCAAGCAACCGATGGATTGTCTCAAGCTCTTGTTGCGACTTGCCAACTATGCGCAGAGCGAATGCCTTGTCCTTCAGAGCCTGGACATTATCTGGGGATAACTCCAGAGCCGTGTTGAAGGAGTCCAGTGCCTTCTTAGCATTCTCGGGACCAATGGATATCAACACACGGCCGCGATTTGTGTACGCCTCAGCCAGTTCCGGATTCAGACGGATAGCTCTCTCCAATGCTCGTAACGCAGCACCGAAGTCTTTCTTATCAGCCAGAAGGACCCCCTTACTGTTCCAGGCGGCGGCATCATCCGGATTCTCCTCTAGGTGCTTCTCTATCTCGTCGAGGGCGTCTTGAACCGAGGGCATAGTATCTCAGAGGAGAGTCGCGCACAGGATACAGAAAAGGGTTGACATCTCTTCATGTGACAACACAGTGATAAGCGTCAGTGGATACCTCGAGAGGCATGCGTCTGGACGAGCACAAGGTCATCATATTCGATCTGGGAGGAACACTCTATGAACCAGCAGGAGAGTTCTGTGGTATCATCAGGCGGTTCCTAGGAGAGATTGGCATCGTCATCGAAGAGAGCATGACCGATGAAGACCTTTCTCAAATCGTAGCCGAGAGCGCAGAGAGCTGGCTTGAAGAGTACATGCTATCTGAGGGTGTCGGGCAGTACTGGGAGCCTCCCCGCGAGATCTGGGTCGAGTATGACAAGAGATTCCTCTCAGCACTGGGAATAGAGGGCAATCTAGACCATCTAGCACACGAGTACCAGAAGAGATGGGATGCACTGATACACGGGCTAACTGCCAACCTTCTTCCCAATGTGAAAGAATCTCTGGAGAGACTCCAAGAGGCAGGCTTCCGACTCGCCATAGCATCCAATCGATTCACAGATCCCTCGGACTACTTCGAGCGAGATGGGATAGCGGATTTCTTCGAGACCGTTGAGTACACCCAGATACCGGGCTATCGCAAGCCATCCCCGTATATGTTGCTGAAGGTGGCATCCACCATGAAGGTGAATCCAAGACTCTGCATCTATGTGGGAAACATCGTGCAATACGATGTAGTGGCTGCCGAGAGAGCAGACATGACCTCTGTCCTTCTGTCGTGGGTCGACGCTGAAGAAGTTGATAAGGCACCGTCCACTACCCACATATTCGAGCATATCGACGACTTTGTTGATGCCGTCACAGGATAGGTGAGTAGCGACATGAAACCACCAGAAGAGAAGATAGTGGAAGTGACATGTTCTGGGGATATGGCTGAGATCACGGTCTCTGTTGGCCAGTTATTCTGTCACTGGTGGACGCGACATGGTTCAGTCGGGGTTGACAAGAAGTTCACCATCATCGACGAGGCGATAGTTGCCCTCGAGGACAGCGATTGCGAATACCTCTATCCCGAAAGGCTGAAGCCCGGCTGGACAGGCGGCGATAAGGAGCGTTGCAAGTGGGTATTCAAGGCACTCAAGAAGGGAACAACAGAGATCATCTTTCACGATATCTTCCGGTTTGAGGTGGAGGACGAGTGTACACTCAAGGTCAGAGTGGAATAGCTAGTAGGTGCCGCTAGGAGATCTGCTGTGCAATCGAGTAGACCTCTGTTCCTACACCCCCGACGAGGTCGCCCTTGATGCCCCAGACGAATGTGTAACGTGGGGTATAGATGAGGGGCTCATCGGAGTGTATGACCTCCCGCAGTCGTGCAAGGCCCTCCTGGAACTCTTTCTCGGATATCATGTGCAGCATCGAGTAGGCACGCTGCTCAATGGTCTCAAGGTACTCTGCCCCTAGGTCCTCAGTTGCGAACTCGTGGGTGTCGTTGCGGACCTTCACGAAGTGGTTGTCCAGCATGGTGCCCTCAATCTCCTTGATAGAGGGATACCTGCTCTTGTCGATTCCTGCGGTTGAGGGAAAGAAGCGAGAAGTGATTCGTTTGTCGATCTGTTCGTGGGACTGGGTGACCACGCAGAGCTGCCCGTGGTTCCGAAGTGCTCTTCCAGCGGAAGCGATTGTAGCACGGAAGTCCCGCACATGGTGAAGCACCTCGGTCATGTATGCGAAGTCGAACGAACAGGTCTTGAACGGAAGTCTGTCGGCTGATGACTGGATGAGATGGGGCGCGGGCCCCTTCTCGCAGGCCTTATTCAGCATCCCGCGGGAGAGGTCTATCCCTACAACTCTTGTACGTGAGGCCTTCATGAACAGCAGCGTGTTATTGCAGGTCCCACAACCGATATCGAGAACAACACCGCCGTCAGGGATTGACGCCCCCTTCAAAACCTCGTGCATCATCTCAGGGTTGCCGCTTCGGAGTTGGTCGTAGACCTTCGAAGCACTATCATAGTCGATGGACTTCGAGCTGTCATCGGGCTCCGTGTCAGTCATCTCTCGAGGCACTCTTCATAAGTGTCCCGGTGGACGCGGTATATCTAGTCTTCTCTCCATGCACCGGGAGATGATGAAAAGGAGCCACCTAAGGGCGTTGTATCAATCTCGGAGATGAGCGGTCCTTACTAATATTCTCAACCAAGAGATTGACTCCTGACCCCGTTGCTATGCATTAAGGAGGCTTAGCCATTACCCAATGAGAGAGATTGGTATCAGGAAGTGCGAACTTGTCAACAACATCGAACCCAAAGTGTTTGTACATCTCAACAAGACCTTCATGTTGAGTCTCAAGAACGCAGATCTTGTTCTGGGAACTGCACAGGTCGAGGACATGTCGCACGAGTCTGCTTGCGTGACCCCTCCCTTGAAGACTTGGACGCACAGCCAATGATCCAAGATACCAATGCGGCTCAGGTACGCTCTCGCGCTTCTTGCTGACCGTGAAATCCTCTACTTCCAGCATCCTCTTGAGAGTCTCAGACCCTGCAGCTCGATACAACCCAAAGCCTCCGGTTCTTATTGCTTTCAACCAGCTGAACTTCTTGTACTCTGATTGGGTCAGGATAACAACCGCCTCAATCTCTTCAGAGGTGGCGAAGACTTTCCCATCGAGAAGCCCATTCCTGACACGGTAGTTGAAGTACTTCTGAAGGAATCTCAATCGCCCTTCAGGTTCCGGAAAAAAATGGATAAGCAGAGGATCGTCAAGAAATGCCTGTGTCAAGGTCTCGATGACCCGCTTCAGGTCCTTTTTGGTAACCACGTAGAGGTCTGATTCAGCGTTCTGCACTTTCGGTCAATCCGCATTGACAGACCTTCCTGATATCTTTTCGGACAACCTGAGAAAAGAAATCCATACGTTCTCTCTCTTTGTACAGATTATGAACCACAAGAACAACCTCCAGAGAATGAGTTGCCTATTAGCGTACACGTGAACGTAGAGTAGGCGTCATGCGATACACATATATAGAAATGTCGCACGATTCAGTCTGTACTAAATGGTACCGTTCAGTCAAGACTAAATGGTGACAATGATAGATGAAGTCCGACAACGCTACAATGGATGAAGCAAGGAAGAAGCTATACACATACTGGCACGAGCTCGATTTCTTCAGTGAGAAGGAGTCCACGTATATCGGACAAGTACGTCAGTCTGAAGTAAAGTGGTTCATAATCAAATACATTCGTGACGGAATTGAGGATGAATTTGGCAAGGAAAACGATCTCCCTCGCAGACATGCATTCTCTGCCAAGGAACTGCATGAGGCCTACATCAATAGCTCTGCAGGTGAGAAATGTACTCTGTCCAACTTCCATTTTCACATAAAAGATCTCGTGGAACATGGCTTGCTTAGGGAAGTTGCCAAAATCCTGGAGGGCCGTCATTATACAACATACTACGGCCGAACTTCGATTGCATTTCTTGATCAATATGATGCACCACTTCAGTCAAGAATCGGGCAAGATTTCTTTGAACCTTTGAAGAGAGTGATACAAGACATGAATCCCGACTTAGAGTTCGATCATATCAGTCAGCTTGTGGATGATAACCTGGCATCAATACGTGACTTCTATAGCAGGCTCATCTCGTGGATTGAAGTAAAATACCCGCATCTATACAAATCGAAGATTGATTTGGACATGCTCATGAGGATCTTCGGGCATTATTCTTTCTTCCACAAAGAACTCTATGACAGCTCGGAGAAGATTGCATCTCTAATTGATCTTGATAAGATCATGAGTTATGAACAGTACGAATTGGATTAGGAGAGATTGAAAGTTGAAAGCAGCAATTATCAGAGAATTCGGACCACCAGACGTGCTGGTCATAGAAGAAATAGAGAAACCAAGTATTCAGGACAATCAAGTGTTGGTGAAAGTTCACGCTACGTCTGTGAATGCAATGGACTATAGAATGAGGAGCGGCAACGCACCAATCTGGCCCTTTGGAAGACTGATGATGGGTCTACGGAAGCCAAAAGCGGAGATCTTGGGGAACGAAGTGGCAGGAGAAATAGTTGAGGTCGGTAGTGATGTGACCAAGTTCAAGAAAGGAGACAGGGTATTCGGGTGCGTCTATAGATCGTATGCAGAATACGTCGTCTGCACAGAAGATGCAACGATAACGACGATGCCACCCGGTATGAGTTATGAAGAAGGCGCGTCTGTTGGATTTGGAGGAATAACAGCATTACACTTCCTCCGAACACTTGCAAACATCCAGAAAGGCCAACGCGTACTAATCAATGGGGCATCCGGAGGGGTTGGTGTATATGCTGTGCAACTAGCAAAGTATTTTGGGGCTGACGTGACGGGAGTCTGCAGCACGAAGAACATCGAACTCGTGAAGTCACTAGGTGCAGATAGAGTAATCGATTATGCTACGACCGATTTCACCAAAGAGGACGAAGTATACGACGTAGTATTCGACGCAGTGGGAAAGAGTTCTTTCTC
>SDNO01000170.1 GCA_004524435.1 Candidatus Thorarchaeota archaeon | reverse complement strand
TACCATTCGAGTAGGTATCTAAGAAGGGCCAGAGCCGCACTGCTTCCAACCACCAATGTCAACAAGATTCCAACGGGAGTTAGACCCGCAAAGCCCCCGCTGGGGTCTGTGACCTTGAAGAGTGGGTATGGAGTGGCGAGGAGTAGAATGAAGGCAAGTGGTTGCAGGATGGCCCCCCAGAGTATCACGAGGCGCTTCTTGGTCCTCGTGAAAAGGGCTTCGCCTGTAACAGAACCAGCAAGGACGCCAGGAGTCAGGAGAAAACCAAGGCCGGAGACAATTGTTCGATTTCTGTCCCGCGTGGCGATAGTCGACAGCTCTATGATTGGATGAGTTACCAGGTAGGCGAACGAGAAGAGGACAACGTTCGCACCTAGGAACATGATGACCATACTTCGGAGATGAGGTTGTTGTGTGTAGTTGACGAAGCTATAGGTTGAAACGATGCCTGCCACTGTTGCAAGCATTGCAACCAAAACAGTGAGCCAGAATGCTGAGTGTTGTGGCTCGATATAGGTCCAGGCCATACCTGAACCAGTGATGACTAATATGCCACCAAACAATAGAATGAACAGTACGCCAATAATCGAATCGTAATATCGCTTTCTAGGGTCTGGTGGCACTCAATGCAGCTCCTGTGCAAGTGGGAATAGACTCACTGGAACCTGGGAATAGTTTAGATATAGTTCCTTCTGTGATTCGGCTGCTTGAGCCTCAACCCTCGAGCAGCGAAGGCAAAGAGCGACCGACTAGGCATAGCTACTTAGAGCCTGTGCCAAATCCGTCTTGAACATCTCTTCATCTTCTGCTCTCATTTCCTTGAGTCTGGTCCAAGCCTCTGGGCAGTTCTCATAGTCAACGCGGCAGAGCGCGTGGATTCGTCTATCGATGCTCTTCGCGTTGGTGGAGTTTACCTCTACATCGAGCTCGTCAAATAGCTCTTTGATCCATCCTAGATAACAAAGCATGTTGCTACATATCTACTGAGGCGTATATGCTTCTTTGCACCCGGCAAATACGCGAGATTCTCAGCCAATTGCTTCGCAGACTCTGACTTGTCGGTCACACGTAGCTCGCTAGTGCCTGAGCCAGGTCGGTCTTGAATCTCTCTTCATCAGCCTCTCGCAGTTCCTTTATCCTCTTCCACGCCGCTGAGCAGTCCTTGTATTCCACCCCAACCAGTGCATGGATTCTACGATCGATATCCTTCTTGTTCTCTGACGTCACTCTGACGTTGAGCTCGTCAAAGAGCTCGTTCATGTGCCTGAAGTAGCATGTCATCCTTGTTTTCCTCCTGCTCTCGTATGACATTCAAGAACGTTCGTGTATATCGGTGTTTGGGCATGTGAGGAAGAGCGAGAATCGTGGAAAATGGCCGGTTTATAACGCTAGGGCCATATCTGATACTAGGCGGGAAAGATGAGGCGAGAAGACCGAATACTACAGTGTGCTTATTGGAGAAAGCACATGGAGTTTGAGGAGCTCGTGAGGGCGGAAATTGACCACTGGGGATGGGACTGCGTTCGTAAGATTCTTGTTCTGAACAAAGAGAAGATACCTCTTCCGCGTATGAGAGATGCGCTCCTCAAGCTTCTGGGACTGGATTCGGTAGGGGGGACAGAACTGGACCCCCTCAAGCTCCTTGAAACGAGGAAACTAGGAGGTGACTCCTTAGAGGAGGTTCGCGCAGAAGCATTGAAGCTCGGCGAGGACGAACTTCGTAATATGCTGAAGATGAAGAATACCTTCTTTCTAGACTTAGAGGCGATGGCCGAGGGGCCCTATGCCATACTAGTTCATGACGTAATCGCCACTAGGGAGTCGGAGATTATCGATTTACCAAACAAGTGTACCGTATGGGATCTGGTTCAGACAGCATACGGATATGCAATTTTCACAACGTCCGGCACCCTGACCCATACTCGGGGAGAGGACTTTTCCAAGATGAGAGGCGCGATGACGAAACTTGCAGCAAACCTTGGAAAAGAACTCACCATTCGTTCTTCTCCATTGCAGTTGGGTCCGCATGTAAGAGGGTTCGACAATTGCCCGGAAGGGACACGGACCATACTATGGCACCTTCTTCGGATGATGACATATCGAGGGAAACAGGCAGTGAGGAAATCAGCGAAGTACCTCGAGATGAACTGTGACTCTCGAATTCTTCCTTGGCTTCACCAGTTTCTCAAGCAAGCGAAGTACTACTACACGGCAGTGAAGGTCATGCGGGCGCTGGCCAAGATTGGATCCCCGCAGAGCGTCGGGTGTCTGCTGCCCTTCGTGTCTCGGAGAGGAAACTGGGGTTCTAGCGCTCTCAAAGCATTGGGAAACCTGCCCGGCCAACATGCAACACAGGCGATTGCCGATGCGTTTATGGCTAATCGTGGGTACGGGCGGCACCGTTATGTCCGAATCCTGAACAAGCGCCCGGCAGATGAGGTGCTCTCGATTATACCTACTCTCCGGCGAGAAGCAGAAGGGTGGTACATGCGCAGTCTTGACTACTTGGAACGAAGAATGCGTAAGAAGTCAGAGGTGTGGAGGGGAAAAGAAGCATTGGGCGATGGGCGCACTACGCCCACCGCCATTTCATGAGACTAGACTGCTCTCTGTTTTCGCATGTACCACACAAGCCCAATGACAACAACAGCAGCGCCTATCACACCCAGAGCCATGAGCAAGAGGCCCAAATCTGGAAGAGGCGCTGTGGTTGGAACGGCCGCGACCACAGTCAGTGTAACGGTATCAGTTGCAGTGTTCCCACTCTTGTCAGTCACGGTGATCTGGAGATTGTAGCTACCTGGCGCAAAGCCATCAATGTTCACCACGATCCTTCCACCACCCCAGCTTCCTGAGGAGTAGACCGTATTGTTCTCGGTCACCTCAAATGAGGCTGGATATGCATCGGAGGCAGTCCACGTGATTGTGTTGCCGACAGTGTCTTCAACATATAGGACATCTGCAGGGGAATCGATGTTCGGACTGGTGTCATCATTTATCACCAATACCCTCAGAGTGTCTTCTGCCATGTTACCATCAGCGTCATAGATGACCATGTGGAGAACATGCAGTCCTTCTGGCAAGTCGTCAACGTTGACCTCTAGGGTCCCCGATGTCCATGAGCCAGTCTCGGACTCTACGTCGTCGACATAGAGCACGTAGGTATCTGGATTCAGGTCGTTAACAGTCCAGGTCACCGTTTGCCCTGATGCGTCCACGAACGCCTCCATATCTGGGGCATTGCTCATGGTGGGTGGAGTAGCATCGTAGACATGTATGATGACTGTGTCGCTGACGGTGTTATCATTGATATCCCAGACGGTGATCACAAGAGTGTGGGTCCCATAAGTCAGTCCATCAATGTTGACAATGACGCTGGTGAAGTTCCATGCGTTTCCATTCCAGTATCCGCCGTCAATCTCGACCTCCCAGTGACTGAGATAGTCGTCCACTGGATACCACGTGATGGTGTTTCCAGTCGAACCTTCTGCGTATGAGATGTCTTGCGGTTGGTTGATAATCGGGGTCGTGAAGATGAGACCTTGGGGATATCTGTC
>SDNO01000258.1 GCA_004524435.1 Candidatus Thorarchaeota archaeon | reverse complement strand
TCACGTATGCCGTGTGGTGGAATCATACTTCGGAGTATCCACAGACCGAGGGCTCGGGAGGAAACTTCGCTTACAAGGTCTGGGCAAATGACACCTTGGGGCATTGGAGCGAGGTGGAGCCCGTGTCATATATGGGCGGCTATATCTACGTTGAACCCCCATCCGCTTCTCCCACGACAACATCCGGAGATATCTGGGCTGCTCTGCAGAGTGCACTTCAGATAGTAGCTGTTCCTGCTGTGGTCTTGATTGCGGTTCTGGTACTCTATCTGGTTAGACCTAGATTTGGGCATGAGTCAGAGACCTAGTAGAAACTCTACTTCAAGGAAGGCTCTCGGTAAGGACAGTGGCGACTGCCGCCGGAGCCTGTGTTGGACGGTGACTAGTCCCAGGCCTGCTCGCTCTTCGGAAGAGTCTCAGCTGGTGGTTCGCAGTCCGAATGCTCCTTGACAATCTGAACCACTTCAGGAATCCAGTCGAGACCCAGCTTCTTGACGTGGTCCATGGTAGGTACGCCGTTGCGGGTCCACCCACGGCGCTTGTAGACGGCATCAGTGAGGAGCTTGTATTGCTCTTCTCTGAACTCACGTAGTTTCGCCACCTTCTCTGGCGTGCTCATGTTGGAACAGTCAATCTCACACTTCTTCTTCAGTTCCTCGTCGTATCTGTCCTGTCGACTCTCGTACTCCCACTCGGTGACTGGCCCAACGCTCCGGTAGGGTGGATTGGAGTCGTGGAGTCTGAGGCCTTGGCCTTGACGGATGTTAAAGATGCGCTGGAAGTTGTATACCCGCTCGGACTGTGTGATCAGGTCGTTGGGGTCAACTTCCTTGCCTGTCATTGACGTGAAGAACCTCGCGTAGAACTGCAGGTGCTTTGGTACCTTAGCGGGTTCGTCTGTTTCCTTGTTGTCAGCGGGTACCACGTCGTTCCAGGGCAGCTTGCACAGGCCGTTCAAACCGAACCATGTCCGCCACATCGGGAACCAGTGCAGCGCCTCTGCCTTTTGCTCGAAGGTGGGCATGTAGTTGTGCACCATGTCCAGGAAGATGAGCCACGCCTCGTCGTGTTGCGGCCCCTTCAGCGTGAGCCCATAACCGCCCTGCTGGGCAAGACTCTCCTTTGTCACGTACTCACTATACTCGAGACCCTTGTGTTCCATGCCGATGTCCTGCATGACCTGTTCGTCAACACCGAAGTTCTCAGCGAAATAGCCCTTCAAGTAGCGAATACCCTTTCCGAAGTGATTGCCAAAACCTTCTCCTTTGGAGATCTCGTGAAGAACCGCCATGGCCTCCTCGGCTGCTCCCCATTTGAGAGCATGCCCCCCCGTGGCCTTCTCATCTATGTGGCCCTCCTCAAAGAGCTCCATGACGAATGCCATAGTGGTACCGAAGCTGATGGTGTCTAGTCCATAGGTGTCGCAGTAGAAGTTGTATTCGGCAACCCAGTGGGGGTCAAAGACGCCGATGTTTGAGCCACAGCCTGCGATCGTTTCGTATTCAGGGCCGTCAACGACTACCTTCTTTCCCTTGTATTCGCCGGTTTTGGGAATAAATCCCTCGATGCAGTGGGAACAGTTGATAGCACAGGGTCGCCAGCATCCATCCCAGCCCTTACCAGAATGAGTGAAGATTTCATCCCATACATCACCGAAGAGGTTCTTTGCCTCAGGGTCGCTTCCTGTTCTGAAGTTTCTGGTTGGCAAAAGGTCGAACTCGTCCATAATCGATGGGAGATGGGCAGTACCGATTTCTCTCATACGGTTCTGCTTCGGGTCCAGTTTGAGAATCTCCTTGGAATGGGCCCGTCCCACGTTTCGCAGCGCGTCGGCATCTGCAGGTCCATTCATGTCAAGGGTGATTCTGTTGAGCTTCGCAACGAGAGCCTTGATTCTCTTGTTTCGGAAGACTGTTCCGCAGCCGCCTCTCCCTGCCTGCTTGTATCGGGGTAGGTCACGCCGCATGTCCCACCACGAGAAATTCAAGCAGCCCATGTACGCATGCTCAGCACCCGAACCGGCGGCAACGACTGAGATATCCTTACCCTCCTTTTCGGTGTGCCTGTCACTTAGGATTCTTGTGATTTCATAGGCATCTGATGGCAGGTCGGTCGCATCGTGAATCTCGATAGTCCCTTTGTCTCCATCGATGAGGACGTAGATGTCTTTCTCGGCCTTGCCCTGAATGGCCATGGCATCGAATCCGGCAAACTTCAGATTTGGGCCAAAATACCCACCAACATTGCTATCGATTGGTATTCCAGTTTCTGGTGAGATTGTGGTGACGATGGACTTTCCTGCACCTGGATAGAGTGACACGCCACCAAGAGGGCCACAGGCAATACAGAGCACGTTCTCTGGTTCATCCCACTTCACTATACGGTCCTTGGGCATGTTCTCCCACATGAGCCAGAGATCGAAACCCTTGCCGCCCGTGAAGGTCTCTTTTGCCTTCTCTTCAACCGGTCTAATCTCTATGCTATAGTCTTCCAAGTCGATGTAGAGCGTCTGATCGGAATAGCCTCTCTCTAACTTGGGAATGTCGTAAGTAAATTCCTTGAGCGTCAACTGATATCACCATAAGGGAATCCACAGTGTATTCTGCATCCCGTCGTGCGTGATTGGCCTCTGCCAATATATCAGTCTTAAGTTAGGCGACATGTTTCGCAATGCCAGTCGATTGTCTTACGCGACAACTTACAAGAGACTCCACAAGACTAACAACTCTGCAATGATTGCGAAGAGAGCGTACGCCCACAGTATACCCATGTCCGCTCGGACTGCATCCCCGAATTTCTCATCATAGTAGTATTCCCTGTCAAAATCTGTCAGGTACTCCGATTCTTCTAGAAGCTCACGAAAGACATTCTGGCTCTCACGATGCATGATGACGTTTAATCTTGTTGAGTATCCGAGGATGATTGCCCCTGCAAGAATCAGCACCTGAAGCGCTGGTATCCCAAGCACGGTTCCCACCAAGACAACAGCAATCCAGTAGGCGATGACGAAGATGAGATTGAATAGTATCAGCATTCTTCGCCGCAGAGTCGTCTGACTGAATAGCGGCGTGGCAAGTCTTCGAAGTCTGGCAATGGCAAGACGCTTGGCCGGTTCCACTCCAATGTCGTGAATCTCAAATGTGAGCCTTGAATCGTCCTCATAGTATGAAAACCATCTGCATTGAGGAAATCTTGTTGTTCTGAAGATGACCTGCAGGTGATCTGTATTGCATTGAGTTTCTTCTTTGAAGAGATTTTGCAGTTCTACCCTTTCTATCTCATCAGCTATCAGGTTTTCCAGTTCCCTTGCCGCTCCTTCTTCGTCTTCTGTAAGTTCATTGAGTTCTCCCTCATCATCGCCTATCTCACCCCAGCAGGGTTCGTCTGCATTGGGTCTGTTTAGTCCGATAAACAATGAGGGAGCGGAAGCCACTATGGTCAGCAGGAGGATTATGGGTGGATAGACGCTGAAGCCGAACCGGGGTATTTCGGTTCTGAGTAGAACCATCAAGATAGCAGGGATGCAGAGGGCCGGCCAAGTCATTCCTCCAGGGTAGTAGGTAATCTCG
>SDNO01000257.1 GCA_004524435.1 Candidatus Thorarchaeota archaeon | reverse complement strand
TTCGACCGATGTGAATCCCTGCGGGATATTGTGATGGTCGTACCAAGGCACTTTAAGAGTGGTGGTGGATAGCAGACATAGTCATGATTTCATCGTGACACGACTACATCCTGCCGCTGACTGCGTAGTGAGAAGGTAGTTCAATGAATTCACTGATTATTTGTAAATCAATACACCATGGAAACACCAAGAAAATCGCTTCCGCCATAGCAGAGGTGTTGCAAGCCGAGATAGTATCTCCGGAAGAGGTTTCCTATGACCAGCTGAACGAGTACGACCTTATTGGATTTGGCTCGGGAATCTACTTCAGCAAACTTCACCGGAGCATTGAAGAATTCGTGGATGAGATGCCTATTCTAGAGGGTGGTAAGGCGTTTCTCTTCTTCACGCATGGACTTGACCATCTCTATTGGGCCAGACTCGGAAGGCAACCTGTGTCAGAGAAGCTGGAGGAGAAGGGCTTTGAGATTGTAGGTGAGTTCGGGTGCAAGGGGTATCAAAGCAACATGCCATTTCGGTTGGTGGGAGGCATCAACAAGGGAAGACCAAACGAGGAGGACCTTGAGGCATCACGTGATTTTGCAGGAAATCTCTTAGCTGGGATGACGTAGAGGTCTGCCACTATGCGTTCGACTACGCTGTTACGTAGACAATGTCCATAGGGGCAGGCTGACTTGTTGTATAGTGAGGGGGATACATAACTGAGCAGAAGTGAGGTGCATCACAGGTCAAATGCAGTGTGCATCTTTGGAACATAGAGAGTTTCCAGTTACCTTGGAGAACCTGAGCCTATTCAACCAAGATTTTGCAGTTACGAGAAGTTCACCTTGAGAACAGAGTCTGAGATGATCAAAGGGGAGAGAGATTTTACCAGACAACCAGAACACGTAGTATCAGTTGGTAGTTTCGCCATCGGTTGCTACTAGAGTAGTCCACTAAGAAAGAATACAATTGATCCAGTGATATTGAAAAGCATGTGGACCAAGATGGAAGGGGCGAGACTCCCTGTCTTCTCGCGATAATGTCCTGCAATAATCCCCATCAGAAACGCAGAAACGACGGTAGCAAGAACAGATGTGATGTCTAAACCTAGTGTGACCATGGCAAAGTGCATTAATGCGAAGAAGAGCGCGCCCACAAGTACTGGAGCACTGATGCGAGTTCCCGGGGAAGTCACGTCCGGTTCAGCTAGAGGTTCTAGGTAGCCTTGAATCAGGCCTCGAGTCAAGAATTCCTCAGCAACACTCGCATATACCCAGACCCCTATCATGATCTGGATGCCAAAATAGTCCTCTATGGTTCCTTCTTCGCCCCCCATAACGGCTGTTCGAATAGATGCTACAAGGATGCCTATGACTATGCTTAACAGGATGACCCTTGTCCAGTCGCAGTCGAATGGCCTTCTGAGACCGTAATCGGCGACATTACCCTTCGACAGAAGCCAAATCAGAAGAATCGAAAGCGTCAGCATTCCCGTGTGTGTTAGAAAACCCATCTCGCCAAGGAGTCCCAATGTATCAGGAACGAATTGTGAACCAATAATCGCTAGTACCGATGCTGCAAACAGGACGAAGAGCCCCAGTATCACTGCAACGATGATCCTGATGACCTGCTTTCTAGACGCACACATCCCAAGAGCCTTCCTTTCTAAGTTCTGACCAGTATAGTTAGCCGATATTTCCAAATATGTTCGATGGTTTACTGGGGCCGTCAATCACGCTGGTGACCGAGCTGTTCACTGTCATCGATATTCTTCTGCAAAAAGGTCGGGATCCTGTTGATATAGGCAAGGCTATGAAACGGCCATCTAATAGGCTTCGGAAGGGCACCGACGAAACCGCATCGGGATACTTGATACATCACACAAGTAGTTACCGGGGGCAAATTGCCATTGATTCTGCACCTAGCAAGCTCAATATTCTTGTCCTTGATAGTGTTTGGATAGATGAGATTCTCTAACCGTTTATTGTATGTTGGACAAACTTGGACACCAGAGAGTTGTCCCTCCAGAAACGGAACTGGGTGGTTTCCGTCGTGGTCAGCGATGCTGTGTGAGCGACTAATTCTCTATCACGGCTGGAGGATATAGACTCCTATCCTGAAAGGTTCCACTCTGTCCAAGTTCTCTGTAGCTGTTGCTATACCCTGGAGCCAGAAGTAGCAAGCTAATCTGCCACTATCCAAACGGCTATCCCTTTATGTGCATATGAGCAGCAGGACAAGACACAGTATTTCATATTGAGGGGGATACTCAATTGACCAAAAGTAAGAAACACCATAGAGCAACGCTGAAAGAGAGAGTCCGAAGGCTATTCCAGGCAAACAGACTATGTGTGGCTGCATTTGAAGCCCTGGAGAACGACTTGGAAATACAGACCATACTTGAAGACACAAATCGCATGGCAATAGACCGCATGGGATTCTCGGATCACGGTCATACCCACTCACTGATTGTGACAAAGAATGGAATTGAGCTTCTAGACAAGCTTAGCAAGGGAATAGAGCCCACTATCGTCCAGGAAGGAACTGGCACCTTCGAGGATGCGCAACTTGTAGTTCTCCTCGCATGCTATCTACACGACATCGGAATGAGTGTTCATAGAGAGAATCATGATCAGTTCTCAGTGTTTCTGGCCAAACCCGTCATCGATCGAGTGCTGAAGCAGGTATACCCAGCCGATGTGCACAAGCAGACCCATGTTCGGGGTCATGTCCTCCATGCCATGTACTCCCATGACAAGGTCATCACACCACATACTATCGAAGCAGGAGTTGTGGGAATTGCAGATGCACTGGACATGACTGCTGGACGCGCACGGATTCCCTTTGAAGCTGGCAGTGTCAACATACACTCTGCATCTGCCATGGCAATCCGAAAAGTGAGCATCAAGAAGGGTGAGAAGAAGACCGTGCGAATCGAGGTAGAGATGATGAACGCCTCGGGTATCTTCCAGATTCAAGAACTGCTAGAGAAGAAAATACGGAGTGCACCCCAGATGACCGACCATATCGAGCTCTACGCCATCATGTCAGGAAAAGAGGAGAGAATTCTGTCCGAAGAGATAAAGGTCCTCTGAGATTTCATTTGTTTCGTGGCTGTTCTATGAATGAGAGAGCTCACAAGACGTTCGACCTCGTTCAATTTTCAAAAGGTATATGTGAGAATACTATCACGAAGCACAGCGACTGTTCGATGCTATGTCCTCATAGAAAACTAGGAGACAATCCCCATGAAGCTTGACGAGATAGATGAGAAGATCATAAGAATGCTCCAAGAAGATGGCCGAAGGTCTTACTCCGAGATTGCCGAAGAGGTGGAACGTACGGAGGTCACAATACGACGACGGGTGCGTCGGCTGGTGAATCAGGGAATCATCAAGAGATTTACTGTGGTGCTGGATCCTATGAAGATCGGGCCCCGGATTCGAGCCATTATCAGAGTGAAGACCATGATGAAACAGGCTACTCTCATAGCTGAGGAGATCAAGGGCTATGATGAAGTGGACGAGGCGTACTTCTTGGATGGAGCATGCGGACTGATGTTGAAGGTCACTGTGGATGGCCTCAATGAG
>SDNO01000177.1 GCA_004524435.1 Candidatus Thorarchaeota archaeon | reverse complement strand
GACAATAGCATAGCGGGTCATCCTCGGGAATCCGGCGTTCTTCAGGAATGGCACCGCCAAAGAGAAGCCGAACAACAAGAATGACGCAATACGAAGGTTCTCTGCATATATCCAGATGCCTGAATTCTCAACGACTGAGGTGAGCACAAGGGCGGCTGAGAGAATCATGAGAATCGAACCCGAAGTGATGTAGCCCAGGTTGCAAGGGATGTCTTGTTTCGATTTGCGAATTGCTAGTATCGGGACCAGGACGAATGCGAAGAGTGCTACTAGAACTGCTACAAACCCAAGATTGGTGACCATCTCAGAGGCTAGAGAAGGAAGCAGGAAGTAGTAGAGCACACTATACACCGCCACAGGGCATGAGATGATGAGGACTGCTGACCCCCATCGATTTGCAGGGGAGAATTCTTTCTCTTCAGAGTTCTGAAAGACGAAATAGAGCACAAACATCAGCCCGATGACAGCGAACTCGATGAGAGTGGAAACCAGATCTATACGTGTGATCTGCACTGTCCCTTGACCAGTCTGAAACAATATGGGGAGCGCACGTCCGATTTGGACCAACATGGCAAAGAGGAATGCTGTTCCGAAAAACATTCTTGAGAGTGAGTACCGGTGCTGCAGCGCGAGTACTATGACTGCAGCCGGAATCGAAACCCAGAAGGCAAGCAGCGAATGTACACCCACTCTCGTGGCATATGAGAGGGATACTATGCCCACTTCCCCAATGGTGAGCACCACTGAGACTACGGCGAGTGAAACGAAGACCATTACCTTTGCCAGATCTCGCCTTCGGCCTCGTAACATGTCTTGTCCCAAGGCAGACTGGGCTTCTTCTCAAGTCAAAAGGGTTTCTTGGATATCCAATACCTCAGACAGTGCGCCCTTCCCGTCCACCCCAGCATTGTGGCCCAATGATAAGTAGTCTCACAAGAGTGCGTAATGTCTCTAGCTCTCAGCAAGAGAATCGGACATCACTCTTGGCAGGCGAATCAATGATATATAGAAATCAGAAAGAAGTTGCGCCAGCGGAATCAATGCTTTCAGGGCTGTTGATGTGGAGTTAAGTTGCCTTAGAGGGGAGTCACTGTACTAGGTCAGTCAATGTTCGAATGCCGACGCGTGTTTCTCGCCCCAGAAGTTTGCTAATATAGTTGTCCATATGGTTGAAATATTCCACAGCCGAGAAGCGCGCACCATTTCGTTAATATTCGGTGCTGGCAAGTATGATGTATGCGGTCTGTCTTCGTATCGTTATCACTTACCCTGCTCATCACAGGAGTTGTAGTGGTTAGACCCATTGCTATGCCTTCGTCCGCCTCCTACATCGAGGATCCGCCACAGATGCAAGAAATCCAGCGGGACTGGACCATCAATATCATACTTGTGAACTATGATTCTGATGATGTAGAAGAGCGAGCTCTTCATGAATTCCTGCCCGACCAAAGGCAGTACGAGGCCGACGTGTGCGACATCACCTATACCATGCAGTACGAAGTCCATTATGCTGACGCTGACTACATTGAATCGATTCGAAATCTCATCATCAACAACCATGTCAACGGAACCGAAACAGGATCCATCTTGGACGAATCCGCATTGGAATACCAGAAGGCTCATCCGGATGAACCACAGAAAATCTTCTATCCTAGGAGCGGGATGTCTATAGAGGCTGAACCTATCGAGGAATGGCTAATAGAAAATCCTGCCACCTCATCCGACAAGCTGCACTACAACCTCTACTTGTTCAATTTCTCCGAGTTCGATTCCCCCGAGCACGAGTTGGAACATTGGTATGACTACGATCCAGTCGATCCGGATAGCGGGGAGGACATTGATTGGTGGCGGCTCCCATGGGACAATCAACTGAACCGCGATATCAAGTTCCAGTATGCTGGATTCGGCGGCATGGGTAACGTCTTCGTTGTTGACCCTTCGGCAGACCAGTGGTATCTTCGTTGGGCACGAATTTGGTGGGGCACCGAACCCTATTCAGAGGATCCGAGGCACTGCACTGAAGACCTAGAAGATGTTGTAGATGGAATTGATTTGTCGACCAGTGAAGGGCGGCTTGAACTCAGTGCGTATCTCGCGAACTATCTCAGTGATGCTGTAAGGTATCTCTTTTTTCCGGTACAGCACAGCCCGACAGCATTCGTTCAGAGGGGAATTCTCACCGCGCTCGTCCTTGCAATGGACACTGATGAAGGCATCACTGTCAGGAGTCTTGAGTGGGTCACAAATGCGGAACTACTGGAGAATCATCTCTCGGAGCTACTGCCGTTTATTCCTTGGAATGTCAGCGTTCAGGTGAGAGACTCAAAACATTTTCCGTACATTATGGGGTTCTTCGATGGTCATTCATATGTCACGGATGGTCATACATACGTCAACGGGTATGATTTGTTCTACGATATCTATGACAATGTCAGATGGCGGTACATCGACGTCGCCTCTGATGATATCGAAGTATTCGGAGTGGTTTTCATAAAGCAGAATATGACTATGTACACGCCCACCGGCTATTTCACCGGCCTTGGAGGCGGAGGCCAGACATGCGTATGGAAATCATGGGAACGATACTACCGAGACGATGGGACGACCAAACGGGAGGGCATATCGGGTGTCCAGCTTCACGAGACAATGCATGCTATCGGCATGGGACACACATGGGTGCGCCATCACTATGTAGGCGACTTCTCGTCGTCCCCTATGGTTTACTTCGGCATGCATAACGGAACATCAAGTTTCGACAAGAACTGGGTGCAGGGTACGTATCTTGATCAGTTGGAGTTCGACTATTACGACAGGCTCCTGGAAGCTTGGGATGATATCAAGGATGAAGCTGAACCCGAAACATACCAGATTCTCGATGACGTACTCAACTACTACGAGTTAGCTCATGAGAGATACAAACACATGGATTGGCAGGGGTGCTATGAAGCCCTTGAACTCGCGAATCAGGAGAAGCGCTACATGGTCTTCTCGGTCGCTGACGACAGTGCACCCACCATTTGGGACTGGGGCTATGAACCGGAAGAATACCGAGAGGGTAATGTTTCAGTCTGGGTGGACGTATCAGACGACATAGCAGGCATCAAGAACGTGAGTGCTGTGTTGGGCCTCAATGAGACCACAGTTCAATATGCTTGCTCATACGAGGGGAGTTCTTGGAATGCGACTTTCCCTGTGCCCTCCTTTGACCCAGAGTGCGGTGTGAAACTCATGATCCTGGCCTACGACAGGGGGCTCAATCCTGCATCTACTGACTGGGTGACGCTTGTCGAACCCGTTACTAGCCCACCAGACGGAACGTATATGCTCTATGTCATTGTCTTTAGTGTCCCTTTTGCTTTGATTCTGGTTGTCGTAGCCACCGTATGGTACCGGAAGAGCAAGCAAGCCGTCTAGACTTGGTTATCAGACGAAAAATCGAAAAGTTCGACATTTTACGGAACGGGACAATGAGGGCATTATTAAAAAGACTCCGCATTCAACAGAGCATCATTGAGAGAAGGAGACAACACTATCTGCCCAGTGATTGTCTGAGCTATCTCAAGCCAGGAATGCCGGTGAGAGTGTAATGGATACACGCAAGACAATTCTAGTACTAGTGGCGATTCTTCCCATGCTATTTGGCTCCGCCATCCTACTTCCGGAGGCGGGTTTCCCATCAGGGCAATCTGGTGGCCACACAGTAACACTTGATGATGGGTCTCAAATAGAAGTGGGGCCTGATGAGGTATTGCTCAAATATGAGATAGCCTCCGCTCCCACAGAAGTATCTGGAAGAGGAGATCCTCTTGTAGCATCGGAATATGGCACGCGCACCGACTCATTCTCAAGTCAGCAGATGGTATACTACCCGTCTGACACAACAACAACTACCAACCTATCGGTCCCTCTTGGTGATAATTGGGAAGGTTACGAAGTCTTTGGCAACATCACCAGCATCACCGAGAACCGTACTTGGTTAGTCAATAACGACTTCAACTCACCGGGCACTTGGACCTACGGGAGCTCCCAGCTTGAAGGCGCCTTCAGCGGTAATAACAGAATTCAATACTTCACTTCTACCGGAACGTATCAGAGTCAATGGGGAGCAAGAGGGAATGAGAACGGGAACTTCACCGACCCCTGGGGTATAGCAGTCAACACTTCCGGCTATGTCTATGTCGTTGACAGCTACAACAATCGAGTACAAGTCTTTGATGATGTAGGTAACTTCCAGTTTGATTGGGGAAGTGCCGGTTCTGGAGATGGCGAGTTCAGCTATCCCACAGGCATAGCACTTACCTCCACCGGAAATGTCTATGTTGCCGACTCCGGTAATGATAGGATTCAGGTATTTGACTCTCAGGGCACATATGTCAGCCAATGGGGCAGTCCGGGTGAAGGCACATCGGAATTCCATAGCCCCATGGGAATTGCTGTCAGGAACTCAAACGGCTACATCTACGTTGCAGACATGGGTAACGATAGAGTACAGTACTTCGACAGCACGGGAAACTATCAAGGGCAATTCGGTGGAACCGGAACGAGCACGGGGCAATTTCGACGACCGACAGGCATAGCAATCAACCAGAACAACGACCAAGTGATAGTTGCAGACTCAAGCAATTGCCGGGTCCAAAGATTTGGCTCAACAGGTGCTTTTCAGAGTTTGGTGGGTAGCCAGAATTCTTACTATGGTGGCGGAGGAAACGGATACTTCAGAACTCCCGTTGGGGTTGCAGTTAGCTCCTCGGGAATCATCTATGTCTCAGATGTCGGCAACGACCGGGTGCAGTACTTCTCATCAACAGGCACGTACCAGGGACAGTGGGGAAGCGATGGCACAGGTAATGGAGACTTCAGGTTCAACTACGGAATAGCACTGAACGGATCAAACTACGTGTACACAAGTGAGAGAAGTGGAACCACTCGCAAGATTGCCAGACGCATGACAGATGGAGGAGATGGTGATGCTGCAGCAACAACGATGATTGACGGCTATTACCATAGGAACGCTGCGGGGCTCTATGGCTTCTGGTACAATCCTGGCGATAAGGCATTCGTTCAACAAGATATCACGATAGACCGTGGAGACGTTACATGGGCTGGAATCTCTCTCGATTATTATGCAGACTGCCGGGGAAGGTATTGGTCAGGCTACAATCCAACTGGTTTCTTCGAGCTCTTCCTTTCAGTCGGAAACCCTGACGAAGGCGGAGACTATCTCTGGAATGCTGCATTTGATGGCATAGCAAACGACAACACTTGGTACTCAACCGGGCTAATTCCGACGAACCCATCATACTTCACACTTCCTGATGTTTCGATAATGGTCGGGCTACGTGTAACCGACGCCGAGTGGTACCGAACCGACGACATCAAACCAGAGGGGCGATTCGACAACGTGGCGGTCTATATTAAGGCCAAGGCAACACCGGAATCAATCAATCTAAAGATGAACGGCGAAGACGTTTCAAATGTGCTCGAGGGCTCAAATCCAGTCTTAGGCCTTGGAACAGTTACCTATCAGCCCGTATCCCCATGGACTCAGGGTAGTGTGTACGCGAACTTCTCGTGGACACCCACACCAAATCCTCCTGATCCAAACGAGGAGATTACCGTTGAGATTGACGTTGATGTGACTGCCTTTGCAAGGAGGTATGATGTTTACACGGTCAGCGATACTGAGAAGTTCACCAACGGTGACAACTATGTAGCACAGAATGGAAGCGATATCAGATGGGACACCAATCACTACGTCGCTGTGCCGGGTGGTTACGAGAACTCGTTCTTCTTCAATCTTTCAATACCAGATAATCGGGATGTAGACCATGTTGGAGAGCCGAGCTTCCGTCTTGATAACCTCACATCAGATTGGACGCTCGGAGATCCTGGTGATGGTGCCGTAAATGTCTCGGTCTATGACATAACAACAAGTTCTCAGAACGGATTTTGGTACGTGAAAGGCTCTTCGCCCAATATCATTGATACGCTACAAGTATGGGATGTTGATACCTCCTCTTGGCTAGATACAGAAAACTTCAGGGCCAATCAGAATACCCGCTTCAGGGTGACACTCTCGCCGAGCTATGCAACAGACATCGTTGATTTCACCATATACATGCCGAATGGCACTCTCTGGGCATCCCTACAGGCCACAGTGGATGGCTCAGGCTACGCAACCACTAGTTTTGTCAATCTTGACGCCTATAATTCGTCCGTCGGAAGCTGGGAAGTCCAGGCGTTCGTGACAGACGAGAACTCGGAACCTACAATCCATAATGTTGGTTTCTTCAGAAGAGCGTTCACTGTCACCCACTCAACAGATATGAGCGTACAGTATCCAGTTGGTGCAGGTGCAACGTGGTCCAAGAACGTGACTCATGGCGATCTAATCCTCTTGCAGCTCAGAGTCCAGGACTCGGACAACACCCAGTTGCTTGCCGGTGGATCTATGACCTATTCTTGGGTAGCCGGTTCGGACAACATGAATGACTTGGGAACAGGAGAGTACAGTGTTACCCTGGATACTGGAGATTTGCCATCAAATGGGCAGTTCAATATTACACTGGGCTGGGACAAGGATTACTACGATTCACTCTCACGGATCTTCACGCTAAACGTAATCTATACTACAGATCTTCTCTCGCCTGATGCGCCCGGCGTTGATGTTCCAATTGGATACGATGCAGAGATGACGGTCCAGTTCAGGGATCAAGAAGGAAACCCCATTACTGATGCACAAATCACGACTGATTGGGTCTATGACAGCTATTCTGTCACTCCCCAAATTGGCAATCCGGGCTACTACACTGTCGCCCTGGAGACTGATGGCGTCAGCCTCGGAAACTACAATGTAAGCGTGACTGCTGCAAAGGGCTACTACGAATCAAGAACAATCATACTCTCGGTCGAGGTCCGTGAGTTGTTTACTTCCGCAATTCCCTCCACAAGTCAGCTATCGCTCCCGGTGGGATATACGACCTCCTTCACCATAACTTACACCGACACGGATCACAGCACACCTATCACGGGCTCAGCAGATGCCATAAGCTGTAACTGGTCAGCATTACACGGCTACTCGTTCGAGGACTACAATGTAACCGAAACCACGACTCCTGGCGTCTATCAGGTCAATCTTTATTCCCTCGACGATGACGTTCTGGACATATACGCGGTCAGGTTCAATGTTGAGCGATATGGAGCACAGAATCATACATTCGATGTGGATGTGGAGCTAAGAACCCATCTTACCTCCTTCTATCTCACAAATCCAATCGAGCCAACCCCATACACCGCGGATGTTGTAATCTCTGTGGTCTATTATGATGTAGACGCGGACACAGGCATTGTCGGTCCTGACGCCCTGATATACATCGAGAGCCCAGGACTCCCATCGATAGACTATGAGGTGTCAAGCGGGGCAGAATCAGGAGAATACATCATATCGCTACCAGCAAGTCAGTGGGGATCCACAGGCACAAAGGATTTGGTAATCTATGCCAATTGGACTGGACCAACAGTCAAGTTCTCCAATGAAACTGTGGCTGAGAGCGTCAGAATTACGAGCACTCCTACAGATATCTTCATCGGCGAGAATCCGGTGATGACGCCATTCGGAGAGAACTTGACCTTCAGTGTTATCTACTTCGACGTAGGAAGTGACACGGGCATAGTCAACTCGACCGGCCCCTATGCATTCAACGTTCATCTCCAAATCGACGTTCTGACGGCAGGACAGATTCTAACACAGGACCTGATGGTCCTAACCGAAGTCGACCCGATTAGTAGTCCAGGCGAATACCGAATTGAATTCAATACATCGTATTTGACTGGCATTGTGGCTTGCGACCTGCTTATCCAGTTCAACTGGACAAAAGGCCAACTTCCGCTTTACGATAATCAGACGCTCATTGTAACGGTCTACTCTGCACAGCGTCAGACCAATGTCGACTGGCAGCCACTGCCTGTAACACCATATGATGAGCTCGTGAATCTGACGGTCTTTTACAGAGATGCGCTCTCCGGGCAGACGATCCGAAATGCATCTAACCTCTTCCTTTCTATTCAAGAGGCAATCCCGTACATGGTCTATTACAGTGGAGATGAAACGGGTGCCTTCCTGATAGAGCTTGATACATCTTCGTGGACGCCCGGCACCCATACGTTCCATCTGAACTTCACCTGGGCAGGGGAACCGTACTATCAGAACAGGACGTCTGTTGAGATTCCAATAACGGTAAGAGAGAGATTCACTGAACTCACTCATGGAGCATATGGACCAATTCAATTCGCCAACAATCTGACCCTCCTCTTCACCTACACGGATGTAGACGATTACACAAGTTCCGGCATGGAAGGAGGTACACTCACGCTCGATGCATCCCTTGAGGGCAACTACACAGTATACGACAATCTGGATGGTACGTATGCCGTGGTCTTGAACACGAGTGTACTGGAAACCCTAGGCACCTTTACAATAAACGCTACCATCGCCTACGGTGGAAGTAGATACTGCGAGGATGCAACCGACTTCTTCTACCTTACCGTTGTGATTAGGCGAACACAGCTTACAAGCGACCTTCCAGATTTGGCACCATATCTAACTCAGGCGAACATCACCGTAACCTACTCCGATGACAACACAGATGCAGGAATAACAGGAGCAACGATTCTTGCTGAATGCACTTCGTCATCTGAACCATTGGAGCTTGGGGTGAACTACTTCGTTGACTATCTCGGAAATGGTGAATACAGGATTAGGATATCTACCGTGGCTCTTGGAGGGTTTGGCACCTATTCCATCTCGATCCATGCAAACTACACTGGAAGTCCGTATTACCAGAACAGAAACCGAAATGTTGAGATAGAGGTTTCCCGACGACCTGCAACTATCACGGTATCCAAGTCCCCTCTAAACACACCCTATTTGGGGAACGTAACATTCGAGGTAACAGCGACTGACGATTTAGACGGGCAAGGAATATCGCTCAACAAATCACATCTCATTCTGAGCCATGGAGCCGGAGAGCCTCTCACTAGTCTTCAGTATGCCCTCTCAGGAGCGAATGGCATCTACTCGATTTCCATTCAGTCTACAATCCTAGTTTCGGAATTGGAAGACAGTCATTCAATCTCTGTCAGATTCTCATGGGGAGATTTTGCACCCTTCTATATGAATTCCAGTACATCTACCTCGGCAACTATCACTCAGAGGTTTACTCAATCAAGTGTACTCTCAACACCACCAGCAGACATATTCTACAACGCAACCGCCTTCCTGAAGTACACTGACTATCTGACTGGAGGTGGAATCTCTGGCGCCAGTGTCACAGTATCTTGTTCCAATGTTTCCTCAATCCAGTATTGGGTGATACCGGGACCTGACGGTTCCTATGAGGTGAGGATCAACACATCTGATTTCACGAACCTCGGGAGATACTTCTTCTCAGCCAACTTCACGTGGGCAGGTAGCCCCTTCTATCAAAACAAAACGGGTCTCGGATTCAGCATCGTCTTGAACCCCGTGGCAACCGAGCTCTCCCTCGTTGTTCCACCGGGCGTGACTTACTACCTGGGCGATACAATCGAGGCAAATGTGACCTTCATGAGCATAAACACTGGCCTTGGAATTGAAAGCGCAAATGTGACGACGAACTGGGAATCGGAACATGGTACGACGGCACAAATAATCGAAGGCAGCAAGGGGATATACTACCTCTCCATAGAGACAGGCTCTCTGGATGCTGGGGAATACGCGTTCGAGATTTACGCCTCCTCGTACCTCCATTTCAACAGGACAGTCGTAGCCGACGTAGTTCTCGCAGCCCTTCCGGTTGACATCGAACTTCTAGCAGACCCTGAGAGTCCAGAATGGGGTCAGATAGTCACAATCAGTGTGAACATTACTAATGCAAGGAATGGCACGGGTGTTGTCGGCGGCAATGTCAATCTGACGATTCTCTCGGATACATTTGGCCTGGACGAAATAGGAAATGGACGGTATGGTCTTAACCTATCCACGCTTGCATACAACTCAGGGGAATACACGCTCTCCATTGCTTTCGCGCTCATCAACTATGAGGCGCGGCAACGCGAGTTCCAGATTCGAATAGCAAAGGTGCCTGCACGGCTTATCGGCACTCTTGATAGGCAGATTGTTGTAAATGGACAGAATGCCACCATCGAAGCTCAGTATCTGATACAAGCCAATGATACAGTCATCCCGGATGGCATTGTTTCGTTTGCCTGGACCGGCGGCTCTGGTTCATTGGACTGGAACTCGACACTCTCTCGGTATGTGGGGTACTTCACAATCGACGGAGCAAGCATTCGCAGCTACCAGATTCAGGTCCAAGCGAGCTCGACTAATTACAAGAGTGTTACCATTCAACTCACACTTGAGGTCCGTGAGATAAACACAGAGATTTCACCTGGTGTCGGAGGAACGGTGCTTAGCACCCCTGCCGGAACAGTTGCCAATGTATCCGTATACCTTAACAACACAGACTTGGGAGTCGGTGTAGCTGGTGCCAGTCTCATCTACAGCATCTCGGGCATCTCTGCAAACCTCACCGAGCTTGGCGGTGGCTGGTATGTAGCCAGTGTGAACACATCCGATCTGGCCATCCGTGAATACATTCTTCGAATCTCAAGCACCAAGGACGGTTATGCTCCCACTTCCCTTCAATTCACATTGACAGTCACGAGAATCCAGACGTCCATTGAAATCCTCAGTGATGCATCTCAGGAGGTCTACTTCGGTAGACTTGTTACCTTCTCCTTTTCCTACTATGATGAAACCAACTTAATTGGCGTTGAAGGAGCATCAACGTCCTTCACCATCGGGGACTATACTGAGCAGCTTCTCGAAGGTGCGAATGGTAGTTACTCCTTCACTCTGAACACGTCGATAATCCAAGCCGGCATTGTTCCGTACGACATTTCCGTTTCATTCCAGAAGAACCGGTATGAATTCGGCTATAGCTCAGTGAAGCTGCGAGTCCTGCCCGTCACGACAGAAGTGATAGGAACGGTGGTCGTAGACATCCCGGTGAGCGATGACTACTCGCAGCTGTTCATACTGAATGACACACTGAACGACGTCTTAGTAACAGATGCTACGGCGACTGCGATTTGGGAATTTGGTACTGATCCTCTGACGAATCTGGGCAACGGGTCCTATCGTTTTGGCCCCGACGAGTCAGGCATCCCCTCCCTTGATGTACGAGAAACCCCCTATGCGATTCGAATCGCATTCACCCGAGGCAACTACAGCAGGGCAGAAATCGTAGTACAGATGACAATCAGACGAGTCGAAACCGAACTTCTTGTCACCCCCCCACCGGGTACTGCATTCTCAGGACAGATAATATTCGTAAGAGTGACGTACTGGGACATCGACCATGAAACGGGAATACCTCTTGCGGTGAACTCGACGGCTGGAACAACGCTGCAGGTTGTATCAGAGTCATCAGTTGACTACGGAAACGGAACCTACGTGTTTGCCTTCACAGGAACAAACGTTCAGGGATATGAATACAGGATTCAACTCAATAAGACCGATTACGAGTCCAGTACCTATTCAGGTGTTGTTTTCGTCACACTGAGTCCCGAACAACAGGCACTCTATACGAATTTCGGTTACCTAGCACTTGCCATTCTCGGCCTTGTCGCGTTAGGTGCAGCCTACATCCGAGTCTGGTCTGTCCCCAAGATGCTCAGGACGATCCGAGCAATGGTCGGGAAGATGGCCCGGGGCAAAATACCTGAGGCACCTCCAGTTCGTTCTAGGAGGCGCATGATAATCGACACGATGAATGAAGATCTCCGGCCAGTCCGTATTGTGAAAGGCCAAGAAGATATCGCAGCCTCCACTGTTGACATATCGATACTTGACACTGAGGAGCTTCTGCAAGAGCTGGCAGTGGTAGTCGGTTTAGCTCCCGAAGATATCGACACTCTCCGGGGCGACCTAGAGAAGATGAGGCCTAGTGAACGAGCAGGCTTCATCGGCGAGGTCCTCCGTCAGGAGCGAGCTCGGCGAGCGAAGGATATCGCTGAGGCAGGCAGACTTGCTGAACCAGAGAAAGAAGCAGTTGATTTGGAACGCAAGCTGACAGAAGAAGAACTGCAGCATCTTCGAGAGAGGCTTCTGAACATGGGCATTGATGGAGCCGAGGCCGAACTGATGATAGAACAGGCGAGGAATCTCTCGAAGGCGGAAATAGATGCTTTGCTTGAACAGCTGGGAGGCGATGAAGAATGAACAGAGGAAGAATACTATCCGTACTAGCAATTGCGTTCATATTCCTAGTGCCGATACTCTCGGGTTCGGTCCATCTCAACCCTGTCCGTCCTGCCCTCACGACAGATGCTTCGATGGACCCGGGTAATGGCGAAGAGATTGACATGCGGCCTGGCGAACTGCTTCACAAGTTCACCATTGGCGAACAGGGAAACCTTGAGTGGGTAGGCACAGCCGATCCCCTTCTTAGTGGCGAGTTCGGGAATGCGACAGACTTCTTCCAACAAAAGACAATGACCTATCTTCCCTCAAATACAACTTCCAATACCAATGTCAGTGTATCTACCGGTCCCGGATGGGAGGGCTATCGTGTTGACGCAAGAGTATCTGAACTTACTGAGAATCGGACTTGGGTTCAGAACTGGGATTTCTCTAGCTCCCCGAGTCCTTCGGACTGGAGTGGAGGTACATCGAATATTGGGTCATATAGCACACCCATATCATCCTACAATGCATCCGGACATGGAACAGGTAACGGTGCCTTCGACTTCGAGATAGACTCTGGCTCAGGTAGTGCTCCATTCTACTACGATCAGGGTGATCGCGCCTACGTCACTCAGACAATGAATATCCCGAGAGGAAACGTCATCTGGGCGGCATTCAGAACCGACTACTGGGGAGATACTGGCGACGACGACAACAACCACTATGGCATGACCGGTTCATTCGCCATCTATCTGAACATCGAGGGTTCGCAGATCTGGCAGAAGGTCTTCACCGACATAGCTGAAGAAGAAACTTGGTATGACTCAGGACTCACCTACGTTTCACCCACGGTGTTCAATCTACCAAGCGACCAGAATGTGAATGTCGAGATAGGTCTCTGGAGCAAGGCCTCAGTAGGGTACGACCCAGAAATCGCTCCTAGAGCAAAGGTTGACAATTTCGAGCTTTATGTGAAGACGAGAGCATCACCTTCCGACGTGAACCTTGCCATGGACGGCATCAGCGTCAGTTCAGACCCAGGTTACGGCTCAGGTTCTGTCACTGAGGTGGCGGATTCTCCGTGGACTGAGAGTCCCGTCATGCTGAACTTCAGTTGGAATCCAACGCCGATTAACCCAGATCCCAATCGGAAGATCATCGTGGAGTTTGATGTGGAAACGAACATGTTCGCAAGGCATCTCGATGTGCCAACCGTGTACGAGATAAGTCCCACCTCTTACGGTCAGAAGTATTTAGTTCAGAACGGGACACAAGTGAACTACACAACCTATTTCTATGCTACAATCCCGACGGGCTATGTCAATAGATACTACTTCAACCAGACTATTCCAGCGAACAGAGATGTATTCTTCGTGGCTAGGCCTTTGGCGCCCTCGACGAATCTGACATCCGGTTGGACCGGCGGCGATGTGGGAAACGGGTATCTCAATGTGTCGGCATACGATGTAGCTACCGAGGCGGGTCGCTATGGCTACTGGAGAATTCGCTCTTCCGCTCCTAACATGATACAGAGTCTTGAGATCTATGATCCAAATGATAGCACATGGAAGCAGACAACTGATTTGAGGGCAGGCAACAGTACGCGTGTCCGAGCATTCGTTGGCCCAGCCTTCCAAGATTCTGTGGTCAACATCACCGTGTATGACCCCGATGGCGTCAAGAAGTACTCTGTTAACGCAACGGCAGATGGGTCAGGCTATGCGACATCGCCGTATTTCAATCTGGCAGGCGCCAATGCATCAGCTGGAAACTGGATGGTTCAGGCATCAACTAGTGATCTTGAGGCAAATGGCGAGTGGCAGAACACTGGCTTCTTCAGAAGGCCATTCACTGTGACCCATTCCTCCGAACTTGCAATCACCTATCCGGATGATGCTGTGGGAACAGGAATCACCAATGTGACCTATGGAAACCTCCTTCTGGTCATTGTGGAAGCTAGTGATACTGACAGCAGCATCCTGGTACCGGGAGGCGATTTGGAGTATAGCTGGTATGATGGGACAGGCCTCTTCGATGACAGCGGTAATG
>SDNO01000256.1 GCA_004524435.1 Candidatus Thorarchaeota archaeon | reverse complement strand
GACACCCGCAAGGTGACCTTCTACCTCCGCGACCTGACAGATGCCAACGTGACCATCTCGTTTGCGAACGACACGTCCTTGCTGTACCGCATCGATGCTGAGCTGTATGACCCTGCCTCCGGGTCTGTGACGGTGGACTACGCCTCCATCAACGTCCATCTGGTGCACATCGAGGGCACCGGTCGTCAGAGGCGTGTGGATGTGGTGCTGGGGATTGCTGCGAAGTACGACATCACCATCCAGCGATGCGAGAACCTGAACACCACGGTGCGGTACGGCAACGGGGCGGTGCTGAACGAGACGTGGTTTGAGGCCTACCAGACCGGCATCATCAGGATCGCAGTGGACGAGCACGATGGTCTTACGGCCTATGACTACCTCGTCCTCACTGTTGATCGTCCTCATGGGAGCACCGGCACCAGCACAGTCCTTCTGGACATCGACCTCCCCACGGGGTACGATGGTGTCCTGTACACCAACGGTGCACCCATCTCCTTCGTGGAGCGTGTGGGCTGGGGACTGCTCCGTGACGGTGTCTTTGGCACGCCACAGGACGAAGAGAAGCCCACCATGTCCATCGACTGCTACTGCGATGCCATCCTCGCCCGCCTCATCGACTGAGCCCGCAGCTGCACTTTTATCTCTCAATGAGCACACCTCTCTTGGAGTGTTCGCATGAGGTCATTGACGAGGAAGCAGACAGCCATTCTCCTCATCCTGATAGTCCTGGGAAGTGGAGCCGGCCTCTTCTGGTACTTCGAGTCCAACCGCACGCAGTTCCGCTTCGAGGCGGTGTACCCCGAGGGCGACACCCGCAAGGTGATCCTGGCACTGGTCACTCCCAGGGATGCCAACCTCACCATCTCCTTCGAGAACGACACGTCACTGATGTACCGCATCGATGCCGAGCTCTACGACCCCGGGTCTGACTCGGTGCGGTTCGAGCACGACCGGGTCAATGTCCACAGTCTGCACCTGTACTGCGAGGGGCGGCAGCAGCGCATCGCCATCGTGCTGGGGATTGCTGCGAAGTACGACATCACCATCTTCAAGGGCGAGAACCTGAACACCACGGTGCGGTACGGCAACGGGGCGGTCCTGAACGAGACATGGTTTGTTGCCTACCAGACCGGGGTCCTTCGCATCGCGGTGGATGAGCACGACGGCCTCACCACCCACGGGTCCATGCTCATCGGTGGGGGTGTCCCGGAGTCAATCGATGGCCCCCTGTATCTCATGTTGGACATCGATCTGCCAGACGGCTATGGCGGGCGACTGAGCACCTACGGTATACCTATCTCCTTCATCGAGAGGCAGGGCTGGGGGTTCTATGGGAACGGGGTCTTTGCCACGGCGGCCACAGTGGAGCGGCCCCGGGTGACTATCGGCTTAGCTTGCACCTCGATCCTCGCCCGTCTCATCGACTGAGCGCAGATGCTCATGCACCGCTCTCGTGAAGAGCTACTCTGCTTCTTCTTCCATCCCCGGTTGCCGCCTCTTCGCCAGTTCAAATGACATCCACATCAATAGAGGAAGGACAACCATTGCTATCCCTACCTCGAGAAAAAGAGCGGGATAATCAGTGACCAACTCCTGGACGTATGAAGTGTCTATGGTCCACACATACAGGATTGGAAGTGCATAGGCAAGTCCCACACTCCAGACAATCATCAGCAGGGCCCACTTCCCTCCAAACATCTCCCAGCGTAGGTATGCAGTCATGATGATTGCGATAACGACCCCTGCCAGCTCGCCACCAAGGGTCAAGAGGAGGACCCACAGAAGTACCTCATTGGGAATCATCAGAACACCTCCGCCAGAGTCGAAGTCTTTCAAACATCATTTTAATGGATTCCCTCCATCCCACAGAGTTAATGCAACCATGAATACCCCCCACAGGAACACTCCATCCCAGAAAGCTATGATGCAATGTGTTGGTTTATGGTTTGCGCTTAGGCCCGCGAGGCCGCAATGAGCTAATACGTGATAGATAATTATGAAGATATTCTTGGAAGCAGGAAGGAGCCCTATGTAGACCGCGCCATTGGAAATCAGGCTTGCTAGCCGGAGCAAACGGATCACTTATGTGCTACTATTGCACCGAACCGAATTGCAGCCGTTTCTTCGAGCCCCCAATTCAGAGGATGGAACATCATCTTCTTACCGCCCAGCTGTCAATCTCTGTTTCGGAACTCGGACGATGAGCTATAAAGAATCGGCTTCGCCATTAAGAAATGGACTATCAATACTGTGAAATATCAGAATCCACATTGTGGGACTGTACATCGACAAGAGGTATGTTGTGGAATGAGTATTCACGTGACATCCACGGAAGAAGCTCTAAACTATCTCCTTGTGGTAATGGTCACATTTGGATTTCTCTACTTCTCAGTATGGCGACTAGGAAAGCAATTTAGAGTCTCATGGGGATTTGAGCCAAAGAAACTCCAAAGAATCCGTTTGGTGCTGAGTGGGCTGATAATCTCTGTCTGGACTTGCTTCTACATCTCACTTGTCACCATAGTTCTCACTCTCTCATCTCTCGCTTTTGTCATTGTCCTGTCATACCTGTTGGTGCTCACAATTCTGCCTGCCTTCATAGATCTCAAACGGCAGTTTTCCAGTATCAGCAGTAATCCAGTCAACTAGCGTGTCTGCTGTTCTCTCCACCACACTAAGCGGGTCTTTCATGCCTGTACAGTCTTGCAATTATCACCACTAGAATCGACCCCAAGGCAATCTGAGTTGAGAAATAGAACACTGTTAGGCCTGTCAGCATTGAAGTGGTCACTAGTGCTAATCGAGTTGCTGTGTGGTAGAAAGCGAAGATTGCAAAATACACAACCAGGATAGGTTGTCCAAATCGGCGAAACCAGCGTCCGGTTGCCGCATCTCGTTTATGAAAAGAGTCTATTCTTTGACTTAACCATCCTCCGTGGTCTCCGCGGGACCCATGGTCTTCTCCATCCATGTCCAGTTCCACGGGTCCAGGATCTGCAGGGTCACTCGCTCGATACCGTCAGGGTCATAGAGCCAGACCGATGCAGACTGCCGGGAGGTCTCGGCATAACTCTCGTCGGGAAACAGCCAGCGTACCAGCATGGGCTCCTCCGTCACACCCCTCCTGATGCTGAAGGTGTAGTTCTCAGAGACCCCCTCGTTCCCCAACTTGTCCCTTGCGGTGAACCAGATGGAGTGATTCAGGGGGGTCCCATCCTCAGGGACGCTCGCCGAGCCGCCAAGAGCAAAAACAGGATTGCCATCTCTGTCGGTCCCGCGGGGATCCATTCCGGAGATGAAGGTTCCGTTGGTGTATGGGTCGAACCCGTGCATGCGTATCTGAGCCACTCCGTCTGGATCAGAGACCGTCACATAGGTCTCCTGTTGTTGACTGGTGCGATACTGAACCGGCGGAGGGAGGACCACGTCAATGAAGACCGGGGCGCTATCACTCTCTGAGCACTTTGAAACAGTCAGAGAAGACTGCAGTAGGACGATGAATATGACAATCGTAGCAAGTCTATCTTTTGCTGGCTCAAAGGGTCTCATGGCTCTCAACCCCAGTAGTAGAAGAACTCCATCATCAACGG
>SDNO01000055.1 GCA_004524435.1 Candidatus Thorarchaeota archaeon | reverse complement strand
GGAGACAGGCTCACAAGCCGAAGACCAAGGAGTATGGCTAAGCCGAACATCCCAATTACTATGGCATTCACAAGCAGTTCTCCTACTCCGGGCATGACAAACGTGTAGACTACTACAAGTAGTGTGGGAATTAGAGTTGAAACTGCTCCAATGAAGTGTGTATTCTCGTCTTCTGCCAGAATCTGAACCTCAGAATTGACAATCAGAGTGGCGAACAAGCTCATCCAGACCACCGCGAGCTCCGGAATAGTGGATGAAGTGGCTCCCAGAAGCACAATCATCACAGCCGCCGCAGCGAGAAAGGCTAGTGATCTCCTTGTGGCCGTTGACACATTGTCCTTGATTCGCATGTAGGATTGGCCAAATAACACAAGGGCAACAAGGAGTATCACTGTTGAAACTATACCGCTGGCCATAACTGCAATCATGAAATCCATTCTAGTACCTCCTTGCTACCGCCACAAATCTCCAATCTCCTTGCCGCGTTTCTTCACCATTTCATGGATGCTCTCAGAAAGTTCCTCGTCAGAGGCCTCGGGCTTCTTCACAACCGACTTGAGTGCGTCGCCTGTCTCACGTTCGGCATCACCCTCGCAGATGAACACCTCATCCTTCATGGCACAGTATCCGATAACGCCCCTGTCTGATTTCATGAACATGAGCTGTCCTCGCGTCGATGATGTACCTGAACGTTCCAGGGCTGCGGACACAAGTTGGACAATACCAGTAAGCAGGGCAATTCGCTCCTCTTCTTTCTCGTCCCGAGGATAGATGACATGAGGGGCAAGGCTTTCGAGGTCAACACGAGCAACCAGTCGAATAACCATCACTGGTCACCCCCGAATGCCTTCTTCAACCAGTCTATTTCAGAAACCTCCTTGTTTTCGTCGGCAGGCTCGGTCTTCTTCATAGCAACAACAACGTCGCGCACTCCAAGCCCATCCCCAACATTGTAGAGAGTTACGAGAAGATCATGGCCGTTATCACACGCGACAATCATTGTGGGCGATCGTCCTTCCTTGGCTATTCGTGCCTTCACATCTTGGACTTCTTCTTCGCTGATGTCCATCGAGGCCTTCCCTTTGCACTCAGGACATGAGAACACAATTTCCACCATGATTTTCACTTCCGACTGGTCAAGCAAGCCAGCATAACACATAGCTAGCTCTGACGAATATCCGCTACTTTGCTGCTAGCAGCTATTAGTAGATATTCCATCGCTATTCTGATTTCCCTCATATTCTGAGCCCTCTTAAAAGAATAATTCCTGTGTACTGACCGACTCAAGCAAGCTAAGCCTAAGCCAATCCTTATCTGAAGACTGAGAAAGAGGATGACAGTATATCACACGTAGGCTTGCTGAGGATTGATCCATTGACCCTAGAGGACGTTAAACGTACAGACAGTGGCAGAGCATTGATGTTAGCAAACGAGGCTATCGTCAGAGGTGCGCTTGAATCAGATGTAAAAGTGGTTGCTGCATATCCTGGCAGTCCCACGTCGGAAATACTGGACACATTCAGTGAGCTGCTGGATCACTTCGGCGACTATCGGATGCAGATTGCTGCCAACGAAAAGGTGGCCCTTGAAACAGTCGCCGGAGCATCGATGGCCGGCTTCCGCTCACTCACTTCGATGAAGAGCGTGGGCATGAACGTGGCGAGCGACTCAATGTTCTCTCTTGGATATACCGGCGTCAACGGAGGATGCGTAGTGATAATGGCAGACGACCCCCACGCTCATTCCTCCCAGTCCGAACAAGATGGCCGCTACTTCGGCGAGGCCGCCTACGTCCCAATGCTTGAACCAAGCACCCCGCAAGAGGCTAAGGAGATGGTGAAGTGGGCCTTTGAAGTGTCCGAACGTCACAAGACCCTCGTCATCATTCGTACCACAACACGTGTAAATCACCAGAGAGGTATGATTCAGCTGGAAGAACTCAACAGAACTGAGTTCAAGAAGAAACAGTGGAAGGACGTCAGAGAGCAGTACTTCACTGTGGGTGCAGTGGCCCGCAGACTGAAGGCCAAACTGCTTGAAAAGCGCGATAATCTTCGGGAGGAGTCTGAACGTAGTATCCACAACCATATCGATGCAGCCAAGGGTGACATCGGAATTATCACAGCCGGTGTGTCGTACCTCCACACCAAGGAGGCGCTCCGAAATCTTGGCCTCAATCTCCCCATCCTGAAGATTGGGACGCTCTTCCCCTTGCCAGAGAAGAGAATCGCGGGATTCCTGAGGACGCTGAAGACGCTCATTGTGATTGAGGAGCTTGCACCTTATCTTGAGGACAGGATCACAGCCATCGCTAAGGACGCCAATTCGGACCTGAGAATAGTCGGGAAGAGAAGCGGTCACTTCAGTGAGATGCTGGAGTACAATGTTCCCATAGTCGAGAAGGTACTCGCCGAAGTGACCGACAAGAAACCCTCCCACGACTACGATGCTGTCCTTGAACGTGCCAGCAGACTCAAGGAAACTCTTCCACAGCGAAATCCTATCTTCTGTCCTGGTTGCCCACACCGTGGGACTTTATGGGCGTTCAGACAGGCTCTCGACCGACTGAAGATACGAGACAAGATCGTATTCAACAACGATATTGGTTGCTACAGCATGGCCTTCTTACCGCCCAACGAGTTCAGCGACTCGATGTTGGCAATGGGGGCATCGGTGGGTCTCTCTGCAGGGATGGAGATGACGCTGGAGGACAAGATCATCGCCATGGTGGGTGACAGCACGCTCTATCATGCTGCGCTACCTGGCATCATCAATCTGATTCACCACAATGCCAACGTGACTCTATTCGTGCTCGACAACTCGGTAACGGCAATGACAGGGCAGCAGTTCAATCCAAACAGTCCAAAGGACGCAGGAGGGCATCCTGCCCAGAAGATAGACATGGAGAAGATGTTCGAGGCTATGGGCGCAGACTCGGTCACCGTCATCGATCCATATGAAACTCGTGACTGCATCAATCCTGTCAAGGACGCAATCGAGGCTGAAGGCTTCAATGTAATCATCTCAAGGCGAGCCTGCGCTCTCTACGGTGATCGAATCAAGAAAGAAGAGGGACAGAAGATCATTCCTAGCGAGAACGACAAGGAGACCTGCAGAGGCATCTACGCATGCATCAAGGAGTTCTACTGCCCGGCAATCGTCGTTGATGAGTCTGACGGGAAGATGGTGATCCAACAGGACTTGTGCGATGGCTGCCTCGAATGCAGAAAGGTGTGCCCCGTGGATGCACCGCACCATATACAGGTAGAGAGGTGAAGCATATGAAGGACAGCTATGACATCATCTTTGCCGGTGTAGGTGGTCAGGGCCTGATGCTCTTGTCAGCCATACTTGGGAAGGCTGCTGTGGACGCAGATATGGAAGTCCTAACTGGAGAACAGCATGGTCTCTCCCAGAGACAGGGCTCAATCTACGTCCACTTCAGGATGGGGAAGCCGATATCCCCGCTGATACCGTACGGTACTGCTGACATGATGATAGCCATGGAGGCAACCGAGGCACTCCGCTATATCGAGTACTTGAGGGACGATGGTGTGATCATCATGAGCAATCGAATCATGCCTCCACCTGGCGAGACTGAAGAGGTGGCACTGGACGAAGAACGGAAGACGAAGTACGTCACCGTTGAGGCAATAGAGAAGAAGCTCCGTGAGATCACGGAGAACATAGTACTGCTAGACTCCCTGACCCTCGCAAAAGAGGCAGGTAATCCGAGAACAGAGAATTCGGTCCTTATCGGAGCGGTGTGTAGCTGCAAGGATTTCCCGATCGAAACTGAGAGCGTCAGGAAGGCGGTCCTCGATCTCGTGCCGCCTAAGACCCGCGATGCAAATTCCAGAGCATTTGATCTCGGTCGAGATGCGGGAGGAGAGTGCCTGGGCTAGAGGTCTTTCACCCAGACGCTCTCAGCGCCGACGATATTGAATCCTAGCGAATGATAGAAACCCCTTGCGGCTTCTGTATTAGCTGCTCCCGGGATACAGACTGCCCTGGGGTCATGCTTACGTAGGCGGCGAATTCCCTCTGCAACCACTGCCCTCGCTAGTCCAAGCCTTCTAAAGTCCGGGTGGGTCCCAACAGGTTCAAATTCAGCTATTCTGCTCACTGGGTCGATTCGAACTGTGCCAAAGGCGGCGAACTGGCCATCAGGAGCCTCAGCAATCAGGTCAAGCTCAGGATTGTAGAATGATGCTGATGCATAGGTTCTGACCAGGCTTTCGGTCATGGCGCTACAATGTGGGAAGACAGATGCCTGGACGCGCCTGTATTCCTCAAAGTCTTCCTCCAAGTCAACACTTCGCACCTGGAATCCGTTCGGAAGCACGTACTCTGGGGCCGGCAAATCCACAGGGCGTTCCTGTAGGTCTCCGTATTCTTCCACCTCATGATAACCCATGTGGCTCAACAGTGTGATACGCTCGGTGTCAACCGAGCGAGTCATTATCTTGAGTGTCGGCGAATCCGAGGATTCTCCTAGGATACGTGTCCGTTCCTCCATCCAGTCGATGATCTTGCGTCCAAGGTGCTTGTGCCGAGGATGGTCAAAGAGCCAAGCCTCTCGGACAGGTTCGAGAACTGTGACCGCCACGATCGCTCTTCCCGATGGGGATTCCCGTTCCCAGATCTTGATGAAGTTGTCTCTGCTATCTTCATATTCAGAGCCACAGGGTCCGAATCTCAGATTCTCAAAACGTGAGGGAATCCAGTTGCTGTATCGATTCAGCTCGAAAGTTTCAGCCAAGAAATCTCTTACTAGGGCGAAGTCTTCCTGCCAATGGAACGAACGCACAATTGAACTCATGGCCGACACGCTTCAGAATCAATCACATTACAGTTAAAAAATGCCTATGAAGCGATAATCTGCTTGGAATCACCAATACTCCTATTCCTTCGTGCTTTCCCGTAGCCTCGCATAGAGTTTTAAGATGCCACCAGTGACTCCTAGCACGGGTTTGAGCTCATGACTGACTTCTACGATACCATCATTGTTGGCGGAGGCCCGGCGGGAGCTGCTGGAGCACTTCACCTCTCATATCACAACCGTACAGTTCTCGTCCTAGATCGAGGAACATCGCCCATGCATTTTCACACGAATACAATCATGAACTTCCCCGCCGGTCCGACGTACTACGAGGGAAGAACGCTGCTCAGACAATTGCAGGGTGTCGCCAAGTCATCAGGTGCCGAATTCAAGGAGGCCGATGTCGTAGAGGTCAAAGGCAAGTACCCCGAGTTCACTGTTCGGACAGATAGAAGCTACAGGACTTCCGACGAATCAGAATACAAAGCAAAGACACTTCTCTTCGCAACAGGCACGGCTCGGAAACATCCCAAGGTGGATGGTATGTGGAGGAAGTGGCTCCCTGTCGCCAACGTTGGTAACGCGGCCTACTATTGTCCGGACTGCGAGGCTCCTCTCTGCAAGGGCAAAGACGTAGTGATTGTCAACGCGGGGACAGTTGGCAGTGCGTTACACGTCGCACACTCACTCGGTCGATTCACAAAGGACGTTCGGATATTGATGACCGAAGACTCGTACATGCCTATTGAGAAAGAAGACCTGTCCAGACTGGATGACTCCCCTTATGAGTGGATAAGAGGAAAGATCAAGGACATAACCTTTCCTCGACCAGGCAAGGTCCAGAGTCTCACGTTAGAATCAGGTGAGAAGATCAGATGCAATGTCTTCTTTGTTGCTCACGTAGCTGAGCCTCGTACCGAGCCTGCACAGCAAATCGGGGTCGAGGTTGACAAGCGGGGGAACATCATCACGGACCACCGAGGCAAGACGAGCGTCGAAGGTGTCTGGGCCGCAGGTGACTGCAGAGCAATCACCCAGCAGGTTTCAATGGCCACTGGCACTGGGAATTATGCAGCCCTGATGATCAATCAGTACCTCGGCAACAAGTACGAGAGCGAGATGGTCTTCGACCATCCCGAGTGCCGTTCGCCACTCCATCTCGACTAGGCAACACCGAAATCGTTCGGTTCTAGGACGATAGCACTAGTGGAAGACCAGGCCGCTTCAGCAAAGCAAAGCTTAAATATAGTTAGTTAACTATTGAGAATCAATAGATGATTAGGAGACTACCTGATGGTAACTGAAACTACTACGCTCATCAACACCCTGAGAAACCAAATATCTATTGAGAATGAGGCTTTGGAGGAGCTTGCAGAGCTTGAGAATCAGGCGGCCGAGACTGCAGTGAGATTGGTGTATCTGGATCTCAGACTCGACACTTGGAAACACATCAAATTCCTTGAGGGAGTCATCGATGCTCTGACGGTCACCCCATGTGACGAATGGAGCGCGAAGGTTCAACGATATGTCGACCGTGTGAAGATGGAGAGGAAGATGCGATCCCTAATGTCCAAAGAAACCTCTATGGCGAAGCTTGCTAGCGAAGCGGCGGAGCATATGGATGACCCGATAGGCAGATTCCTACTCGAACACCTTGCAGAGGATGAGAAGAGGCATGAGGAGAATCTGGAGAATGTGATAAGCATTGTGAAGCAACTACCTCTCCAATCAAAGAAGGGAGAGAAGGGAACAGATATCGTGTGTCCCCCTGACTAAGCAACCGTGCAGTAGCATTGCTCCTGCAAAAATGCCTTATGGATGATGAATGCCAAAATAGACATACGGATTGATGGTGAGTACGATGCCCAGCTTAGATGATGTAACTAAGGATTGTCCAACATGTGAACAATACATAGAGGAGATGTCACCAGCGTATAAAGGAGGCTTCATGCGGTACGCCCAGAGTTATGAACTGAGGGAGGATATCGTCGAGGAGCTCAAGAAATACGCTGATGACTACGTCATTGTTGCGCTGTTTGCTGATTGGTGTGGAGACGCCAGAAGAGCAATCCCTGTGCTGTCACTCCTAGAGAAGGAGATTGGCATCGAGGTTCGCGCCCTCGGAGGTATGCAAAAACCACCACGAGGTTCGGACAAGCATTGGGCGGTTCCTCCGAGTCCCGAAGAAGTCGATGTATTTGGAATCACAAGTAGTCCAACCATCCTGATATTCAAGAGATCGGGAGAAGAGATAGGTAGAATCAAGACTCGACCAAAAATGACGCCAACTGTTGAGGAAGAAATCCTCAAGTTCATCGAGGCTAGTCAGGACTAGATGGCTAATCGTCAACTTCGGCACGGCAACCGTAGCATTGCCTAAGTCCTTCTCCTAGACAATGGGAAGTCTCGGCTGTTCCATGCTTGAGACCCCATTTCTGCATAGCCTCAACAACAGGAGTCAAATCCTGGCCTTTGGCCGTGAGCGTATAGGAAACCTTCACGGGAACCTCGGATGCATCCACCTCTCTCAAGAGAAGTGCCTCATCTTCGAATTCCCTCAGGCGTTGCGTCAGCACTTTGGGACTTACCCAGCTAACCTCCTTCTGTATCTCATTGAACCTCAAACCATTATCGGCCTCAGGTGTCATAAGGGTCTGGAGGACTAGTATGGCCCATTTCTTGCCGAGAATCTGGGACGCCTCGAATACTGGACAGGATTCAACAGCTTCACGATCTCGTGGATTCATCTGCTTAACTTCCCTTTCGGAACCTAATATTGTACATGAAGTTATACTGAAAAACCCTGCGGTAGAATATGAGCCTGCCACTGGTTTCTGCTACGGCCACACTGGCCGCATCGAAGAATAGGGTTTGATCTTGTCGCCGCCATTGATTGCTACGGGCATGTGCTTGGTGTCGAAGCCAACACCCACGTTTCCATTCTTATCAATCATGATGAGGCCAGCCTCGCCAGCGGTCTTCTCCCGGAGTTCTCTCATGACTGTTTCAACCGCCTGTTGCGTAGTCATTCCTGATTCGATGTGATGAACAGCCATCCGAGCCATCACTATTCGAAGTATCTGCTCTCCTCTACCAGTGCAACTTGCCGCAGCCACATCATTGGCGTAGACACCGGCTCCTATAATAGGCGAGTCACCAATCCGTCCAGGTAGTTTTCCACTCCAGCCGCTGGTCGAAGACCCGCCGACAATACGACCCGAGGAGTCAATCGCTACTGCCCCAACCGTGTCACAGCCTTGGGAGAGCAGCGGTGGCAGAGTAGAACCCGGTTCGATTGGTTGTCTGTAACCCTCACGGACCATCTTGTCGTAGATACGCTTCGCCCCATCCGCTGCAAACTGAGAGTTGTTAGTGCGTTCTAGGATGTATCGTGCAAGGGATATCGGATGCACGACACCCTTGATTGCCATCACTGCGCCGCTCTGAAGTCGGTTACCGTCCATGACCATGGCATCGAGCTCAATCTCGCCTTCAGAATTCGGTCGGGCCCCGCGACCCGCAGTGAACAGTGTGGTTTCTTCGAGCTGCCAGATTGCAGATTCAACAGCGTCCAGGGCTGAACCGCCATTTTCTATGGTGCAGAATCCAATATGTGCAGCCCTCTGGACAGCTGCAAGAATTGCCTTATGGTTCTCTTCGTCGAATTCAGTTGCTCCCCCATGAACGATAACCAAGGGCACGGGCATTCTTCACCACCGAGATTTCGTGGGCTCATCTCCAAGAAAAGGATATCGAGTCCGACTTCAATGTCTAAGATTGTAGGGTCGTACTCAATACCTAAGAGAGAATATGTCTGCACTTCAAGACAGTTTCAGTCCGAGTGCTTTATCAGTTTCAGTGGACAGGAAGAAGCGATTGATATGGTCAAAAACAGCATCTTAGTCATCATATCTTCAGGAGAGAGAGAGAAGGTCCTGACAGCAATGATGTATGCTTGGAATACCAAGAAATTCGAATGGCTTGAAAACGTCAGAGTGATGTTCTTTGGTCCCGCGGAGAAACTCCTCACCGAAGACTCTGAAGTGGCTTCGCAGGCTGCACGTCTTGCAGAAACTATGGAACCGATTGCATGTAAGTATCTGGCAGACAAGGATGAGCTGACGGGTTTGATCGAAGATATGGGCATCAAGGTCGATTATGTAGGATCAATGATTGCAGATCACATAAAGAACGGATACATTCCGATGGTCTGGTGACTGTGGAGAGGAAAGCCAGAAGCCTCTGAGATAGAGTCGAAAAGCGTGCCCTCTTTTTGGCACTAGCTTCAGAAAGACAATCGAACGGCCATTAGCGCCGCATCGTACATCTCGGACTACGGGCATTACCCATATTCTCATACTATTCTTCCAACAAAGCAAGGTTCTGCGTCGTAGAGAAGCTTACCACTGGTTTCTCGGTCATTCGCCACAAGCTACGCCGATTCCCTAGAACCCCATTCTATGGAGTTCGCGCTCAAGGAACTGCTTTGTCTGCGTAAGATTCTGGTATCGCTCCGCGAAGTTCTCAGGGGAGATTCTCTGTTCGCGAAACATGGTATTGAGGTCTGCCAGCTCCGTCTTCGTTTCCACCAATCGATCCTTGTACATCTGAGCTCTCATGGCTGCATTCGCCTCCTCAGACTCGCTTGGCTTCTGGACTGATATGATGCGACCATCCATGATGCGGTAGATCCTGTCGGTCTGCCTCGCCTGAGCAGGGTCGTGTGTCACGATGATGATAGTTTTGCCCATCTCCTTGTTTACCTTATGGAGAAACTCGATGATCATGGCGCCTGTATCAGTGTCAAGATCTCCGGTTGGCTCGTCGCAGATTAAGATTGGCGGATCATTCGCCAAGGCCGAGGCAATGGCAACACGCTGTTTCTCACCACCACTGAGTTCATCAGGTTTGTGGTTCATACGTAGACCGAGACCCACGGTCTCAAGCAGTTCGGTGACCCGTTTCTTTCGCTCGACAGCGGGGGTGTTGACCGCCAGCATAGGGAGCTCTACGTTTTCATAAGCGGTGAGCGTGGGTATGAGATTGAGTGTCTGGAAAATATGGCCCACCACTTTCTGTCGCATCATGCCAAGTTGGGCGGCACTGGCATTTGTAATCTCACGGCCTGCAACCCACGTCTGCCCCGCTGTGGCCCCTGTTAAACCACCGATGATGTTCAGAAGTGTTGTCTTCCCGGAACCGCTGGGCCCGACAATGGAAACCATTTCGCCCTGTTCGATCTTTATCGACAGACCTCTCAAGGCCTGGACCTCAACCTCACCGAGACGATATACCTTCACCAAGTCTTTTGCTTCAATATAGGATACCATTACCATCTACTCCCTAAGCACATCGACCTTTTGTTCGTTGAATCGTGTCGCCCAGACGACCGGCACGATGGCGGAAAAGACAACTGCCATGGCAATTGCCATCATACTTAGAACTGAAACGGGTGTCAGTACTACTCGAGGCACGACCAAGGTCTGCGAGTTCTGTGTGGTGTTGGCTATATCTCCGAACAGCTGAACAAACCCAGCACCTACACCCAATACCAAGGAGAAGAGAATCATCACCATGACCTCAGCAATCAACACCTTGAGCACCTGTTTCTTTGTGAATCCCCGCACCGCAAGGAGTGTGACCTCGTACTCCTTCTCCTTCAGGGTCAATCCGACTACAAGTCCCGTCCCAACTATGGCAAGGACTGCGCCAAATGCCACGCCCACCCAACGAGCCCGTGTCCCACCCAGTTGAAACAGATTCTCTGAGCTCTGACCTGTCCGTGAAGTCAAGGAGTCCGTGGAGGCGACTGATGGTGCAATCTGGCGAATCTGTTCTTCAATGCTCGTGCCGTTGATACCCTCTAGTGTCTTGAGAAGAACGTGGCTCTCCGCGTATTCCAAGAGACCCACATCCTCGAGAAACTCAGCAGGAACATAGGAGGGATAATTACCACTAAACGCAAATTGGCCCAGAAGGTCCTCCAATGGACTCACATATCCAATCAGACCCACTATTTCCATCTGATAGAATGTTCCTGTGTCTGGGGCACGAAGAGATATCTGATTCCCTATTCGCAGTTCGAGCTGCCTTGCCACAGCGATGGAGAGGATGATCTTCTCACCGGTGAAATCCTGAAGAATGTCCTCCACTGTTCCTCCAGAGAACCAGTTCTGTTCGTAGAATGCCGCCTCAGTCCAGTTGCTAGGCCATATTCCCCGGGTTTGTAGTGTTCCTCGAGTTGAACTCATGGAGATGTGGTACTCGATGGTAGCGGCCTGAACCCCATCAAGCGATTGTATCGCTTCAATATCATCGGAGATATTCGCCCCTGCATTGAAAACGGCACCGACGTCAGAGCCGATCTCATAGAGATTCGTTCGATTGAGCCGATCTTGCTCAGAGAAGAGGCTCCCGACGCTGAAGAGACCATAGGATACGATGAGTGAAACCACAAAGACTAACGCCGCATTTCTTACAGGGTTTCGTCGGACATTTCTCGTTGCAAGGTTCCCAAAGGCTCCGAAGAATCTACGACCAGCCTCTACAACATACTGCTGGAACTTCTGCGACCCTCTCAGAAGCATCTTTGTTATACCGTATAGAAACATAATCGGACCAGCGAAGTTCAGAAAGGCATCAATGGGCGTCCAGAGCGCGATGGCAATCACAACAACAAAGCCGGAACCCGCAGCAGCAGCCAGGAGAGTCTGCATGTTGATGCCCAGAACCCAGACCACAATCTTGTAGGTACCGAGTATCAGGGCTATTGTCGGTAGCAGTTTCTTGTATTCCCGCTGTTCTTCGACATAGACATACTGTTTGAGACTGTCGAGAGGCTCAAGCTTGGAAGCTCTGTCAGCAGGGCCTCGTACAGACCAATATGAAATCAAGAGCCCAAAGCCAATCACAACCACCACATTGATCCAATTCCCCGTCGCGGCAAGAAGAAGATTGCTGATTGCAACGTCCACAATCACATGTGCAAGAATCGTTCCGAGCAAGAGACCTGCCACACCACCGACAAGTCCAATGATGAGACCCTCAAAGACAAGCATCCGCTTGATGACTTTGGGCGGGAAACCCTTCGTCTGAAGAAGACCAAACTCCCGTCTGCGCAGGTTGTAGCTGACATCGCTCAACATCGTTGAAGAATACCAACTCATGAAGATGACGGGGGCTGCCAAGCTCACAAATGCGAGAACAAGAATTCCCGATGTCAGGGAGAGGAATGAGAGTGTGCTTCCAACGAGATTGGTGACCTGTGTGTTGTAGGCCACCGTGCGGTCTTCTATCTTAGCGATGGCGTTCGCAATATTGGTCGAGGAGGCACCAAGGTCATATGGATTGACCAAAGCCTCCCGGTTGAGCTGACAGAGGAATCCTTGGTTGATTCCTAGTTGGGTGGCGTTCTCTTGCTCACTGAACCAATCGACAATTGGTCTGAAAGTCAGTTCCCAGTCGGCCGCCAGAAGGCTGTATTCTCGCCAGTCTCCAATTTCAATAGAGATGAAACCAAGGTCGAGTACCCTTGGGGGATTCAACAGACGTGCAGTACGTTCAGGGATGTCCACGAAGCCCGCCACTGTCACATTCAGTGCGACCGTTTCTATAAATGGAAACTGGGCCGTTCTGTATCGAATCGGAATCTCGATAACATCACCAATATCAAAGACAGATGCATTGACCGAACTCGCTATGACCCATGTTTCGTTGATGTCGAGTGCAGTACTTCCGTTGACGTATTGCAGCGTATTCCACACAGTAGAGTCACTCTGAATACCCATGAGGTTGAACGACTGTCCCAAGGTTTCATTCAACGTGAAGGAGAGTCGGCTGTACCGATCAGCAATAGATACCTCGGGAAGTTCCTCAAGGAGCTCATCCAGCTCTTGGGTCTGAGTATTCGTCCAAGTCATGTTGTTGGCGTTGATTCGTGCATCGTAGTCAATCTCGGCAAGCGCACTCGTTAGGGCCTCCCGGGACAGAACATCGGCTGATACAATCATGCTGGCGAAGAATGTGGTGGCAATGAGTACGCCTATGGTGAGTGCAGCAAAGAGGCGATACCCACGAATCACCCGCTTGAACGCATACCTGAACATATTCCTCAACAGCCTTGAGCAACACCGAGTTGTATCGTTATAAGAAGGATGTATGATGCATACAGAACGGGCCCTGAACTAATCAGCCGCTATTCACTCTCGGAGGATCCTGCATTCTGCTGTACCTTCTGCCGCCTCTTATCATAGAGGTAGGCTAGCACCGAAACAAGAACAAAGAAGCCTAGACTACTCGCCACGACGACAGGCATGGTTGCATTGGGATCGATGGTTGTCCCCCCACCCGGATACCGACTGATAGTCCGGCCATAGCTAATGGCGGAGTTGTTTGCCATATCGAATGCAAGCACCCGGAGTAGGTAGGTATGGTTCACTGCAAGACCAGGATGCTGTACAAGATGTTGGGTGCCGTTGCTTTCCATCTGATAGATGTATGTACGTGTGAGAGTCCCATTGTCTGCGTTCACCACTAATGAAACATTTCTGAGTCCTGACTGATAGTCTGTGACATTGGCCCACACAATGAAGGCTTCGCCCTGAGACGCGCGGCCTTCAATACCCCAAGCCGTAATCTCGGGACGTACAGTGTCCTGCAATGCTGAGCTTTTCATGCTTGAGGTAAGGATAGTGGAGATGGAAGGTTCAGTAACAGGAAGAACGTGACTGGTCAGAATGAGGAGTCCACTGAGCAGAATCAGCTGCAATTTGAGGACTCCCTTTGTTTGCTTCATGGTATTCGGGCATGCAATCCCACGTATCCCTATTTATCTCTGTTATTGGCGCAGATTCTTGAATCCATACCTGCAATAACAACCAGCGGCTGGGTTTCAAGTCTTCTGCATCGCGGGAAACGAGATGAATAAATACGTGGAACAGGCAACCAGAAACGATGACAGATGAGCAAGCATGATCATCTAACTGGGGAGATGCCTAGAAGTCATGACTTACAGATAGCTTTGATGATCTTGTTCTTCGCGGTGTGGATTGTCGATTCTTTCGTCGTTAGGGTGACGACTTTTCTGTTCTCTATTGTTCCCATCTGGTCTAACATTCCCGTAGGGATCGCTCTTCTACTTCTGGCAGTCCATTTGATGAGAGCATCCCATAAAGACCTGTTCGACAACCATGAAACGGGTATCGCAAAAGGCGGTGTGTATGGACGCCTCCGTCATCCTATGTACCTCGGAACACATCTGTTCTATCTCGCTCTCGCCACAATGACTCTATCACTTGCCTCCTTTGTAGTCTGGATTGTCGCCGCCCTAGCATACAATGTGCTAGCCAATTACGAAGAAGGACTCTTGGAAGAGCAATATGGTGACGAGTTCCTGCAGTACAAGAGCAAGGTACGAAAATGGATTCCGCTTTGAACATAGCGCATAATAGGAGAGGAAATCATCTTCATCTCAGAGTGACTATTGATGATGTGTCGAACTAGGTCGGGCGTTTTCAATCGGTCCGGGATTCAGCAGTGCTCCCTTGT
>SDNO01000255.1 GCA_004524435.1 Candidatus Thorarchaeota archaeon | reverse complement strand
TATTGCTTGAGGTCGACAACGAGCGCTACGAAGATGCCAGAGACTCTCTTGCACGCTTCGCAGAACTGGTCAAGAGTCCGGAGTATGTCCACACATATCGGATAACTCCCCTCAGCCTGTGGAATGCGGCTGCAGTAGGAATGACTCCAAATGAGGTCATAGCAGCTCTCGAGGAATATGCGAAGTATCCCATACCAAGCAACATCAGCCGTGAGATTCTGGACTATATGAGTAGATATGGGCAGTTGAGTCTTTACAAAGAGGACGATGATCTACTGCTTCTCTGTGAGAACGAGGATTTGGCCGAGGAGGTCTGGCAGAGCAAGAACGTACGTGAATACCTGATAGAGAGAATCGACCCTACTACAATCTTGGTTGACTCAATGAAGCGAGGATTTGTCAAGCAGGCACTCATTGAGATAGGCCATCCTGTTGAAGATGTGGCCGGATACATAGAGGGAGACCCGCTCCATTTCGAACTCAGGGAGAGAGCCCTCAGCGGTAAGGAATTTGGCCTCAGGGACTACCAAGAGGACGCTGTTGCATCATTCCATGCGGGAGGGACGACCATGGGAGGCTCCGGGGTTGTCGTCCTGCCCTGCGGGGCGGGAAAGACCATGGTGGGAATTGGGGCGATGCACGAACTCCAGACATCCACCGTCATTCTCTGTCCCAATACTGTTGCCGTGCGGCAGTGGATAGAAGAGCTCCTTGACAAGACCACCTTGACGGAGGACCAGATTGGTGAATACACAGGCGATGTCAAGCGAATCAGACCTGTGACAGTGGCAACTTATCAAATCATGACCTATCGCAAGTCAAGACATGGCGAATTCAAACACTTCGAGGTCTTTGAAGCCAAGAACTGGGGACTCATTATCTACGACGAAGTCCACCTTCTTCCTGCTCCAGTCTTTCGAGTCACAGCCACCATTCAGGCAACCAGAAGACTCGGCCTTACAGCAACCCTCGTCCGAGAGGATGAACGAGAAGAGGAGGTCTTCAGCCTCATTGGCCCCAAGAGATTCGATATGCCCTGGAAACTGCTTGAAGATAAGGGATGGATAGCAACAGCAGTCTGCTACGAGGTCCGCATCGAACTGCCAGAATCACTCCGTCGGAAGTATGCACTTGCAGAGGACCGACACAAGTACAGAATCGCAGCTGAGAACCCGGACAAGATTGCCATGATCAAGGCGATTGTGGAGTACCACGAGGGTGACAACATCTTGGTGATTGGAATGTATCTCAGACAACTCAAGCTCATCGCCGAGGCTCTGGAGGCCCCACTGATAACAGGCAAGACTAGCAACGATGCCCGGGAGACACTCTACAATGCCTTCCGACAGGGAGAGGTCAAAGTCTTGGTTGTTTCAAAGGTTGCAAACTTCGCGCTTGATCTTCCCGATGCCAACGTTGCCATACAGGTTTCGGGTACGTTTGGTTCTAGGCAGGAGGAGGCGCAGCGTCTGGGACGGATTCTCCGACCCAAGCCAGATGGCAGCTTCGCGCGGTTCTACTCAATCATAACCAAAGATACGAGAGACATGGATTTCGCTGCGAAGAGGCAGCTTTTCCTGACAGAACAGGGGTATCAGTATGTCATAGCTTCTGGAGAAGAGAAGATTTGGGAGAGGGACCCAAACAGCTTCTTCAGGCATTAGTCGGTGGCTGGCGACTCGTACTTTGTGATTGAACGTGCTATCTCTTTCATCTCTTCGAGAGTCATACGACGTATGCCCTCTGAACCAACTGTGAATGTCACCCAGGCTGAGTTATGAGGAGCACCCCGTATCTTCGTGACTCTGAACTGTTTGATGAGAACTCCCGCGCTCTGAAAGGCGGGCTCGTGACGCGTGTCGAGTATAGCATCACTTGAGTATGTAATCGTGTCATCATATGCCGAGAACTGCTGTAGGCCTGTGTGGTAGATGGCCCAGAGTGGGACCTGTAGCTCCTTGCAAAAAGTTGCACGCCAAGCCTTCATTGTATTGATGGCCTTGAATGGATGCGATTGGACGAAAAACTCTGTGATGGAATCAACATAGATTCCACCGAGTCGTTCAGGTTTGATCTTCTGTATCAGACTCCTCAGTGCATCGGTAATTTGGCCCGATTCGCTGGGGTCTCTTATTGTGAAACTATGCTCATGCTTAGTGCTTTTTCCCAGAATCTGGGATGAGAAGCAGTCGACCAGTTCAATCATGCCTTCTTCAAGCATATTTGAGTAGTCCCAGCCCAAAGAACAGAGGCTCTGAAGAACGGACAAGGGGGAGTCCTCGAAACAGACATAGATGACAGGTCTGCCCGAATGCATCATCGACTTCGCCATCTCATTCAGAATCACAGACTTGCCGCCTCCTCCAGGCCCGCGAATCACACCAAAGGCGTTTCGTGGTAGACCCTCTGGAAGCTCATCATCCAGCGGCGTGATACCGGTAGAATATGACTTGGGACCGTCTTCGAGCGACTCTCTGAAATCCATGAGATGAACCTTCCCACAGAGGATACATGGCCAGCGGGCATATTTACAGATTACTCGAATGAATCAGTGCCTGCCAATTCGTGAACTTAGCTCCTCATAATGAAGCATTTTGGAGTTCAGATAAGAACGCAATACCTCTGAGGTGGTGGGCCTGCCTAGACTCTCCTCAAGAACGCCAGCCTCTGTCCGTACAATCCTGTCAAGAGTCCATGCTATCACCGAGAGCAATGCCAGAGGCATCAGTTGTCGAATCCTTGGTTCATCATCTCTCGCTAGCTGGGAAGGAATCTTACGCGTTGGACCATGCTTTGGATTCTGGACCACTAGATATGCAATGTCATACAGTGACTCACCAATAGAGGTTTCTTCCAAGTCGATGAACATGACTTCCGATTCAGTGAAGACTATGTTGGGCTCTTGGAGATCCCCATGCATTACATCCTTCGGCCACGTATCATCGAAGGCCCCAAGGGCTAGCAACGAATCGGTGATAGACCTGAGAGTCTTCACGCTGTCAGAAACTAGACTTGAGGGAGCATTGTACTGATCCAGAGTGTTCTCCAACTTGCCGAGAAGATGGTGCGAATAGTCTAGTGATGATTCATGCCGAGGCAGGCCTTGAGGAGAGCTGCTAGCGAATGTCGCCATTACCTCCCTAATCATATCAAGTTGTCTTGACGACATTTCAGATAGGTTGGGTATTATCTCTCCCTCAACGAACCTGAGCACCAGAAAGGGAGTTTCGATCTCTGTGTCGAGCCTTCCAAATGCAATTGGCTCAGGGCATATCCCCAGCTGGGAGAAGTGTTCATAGGTCCTGAACTGAGATTCATAGGGGTTTTCAAGGTACGGTACTCGTAGCTGAGGGAGCTTCACAACGTATTTCTTGGAATTGGACTCTGCAAGAAGATTGACATTGGTCCAGCCTCCAATTGGGCTTCTATGAATAGACAGGTCACCAAGGGAGGGGACCTTGAACGTGAGCTGGCGTGTCAGTTCACCGAGAGATAGACCGTGAACACCGTGAAGTTCCTCTGACATACTGGCGCCATGGGCGTCAAGCTAATTAAACCGTAACGAAGAGTCATGAGGTATGAATGGACGGGACATGATCCTCATACTCGCACATCTCTTTAGGACC
>SDNO01000254.1 GCA_004524435.1 Candidatus Thorarchaeota archaeon | reverse complement strand
GCCGACGAGTTGTTTTCCTCAATTGCCGCAACCATTGACGGGAATGTCCTTACTGCCGCCTTGTAGATGAAGCTGGGATACGGAGCATTATAGGCGGCCAACTCCGCGGGTGAGAGCTCTATGTGCGAAACGGCCTGTACAACCTGACTTGGAGTGAAGTTCGGAGCTGTCAGGGCATACCTGATCCACTTCTGAAAGAACCTGGCCCACAAAAGCGGCGTCAGTTTCTCTCTGAACCAGCGGGCAAGCCGTCCTCCTCTCCTCGGTAGGATGGAGGAGAAGTCGCCCAACTCGGGATCTATCACGACTGGGTTCTGCACTCTGAACGGGTTGCCCCCCTTCTCCAGAACAGGAAGCGTTCCATTTGCCACGATGATTCTGGCAAACAGCTCAGGCAGGTCGCCAGCAGTCCGCAAGCCTATAAGGCTGCCCCAGTCTTGGCAGAACAAGGTGATGTCCTCCAGTCCAAGTGCTGAGATGAACTTCTTCTGCCAATCCACCTGCTGTTCGAACGTGTGAATCCCAATATCAGTGGGCTTGTCTGAGCGACCCATTCCTATATGGTCTACCGCGATTGCCCTGAAACCACCATCCGCAATGATGGGTATCATCTTCCTGTAGAGGTATGACCAAGACGGCTGTCCGTGCAACATGAGCACGACCTCGCCATCCTTGGGCCCCTCATCGACATAGTGCATCCTCAGACCGTCGATGTCTGCATAGTTCGCCTCGAAAGGGAACCCGGGCAGGTATTCAAACCGTTCCTTTGGTGTTCTGACATATCTGATACCACCTTCAGTTTCGAAGACCTCTACTTCCTTGTCCGCCGGATGCAGGTCGATGTTACCAGGGGAGTCCACCAGTTTCCAGTCCGGTATTCGTGGGGGAGAGTCCCCCTTCCCACCAATCAGTCTTGATGAGAATCTCATGTTTTTTCGTTTCATCATGTTACCTCTTTGTTTGCTTGATTCCATTCACGAAGAGAGAGATTGCGTATTCCAGCTCAGTTTCAATCTCCTTGCTGCTTCGTTCTTTGTCATCCATCAGCGATTGCCTTGCCTGAGTGAAGCGAATGCCTTCAGTGATGTTTATGATGACCTGTGCTGTCCTGAGGGTGTCTATCTCAGGAACTTCGTCGTTGTCGATTGCATTCTGGATGACCGCTGCGACAAACTCCTTTTCATTCGACCATACCTTCTGTATTCGCTTCTTGGTCTCGGGTGAAATCTTCTTTCGGTCAAGCTGGATGACCTGGCCAAGTAGTGTGTCATCTTGGAGGAAACGGAACTTGGCCTTGTAGAAGGCCACCAGCCTCTGTTCGAGGCCATTGACATCTCTCATCGCCATCTGAATGGCCGCCCTCAGCTTCGAGATCTGGTCCAAGATTACGTTCAGGAAGATCTCTTCCTTGTTTCGGAAGTAGTGGTAGAGGCTTGCTTGGTTCAGCCCCACCTCTTTTCCGATATCTTCCATTGTGGTCTTGGAGAAACCAAACCTCGTGAAGAGATCGTGTGATGCAGTTATGATCTCCTTCTCTCTGGGACTGAGCGTTGCCATGGTATTCGAACAATCAAATGAAATTATAAAACATTTGGGTATTGGGCAGAGTCGGCTGGTGCTATGACAATGTCTGGTGGTCAGGCCACAGAGTGTAGGAATTCCCGTGCCTCTCGCGGGTCAAGATAGAGAACGACCTTTGAGTCGGAGTACCTCTCGAGAATGGGGAAGGTGCCTCTCTTTGCCCGTCTCGGATGGTTCCAGATCCACTTCAGGAACTCGAGATTGACCTTCTCGTAGCAGCCTTCTGGGAGTTCAGGGCGGACTCTCCCACGGTATAGGATTCTTCTCCTGACTACTCTCCAGAGAGCAATGGGACGCCTTACCCGAAGATAGATGGCAGTATCGGCTCGTTGTATTCTCTCTTCTAAGGTGGTTGAATAGTTGCCATCCATGACCCACTCGTCCCTGTCAATGAGTCGACGAACGACAGAAGGCCATTCCTCTCTGGGAGTAGGAACCCAGTTCGGTCGCCAGTAATGGGAATCCAGATGGATACATGGAATCCCTATCTTGCCGGCCAGCGCTTCCGCGAAGCTCGACTTACCTGCGCCGGCATTGCCCAAGACAAGCACTCGTTTCATTCCACACGACCTAACGCAGGTCATACGATCATCATGGTTTTAATGCTCACGTTCTTCTGTATTCCATTATGAATAGGGATTACAGGGACGTCGTAAGGGAGGGATATGACACGATTGCTAGTCAATATGATGATAACAGCAGTCTGAGAATCTGATATCTAGAGCCGAATCGGGTTCGGCCCGATCTTCCGGATCTCCTCAGCAAAGTCGTTGATGTGCTTAGCGAACAGGTCGCCCTCGGCCGCGCTTACAAAGACCATCTTCACCCGGTTCTCGTTCAGGCCCAGCTGGCCCACCAGCTTTCTCGCGAAGCGCACCCTCCGTTCTGCCCCCAGGTTCCCGGTCTTGTACGCGCAGTCCCCAGGATGACAGCCCACAATCAACACGCCGTCAGCGCCCTCCTGCAACGCTTTCAGGATGAAGTTGATGTCCAGCCTCGCAGTGCAGGGCATGCGGATGATCCTCGAGGTCACGTCGTACTGCAACTTCATCGTTCCCGCTAGGTCCGCAGCTGCGTACATGCATTGCAGATGGACTATTCCTCAGCGAGTTTTTCCGCAATGCTCAGGGCTCGCCTATAGACCTTGGAGTCCAGCCTAAATCCCAAGTCAATCATTCTATCGAGGACTCTCCCAAACTCCTCGTATTGGAGGATCGAATCGGATACCGCTTGGAGCAACACCCCCACGGTTCCAAGACACTCGATGCCAAGTACCTCTGCGGCACCCCGTCCCATCTTGTCGTCTATGAGAAGCAGGACTCTCTCTTGTCTGGCAAGCAAGATAGATGCAGCTTCTCCAGTTTCAATGCCTGCACTCTTAGCCAATAGCTCCATGTGACTCTCTTCGAGAGCTGTAACATGTATCCACCCGTCATCCCTTGCAGAGGCTATCACCAACGCATCCGGCGACCCACCTGATTCGCCAGCCTCTCTGAACACCTCTTCAGGGACCAAGACCTCCTGATACAGCTCCCTCAAGAGCGAGAGCCGTCCGGCCTTGGCCAGATAAATCAAGGGACTTGCGTTACTGACCACTCTGATGCTCTCTGACAAGACGAAGGTCACGCTCCAAGTCTTCCTCATCGTATGCGATGGGTATCGACGCTCTGTCTGCCTCATCCATCATAGCCCTGAGGGGGAGCCCCGCCATGGATGCGGCCTTCCACAGGGACACCCTTCTCTCCCGATATGCCTTGAGTGCTCGCTCCAACAGAAATCGCTGTATCCCTATGTCCAGCGCCCTTCGGATCAACTCCGACCTGTCGATCTGCTCCTCCTTCGCTATGAGCTCCAGCTTCTTGATCATCTCATCTGGCAGCCTTGCGGTGACGGTATCCATCATGAATCGTATACGATATATTCTTACGTACACATAAACATTCCTCTGGGCCCCTCGGGTCTCGCAGTGTCACTCTCTCCTCTAGCTCTGCAGCCATCCCGTTGGGGCCAGTCCCGCGTTACCTTTACATGGGTGGTCCTCCGTGCTCT
>SDNO01000002.1 GCA_004524435.1 Candidatus Thorarchaeota archaeon | reverse complement strand
GCCACGATGGCCGTCCATGTCCCCGCCATGGGATATTCTATGTCAACTGTTGCCGAACTAGGACTAGATATGACACTGCCGGAGGGTGCCCAGTCAACAAGGCGGCCGGATGGGTCCACTAAGGCAAGATTGAGGTCTGCAGCTGTCTTATCCCAACCCAAATCGATATGCAGAGATGATGCGTCAGACCCGACGGTGAACTGATGACTGAAGCTGGGGTGGTATGTGAGAATGAAGTCTAGAGGAAGGGGGCTAGTAATTGAGGTCTGAGGGTAGAGGCGAAGAGTCCATTCACCATCGAGCGTCTTGGGAATCCAGAACTTCAGGGGGACAGGCGCATCCAGCTGAGGACTAAAACGTTCCCAGTAGGTCTGCGTCCAGACGGAGTAGTCCACTATCCGACCATCAGGGTCCGCAAGCGTATGGGTGAAGTACGCGCTACCGGTCCAGTTGATGGAGGCCTCAATCCAGCCACACGCAGATGGAGGTGTGAAGGCCACGTCAACGGGGACCATCGAGGAAACTGTCACGTCGGGCGTATATGTGGTCACCTCATCATTGTTGAAGGTGTGTTCCGCGTTCCCTCCTGAGATTGAAGGGCTCTCGAAGGAGTCCTGAGCGAGAGCGAAGACGCCTATGTTTGAGCTTTGCCAGTCTGCCACGGCGAGCTCGGCTGCAATCTGAGCCGAGGAAGTACCACGAATCCACGGGAATATCGAGGTCGCAGTCCTCTGCTTGATCTCTTTGGCAACTGCCTCAGAGAGGTCTCCAACAATCATCGTCTGTGTGATTCCACCGTCATCCGACGTATACCTGGCCCAGTCTTCTGACAACCATATCTCCGACTGGGAGTTCTGACTGAGTATCAGCGGCGCCATGTAGGTTGTCCCACCGCTACGGAAGACAGAACTCGGGACTGCTGCCATGTAGGAGAACTCATCTCTGTAGGACAGGGGATCATCAGCCACATAGGTGATGCGCCTGAGAGGCGCCAGCGAGGAAGCGTTTGCCGAGAGAGTGTGTCGACTGACCCGTGAAGTCTCTTCTTCGACCCGCAGAGAGGCTTGGTGAGGATTGTCCGCCAGAAGTAGGAAACCTGGCATACACAGCAGCACTAATATGAACGCAGCAATTGCGGGATACGGTCCTCGCACGTCTCAAAGCTCCTTGTAGCAAAGCGGAGGAGCCGTAATCAAATAGCCTTTTTCTTGAGGTAGTCAGGACTGCCATTCGTGCTCAGCTATGCATATGGATTATGTCGCTACAGGAGGTCTTCATCGAAGTCATCTTCATCGTCTTCATCCTCTTCCTCTTCTTCAGGAAGAGCGTCGATGACGTCATCGATCACCTTTCTGAGTCGACGGCGGGTGGACTTTGGAATGTCCCACATCTTGCTTTCTGCCCGTTCGACAACCTCTCGAGAGAACTCGTATATCTCAGCCTCGAGGTACAACTTTGCAGCATCAGTGAAATACTCAGCAGCCTTTTTCTGATTACCTTGGAGCTCCGCAATATCTCCCAAAAGAGACTGAGCATCGGCTCTGCCGGCCTTGTCATCAATCTCCTCGTAGACCTTCAAGGCCTTCTTGAACATCTTGACGGCGTTGTCCCAATCCTCTTTGTCAGCGTATGCGTTACCCATGTCCATCATGGTGCTGGCAACGCCTTGTTGATTGTCAGCTGCTTTGTACGACTTCTGAGCATCTTTGAACAGGTCCATGGCCGCATCGAAGTCTCCTTGGCCCAGATTGGCCAGTGCCAGAGCGTAGACAGAGTCAGCCTTCCCCTCTTCGTTGCCCAACTTCTCAAACTTCTCCATGGCCGTCTTGCAGGTTTCAGCAGCCTCCGCCCATTGCTCCAAGTTGATCTGTGCCACACCCAGGTTGTAGAGAGCATCACTCATGCCCACTTCATCGTCTAGTTCTTTATAGAGAGTGAGAGAACGGTCAAAGCAATCGTGTGCCTCCTCATATTCTGCAAATGACATGTAGATATTCCCGATCTCATTGTACATCTTGGCAGCATCTTCTTTATTGCCAGATTCCTCCAAGTCTGCAGCCTGCTCCAGCAGCATTGCGGGATCTATGTCATCGAAATTGTCTTCCTCACTCATGGGCATGTCACATCCATTGTCTGTGCCTTGAGCGCATTAAGGTCGCTTTTGATTCTTTCTGCTTGTGAACTATCGGCGCATCAGGGTCATTGGATTCTCCAGTATTGGTCGGACTTCCTCTCGGACCTTGAATTCTTCGTCTCCGACTTGAACCTCAAGTAGCTTACGGAGCTCAAAACGCCTGAGGTAGCCAACAACCTGCTCTCGATCCATGTTTAGGTCGTCCATCAATTGACTGAGTCCATCTGATGAACCACTATACTCAGCCATCTTCTTGAACACAGAGCACCATTGCATCATAGAGAGATAGAGCAGTGTTCGCAGTACATTGTCAATGTTCTCCCCTGTCTTAGCTGAACAGGGGATGACTGGCAGTCCAACAAGAAAACTCATACTCTCACGTAGTCTGTCAACAGGCCGTGCACTCGCAAGATCTTGTTTGTTTGCCGCAACGACACAGGGAACTCCGGGAAGGAAGAATGCAATCTCTCTGAAGAAGAGTCTGGCTCTGGCGTCGGATTCCTCATCGACTGAATCCACAACGAATATGATACCGTCAGCACCAGAACTGAGAATCTTCCGCATTGTCCTGAATCGTAGAAGGCCCGGTGTTCCAAATAGGAACACACTCATGCCATCCACGTTGGCAACACCATGATCCATAGCTATAGTGGTACCGTTGCGCTCAACATTGATGCATGCACCATCGGTTATATGATGAACAATGGAGCTCTTTCCCGATTCATATGGGCCTGTGACTACAATCTTCATTATCTTGCACCCAATCCTGCGTTCCGTACATTGCGTCCCCGTAATCATATCGGGAGTTAATAATGATTTGGCGTTCTCGCTCTTAGGTGTTACTAGACCGGTTCCTAGCACCTTTAGAGAAGACCAGCAGACTGGCAAGCGCACACGGGAACAGCCAATCGATGTTGTACGAACTGTATTTCGACAAAACCCGTATCAAAGAAGTTATATCGGCAAAACGCGAAGTATATAGTGAGAGTATCATTTGGAGTGAGCTTTCTCTTGGCAACGACAAAACAAGTCAAAGAACCTGAATTCTGGCTCTTCCACGATGTGGAGGAGGAAGAGATCGTCGAAATTCGGAAATTCATTGACCCAGACCTCGACTTGAGTTCGCTGAAAGGATTCGACAAGCTTCTGGACAAGTTGAATCATCTCATCGAATAGAGCCGTAATGGCCTCGGCCAAGTGATAGAAGTTCGACCGGCTTTCTTTCTCCACCGGCATCGTATCACTGATGAGATGCTATACCATTTGCATGGAAGACACAGAGAAGCGAGATACTGTGATAGTCGTTTTCCCTGACACTGGACAGACATGACTCTACAGACTTCACATAAGCGATGTTTCATAAGTCTTAAAGCGAATTCTGGGATTGTTGCGATTGTTCCAGAGAGGAGAGTATAGTCTTGGACGTTAAGAAGATTGGTGAGAATCTCTACGAAATACCAAAGGGCACCCAACCGTGTATGAGAGTGCCTGTGAGAATTTACGCATCACAAACCCTGATCAACAAGATGCAGCAAGACAACACGCTAAAGCAGAGCACCAATGTTGCTTGTCTACCAGGAATCCAGGAGAAGAGTATTGTTCTTCCCGATGGTCATCAGGGATACGGATTCCCGATAGGCGGTGTGGCAGCCCTAGATTATGACGAGGGCGTCATTTCACCAGGCGGAGTAGGCTACGACATCAACTGTGGAGTTCGTGTGCTTCGGACCAATCTCAGAGAAGATGACGTAACTCCGAAGTTACGAGAGCTAGTGGATAGACTCTTCGACAACATTCCCAGTGGAGTCGGCAGCACAAGCAAGGTCAATCTTCGCAACGAAGGCGGAGTAGATGAGGTCCTCAATCTTGGCTCAAGATGGAACATAGAGAACGGTTATGGCTGGGAGGAGGATCTTGATCATACCGAGGCGAATGGGAGTCTAGAGGTAGCCGATGCATCCAAGGTATCAGCTCATGCAAAGGGGCGCGGTAACAGACAGGTTGGAACTCTCGGATCTGGCAACCACTTCCTCGAAGTACAGGCGGTTCATGAAATCTATGACGAAGAAGCAGCTAAGGCCATGGGGATCGAGGAAGAAGGCCAGATCACGGTGATGATTCACAGTGGGTCCCGCGGTCTTGGCCACCAAGTGTGCAGCGATTACATCAAGACCATGACCAGGGCAATGAAGAAGTACAACATAGAGGTGCCCGACAGAGAGTTATGCAGTGCTCCTGTGACATCTGACGAGGGACAGTCATATCTTGCAGCGATGAGCGCTGCAGCCAACTATGCGTGGGCCAACAGACAGACCATGATGCACTGGACACGGGAAACTTTCGGTCGAGTCTTTGGACAGTCCCCAGAAGACCTGGACATGCATTTGATCTACGATGTTGCTCACAACATGGCAAAAGTTGAGGAGCACGAGATAGGCGGGAAACGCAAGAAGGTGGTAGTCCATAGAAAAGGTGCAACTCGTGCATTCCCACCGAACCACCCTGAAACACCCAAGCTCTACAAGAAGATTGGACAGCCAGTCCTGATTCCAGGTACGATGGGTACCGCCTCGTACATCCTCAGAGGCGATCCACGAGGAATGGAACTCACCTTTGGTTCAACTGCCCACGGAGCCGGTCGAGTCATGAGTCGTACGCAAGCCAAGCGTGACTTCTACGGCAAGGATGTTCAGAAGCGGCTTGCCAGCGAGGGAATACTTGTTCGTGCACCCAGAGCAGTAGGCATAGCAGAGGAGGCGCCAGGGGCATACAAGGATGTTGACGAAGTTGTCCGGGTATCGCACGAGGCAGGAATTGCCACCATGGTGGCAAGGCTAAGACCCATGGGTGTCATCAAGGGCTAATCCATTTCCTCGGGTCCTACGGGCAAGGTCTGTGAGAACCAGAGCTATACCTGCAAGTATGACTAGAAATCCAACAAAGGTGATTGGTGGCGGGATTTCATTCAATATGGCAGCCGCCAACAGTGTTGCACCGATGGGCTCGCCTAGGACTGCAGCAGATACCAGATATGCTGGAACCAATGTGAGAAGATAGTTGTTCACAGAATGTCCAAGAACTGTAGGGAAGATGGCCAGAGCCAAAAACAGAATCATCTCTGTTGATTCAAGAACAACAACATTGACTCCCTGTAAGAGGCAGAGCACTAGTGTAAACAGAGATGCGGTGGCATAGACAATAGATGTATAGACTGTGATAGGTACACCACGAGCAAATCTGCGGCCTCCGATGAAGTACAGGGCCAAGAAGAGTGCACTGAGTAGAGCCAGCAAATCACCACTGAGGGCTCCATAGCCTGTGGATGTGAGATCCCCCCAAGCCAGGAGAATCGCTCCTAACACAGCTATGAGAGTCCCAGCCCAAGATTTGGCCCCGAGCTTCTCTTTTAGCACGAAAGTGGACAGCAACGCTGTGAAGATTGGTGAGCTGTCTGTCAATACCACGCTTGCAGCCACAGTCGTCAGAAACAATGAGGTGAACCAAGCAGAGAAATGAAGGCATAGGAAGAGTCCTATCGTTACGAACCACTTCCAGTTCTGGCGCACGGTATCCCGGGCCTGCCTTGTATAGTCGCCTCTTATCAGGCCAAGAGATGCCATCAGTATTGCGCCAAGGAGCGTTCGCCAGAATACGATGACAAGTGGGTGCGACTGACTAAGGCGTATCAGAATGCTCGCACTCGAAACCATGGAAACAGAGAGAATCAACAGAAGTGCAATTCGCGGTCTATCGCTTGACTGGATATCGATCTCCTTCCCCATCTGATACACCAACTAATCCGCGGTCTGCCCACATAGAACACATACGTAGTCATCATCTGACTTCATGGAAACCTCCGAGTCGCAGTGAGGACATTCCCTGACCGTCAGGTTCTCGAAGTCGATGTCTCGAAGGACAGATTCGACGTCACCAGTTTCTTTGTAGACAAAGAGAACCTTCCCTTTTGCGCCTAAGACCATACGAGACAGTCTTGGGCTTTCGGCCTGCCTGAAGAGCAACACCGGTTTCTTCAGTTCGATGGCTAGCATTATCTCCATTCCAACGCCTAAAGACGGGTTACTGACTTCACCCACGAGGAAATCCGATTGTCGCACCCATTGGACATCACGTAAGTATATCTCTCGGGCGGCTGCTGGAACGAGGAATTGTGGCGCGAAGACCTCTATGTCCCTATCTCTCAGCGTCTCAACCACGACTGTGTAGAAATCTCTCTTCTGAAGATGTTCGTGTATTATTGGGCCTGAGAGGTATCCCTGAAGCAACGCGGGCACCCACCAATCAATCTGACTCGGCTTTCGGCTCGGAGCCCGACTGATCCATTCGCCCCATAAGTTCTGAGACCTCAGGAACGGTTCCATCATCCTCGATGACTTCCATCTTGCCAGACCGTCCAAGAGAGAGCTGCGGTTTTCCTTTCCATTCCTTAGCCCAGCCATCAGTAATCTTGAGAACGTCGCCAGTCATGAGATCGGAGCCCTCCCCAAATCCCCACAGGGTCAGAATGATGGTGCCACTCTCATCTCCAACCAACAGTTCGGTCAGCTGTGTCTTCCGTCCTCCTCTGGTCCGTATGATTCGGGGCGGAGCCTTCGAGATGACCCTCACTGTTACCTCTGACACATTCTCGTTAGTTTCGACGTCTTCTATCTTCAACGGTTGTTCCCTAACACTAGTTGAGAAATATCCCTTCAATTGAGTCTTCCGAGACGGCAAGAAGCTGAGCAGAAGCTATAGACCTCGAACTGAGCAGCCTAGTCATGAGATTCTTTGGGGTCGATTATCTCTTCAAGCTCAACAAGGGTATCTTCGTCTACACTCTCCGGTTTCTCAGCGGATTCTGTGTCATCTGGCGGGGGTGTAGTCTTGTCGTCCAAGAGCCCCAAGATTCTATCGAGGTCTAGAAGCTCATCCTCTCTCAGTTCATCCGGAGCCTCAGTCTCTGTTCCGTTCGGGCTCACAGTCTCTTCACACTTCAGCGCATCGAGAGCAATATCGAGGTCATCCGGAGCTGTCCGGTCTATTTCCTCCGCAATTATGTCGTCTGCATCTAGCTTTTCGGAGAGGATATCCTTGACGAGGCGCAGCTCGTCAGTCATCTCCTCCTCAGATGGAGGTTCTGGTACCTCCTCCACCTCTTCTTTGGCTTCGTCTGATACTTCAACTGATATCTCCGCAGGGGCACCCTTATCCTCCACTTCCACGTCGAATTCCTCTTCAGGAGTCTCAGTGGGGGGTTCCTCTGCCTGTTCCTCTGCCTCTCCCTCTTCCTCTTGAATCGGGATTATCTCGTATGTAGCCTCATCTTCAGAGGCGGCTTCAGATTCCTCTTCGACAGGAACCAACTCAGTGGAGGAATGATATGCAGGTTCTGGGATATCTCCAGAAACAGGGGGTTCTTCAACAATCTCCTCCGCAGTTTCGGTCTCATCTTCTTCGACTATCACGAAATCGGTGCTGGTCTCAGGGACTGCAGGCTCCTCGGGCGCCACATCAATATCTTCAACATCCAGCTCCTCACCGGGTTCAATCTCCACTTCCTCAACGACTTCTTCGATGATCTCGTAGTCGTCTGTGTCCTCGATGATGTGACCGTCCTCGTCCACATACACCTCTTCGATGACCTCAACCGTTTCGTACTCCTCTTCCTCATCTTCCCCTCGAAGGTCAACCACAGCAGCCCTCTCAGCAGCCTCATCGCTGAATCTCAGGAGCTCGCTTGCAGGAAGGTCAGGAAGCACTACCCCAACATACTGGGCTGCAGCGTTCATCAGAATCCTCAGCATTTCGTCACGGCGTTCCTTGTCAATTGCCACCATGGGATACGTAGGAATCCCCAATATCTTGTGGACGACCTCAGGCTTCATTGCGTTGGGCTTGTCCTGTTTGTTTGCTAGGGCAAAGACAGGGACCTTGGGAGCATCACGGCGTATCAGCTTCAGGATGTCCTTACTGATGATAACATTCCTCAGCGTAGAGTCACACACCAAGAAGATGACATCTGCGCCGTGGAAGTAGAAGCGCCAGAGCGTTCTGAACCGCTCCTGGCCGGCGAAGTCCCACAAAACGAGGCTGTAGTTCCCAAAGCGGATGTTCTCCACGGTTTCCAGATTGAGAGCTATGGTGGGGACGTATTGCTTTGGAGGTGTATCGCCGAGCAGTAGGTGCAGGGTCGTTGTCTTTCCAACACCACCCTCCCCGACAAGAGCAATCTTCAGACGGGTAGTGACGGATGGTTCGATGAGAGCCTCGTAGTGTTCGACCAGCTCGTCCAGCCCCTTCTTCTCAAGTGTTCTTCTCAGGGGCTTGACCGCATCCTCCATCCGTTCAAAGATGGAATGTTCATCTTCACTGGTATCTGTTACGAACACCAAGAGGAGGTCTCGGACTACTTCGACACCGTGGTACTTGTCGTCACCGATTATCAGAGGAATCTCAGACATGGAGGTATCGGCTGACCGCAGATCTGACCTGGTCTCGATAAACTCTGCAATCTCCTCCGGTTCAACATCCACTGGCCAATACTGGGTCGATGCGAGTACTTTGTTGTTGGAGACACGGACTAGGAACGTGTTATGAATCAAGGCCTGTTCACCGATGCTACGAAGATGGTCTATCCTTGGGAATCTTCCTTCAATGTATATGTAAATCAATCCTTGACGGACTCATTGTTATCTCAGTCATATCCAAGGCACCGAATAGCGGAGCCGTCCATCAGGCTAATATCCCATGATGGGAGCGGTATCAATGTGAGTGGGATGATATCGCTTGAGAAAGGCTCCAATGATATGCTTGAAGATCTTGCAGACCTATATAACGCAGTGACTAGCCAAGATGATACGGATCATCGGGATATCGATGGGGATTACTTACGGCTTCTCTTTTCTAGACACGGGAGTAAGCCAGAAGAGAATGCAATTCTTGCCAGAGATTCCGAGGGCAGACTCATCGGTTCATCGGTGTTCTTCCCAGACAGACGCAGGACGGGGGAGTTGTTGATGCGCCTTCATGTCCATCCAGATTTCAGACAGCAAGGGATAGGTACCGCTCTGCTTGAAGAGTCCATGGATCAGCAGAAAGACTTCGATGCCTTTGTATGCATCGTCCCGAGCTTCAGAGAATATGCCATCAATGCCGCGAAGAACTGGGGATGTGTCAAGGTTGGGGGGCTAAAGAGAATGGTATTGCGTAGTCTTCGGAATTTCACTCACCCCACAGCCATTCCCGAATATGAGATCAGGAAGGCAGAGGGCGTGGATTCGTCCCAATGGGCGGACTTACAGAATCGACTCTTCGAGGGCCACTTCCGTTATGTGCCTGTTACCTCCGACTTCTACGAAGAGTTGAGAAAACGGGACGATTTCGTTGGAGAACTCAGTCTAGTAGGGACTCACAATGGAGAAATAGTCTCTTATTGCCACGGGCGTCTACTGGACAAGGGGGAAGCATCGGAGGAAAAGAACCTGTTGATCCAAGGCTTTGGGGTCGCGTCACAGGACAGAGGTAGAGGGTTTGGAACCCATATATTGAAAGCGGTCTTGGCTAGAGCTGCTGACATGGGGATAACTAGGTCATCCCTTTTAGTGCATAGTGAGGCAGAACCGGCTATCTCGCTCTATCACAAACTAGGCTACAGAGAGGTATACACTCTCCTATACTTTCGAAAGGCGATAGAGAAGTAGAGGCCTGTGACGAAATCAATTCATTCTCCTTGTCAAGTCGTGCCTGAGATGATTCGTCATCTGCCAAGCACTATCAGACTCTCTGCTTCCAAAATGTAGGAGCGGGGCTCGCCAGGCCAAGGGCCGTAGTGGCGAACCTTCCGCATCCGTCAGGTCATATAGACCAGCCCAATCACAAGGCGCACGAAAGAATTCAGTATGCGCAAGTTTGCAAGGGGATCTTGCAAGGGGACCAATGCTAGAAACTCAAATTTTGGGACCAATGTTGCGAATGCGAGTTTCCGACGGGGAATTCACACGCCCTGCATTTGAGCATTCGAAATGCGGAAATCCGAGCAAACTCGGAACCGCAGTATTCTGAACACATTCACCACATAAGAACTTTGCCTGTCTTCTACCTTGGTTGAGATAGCCCGTCATGTCTTAGTATCGGAGTAAAGAATGGATAGGAGACCTATTCTTCAGTCCCGTCAGAAGCGAATGAAAGACCGGACATAACCTGTGCAGATTGCCTCTTTCACCTTGGGAAATTGTCTCGCAAGAGGCGCAGATGCTGGTGGACCATCTCTCGAGCACGAGAGTCATCTGGGGTCTTCTCAAGCTCGGTGATGAGATCTTGAAGGAAGTACTCAGGGAAGAAGAGCCGTACTCGGATGTCGTTCAGCAGGAAGAGCCACTTGTCAAACTCGCCAGAGGCGCCCTTCCGCCTCTTTTCTGAGATCACACGGTACTTCTTGAGAGTCTCGATTGCAGCTCTGAGCTCCTTGGGAGGAATACCAAGGGATGCCTCCAGCTCCGCAACGCTCACTGGGCGGGTCCGGAGTTCGGTCAACACATCATAGCAATCCGGATCTGCGAGTACCTCAGCGATAGCCACTGTATCTTCAGGTGTCTTCTTCCATTCCGTGAGAAACTCCAGTACCTCTGCCTTGTACTGAGCAGCAAGCTCAGGATCCAGAATCTCGGCTGCGGATTCCATCGCAGTGAGAGGTGGAGCTCTGAAGACCTCAAGGTCTTTGATCATGAACACACAAGTCCGGCCAATCTCGTCAACCCACTCGCTCTTGACCAAGCCCAACTCCTCGAATGGAGAGAGTATCGAGTCAACACTGACACTGGGAAGCCCAGTGACCATTTTGAGCCACTCTTCTAAATCCTCTTTGGAGATGCCACCTTTCCAGAGCTTCGGAAACACAGCACGAGAGACCTCATCGTAGAACAAGCGCGCCAAACGACTCTCATCTGTCATACCGGCTAGACGTATGATTCTTCGATACGTGTTGTCGAGTTCTTCCTGAAGTTCTGCATCTGTCATGGATATGACTGCATTTGTGATGGGAGACACCACGGATGTGATGGCAGCCTCATACGTCTTAGGATCTTCAGATGGTGTTAGCAAGAGAGAGACGCAGTATTGCTCCTCTTCTCGCACAATCCCAGTGTAGTAGGAGGCCACATTGTACTCTTCACCGCCTACTCTGACGCTGAGAGTAGAGAATCCCGCAGTGGCATCACCCATTGCGTGTGAAGTGAAGATCCTCATGGCTTCAGTATTCAGGTCTTCACGGTAGTAGTCCGCAAAGTCATCCGGGACTTTCGCCTTCAAAACGGCGCCAATCTTACTGTCCCAATCGATTAAGAGCATCGCAACGGGCATTCTTTTCTTACTCCCGGTCCCTTGAGGCAAGGCCTGCGGGGAGATATTTCTCAATACGATGCACGTTGTCTATCTAAAAAAGCTTGTCACTTTTTCGACCGCGAATTGGGTTTTCGATTATATGACGTGTTCAGACAGTTCCTGATGGATTCTGGATAGAACTCGGCCCACCACATCTTTCAGAGGTTCTACCGCATCCACAACACAGTAGTTGGCCTCGTCTTCACGGCTCATCTCCAGATAGGCCTGACGGACTCTGACCAGACGATCAAGTTGTTCGAATTGCTTGTTTGTCTTGCAGCCTCGACCAGTGATACGAGAGAGACCCTCCTCGGCAGGAAGATCCAGAACAAATACTAGGTCTGGTTCAGGAGGAGATATCTCAACACGGTTTCTTCTCAGAATGTCTTGCCAGGAGATACCTGTGCTGACTGATTGATAGGCCCCGGTCGCAAAGAAATAGCGATCCAATAGGACGATTTTGTTCTGCTCTAATGCGGGACGAATCCGTTCTCTGACGTGCCACCGGCGGTCCTTAATGAAGAGGGTAAGCTCCTCCTCCGGACTGAGTTCTCCTTCGGGCGACCTCTGCCGAATCTCCTGACCCCACGGGCTCTCATTGGTCGGCTCTCGAAGACGCACAATGTCGAATCCTTCTGATGTCAGCTCCTGAGATATCCTATCTGCAACCACGGTCTTGCCGGCGCCATCAATGCCCTCAAAGACGAAGAGAAACCCTCTGTCCAGTCGCTTGTACTTATCATCATTCAAGAGCAGTCACCGCAAGACCAACAAACAAGAGTTGTCGGAGTTCAGATAGTTTTAGGTTCTTCGGTGAAGAGAGAGAAGGATATGCCGCCAAAACGTATATTTTCGAAGAATCGTCTATATCCTGATAGGACTTGAAGGGGACGCATAACTGAATGTCATATGAACGCCTTCGGCTGGAGAGTCAGTCTCCATGGAGCGGAAAGTCGTCTGGGTAAACTCTCTTTAAGAAACATCGCGTATGCGGCGTGCAATCGCGTTCGTTCTTAACTTGGTCCCCTTGCAGAGTTCACATATCCAGCGACCCGTATCTCAAAGGCTCCCGAATGACAGCAGCATTCCAGACGTCAGGCTGCACTCTGACCAATGACAATTCTTAAATCCGATTCCAAGAGGTTGTAGGTTAACCAATCCTACAACTGGTGGATAATCGTGCGGATGCATCTGATCATAATAATGGTGGCAGTACTATCACTCACGGTACCAATGACGGTCAGAACAGAGACTGAGGGAATTAGGATTGCAGACGCAGATAACCTGAGTCTGATACTTGACTTCGGGAATGGGACACTCAGTTCATATGAGGAATTGCAGGGCTCTACAGTACTGAACGTGACAGAGGAAGTTGTCGATATTGAGTACGAATGGTATGGAAACATGGCTTTCGTGACTTCCATCGCTAGCGTTGCAAATGATCCGGAACTTGGTCTTTGGTGGCAGTATTGGGTCAACGGTGATATTGGGTCTGTAGCTGCAAATCACTATTCAGTTGAGCATGGGGACACCATTGAATGGCGTTTTGGACCCGCAGAAACAACCGCAACCACCACCACAACGCCGGGCGAAATCGACAGGTCCCTTCTATTCGGACTTCCCCTAGTAGGATTGGCAGCAGTTGTGTTCTTGATCGTTCTACGACTATCAGTGAGGAAGTAGATATCTTTGCCAAGCAACATCATCAGACAATCAGCCATATGGGCAACATTGACGCTGGCGATAGTGCTCCTCCCGGTCAACTACCACGAATGCCTAATACCCTCACAGAATGGCAATACAATCATTGAGTGGAATGTAATCGATAGTCCATCAGTCCCTTTTGCGTGGGGCTGGTCAGGATCCGAGACGTGGCTTGCGGAGAAGGGATCAAAGGTCGAGTATGAGGTTACCTCTGTGAGTCCAGAGATAGCTGGCAATCTCACAATAGGAAATCTCACTACACAGGCAAATAACACCCGAATCGGAATCGAACTGGTGCTTGGTGTATGGGGAAAGACTCCATTCTTCCCGGGGCTAATTATTCCCATCGACCCAGAGGCTGTCGAACGTCTGAACGAGACCGCTCAAGAGGCAGCTGCGCGCAAGAGTGGAAACTACATGAATGGCTCCATACAGGTCTCGCTGAGGGAACTAGATGCTTCAAATCACACCCACGAGTGCGTCTTCTTCGACTATGTTCAAGACCCAGTTGAGTTTGGTGCGCCTCAACAGACAGAACTCGCGTATGACCTAGAAACAGGAGTTCTAGTGTTCTGCAACACATCATATTCCTTCGGAGTGCCCTACATCCTGACCCTTGAATTGTCATCGATAAAAGAACCGGTCAAGCCTGTTCCGCTAGGCCTCCTTTTCATGATTGTAGGACTAGGAGGAGCGGGCATTGCCGCGGTGCTCCTAGTGGGCGCGGCCCTCATCACGAAGAAGTAATCATGGAGGCTTGAAGATGTCAGAGGAGAAAGACACATACATCTCCAGGAGCAAATGGGTTGCCCTCGCTTCCGTGATGACAGCCCTTGCCCTAGTGGGCAATTATGCATTGGTGGCAGTCCCTAGTGTAGAATTCGGGACAACCATTCTCTTCGTGACGGCATATGTGTTCGGCCTCAATATGGGAATCTGGGTCGCTCTACTGATGTCATTGGTCTTCGGGATGATCAACCCCTGGGGGGGCTTCATCCCACAGATTTGGATATTCCAAGTCATCGGTTGGAGCTATGTCTGTGCAACTGCGGCCGTTCTGGGCAAAGGTGAAATCGTGAGTTCGCATGGTCGGCCTGGGAGGCTCAAGTTGGCGGGAGTGGGTTCCTTCACAACGCTGATCTTCGATCTATTGACAAATGCAGGCTACTCACTCGCGTTTGGCATCCCATATTGGATAGCAGTCCTTTCGGGAGCCCCGTTCACCATCGTCCACATTCTGTCCAATGCCCTGCTACTACCCCTAGCAGTGCCAAGACTGGAAGCCGCCATCAAGCAGGACCTTGGCGTATCGATATGGTCAATGCAGGATGACCGGCTGGAATGGACCGAAGAGTAAAATACAGGCCGGGTGGAGAGCACTATGGAGTTTGGCTCGTCGTGCACTGGAAAGACACACTCACTGAACTAGCATTACCGGCGGACGGGAGAGTTCCCCCTGTCTTCAAACCGTACCATGTCGCCGTGGCAACGGTGATGATAGGCCGGCAGCAGCCCCTAGGCAGATATGAGCTCTGCGAGAACATGTCGATAGGGGAGGGCAGTGTCAGGACGCTACTCAGAAGACTGGCAGACAGTGGATATATCACACCCGAAGGAAGACAGGGACAAAAACTGACGGCAGAGGGCGCTTCGCTCTTTGAGGACCTGACCAATGATGTGCCACTAGGCCTGTTCTTGAACGTCGGCAACCTGACCGTCTTCAAACAGTCCTTCGCCAACATAGTCAAAGGAAAGGCAGAGTCAGTTGTGGACGGCATCAGACAGAGAGATGAGGCAATCATTCAAGGGGGCGCAGGCAATGCCGGAGCCACAACTCTCGTGATGAAAGAAGGACTATTGCTCATGCCGCCGGATGATTTCAACATACTGAGCACCTACCCAGAAGAAACACTCCTCATAACTGACAGCCTAAGACCTGAAGATGGCGATGCAATTGTCATCGGATCGTCAGACGACGGAAATCTTGCGAGGGAAGTATCCATGGCTGCTGTTATGACCCTATTTGAAGAGGACTAGGTATGCAGACTGATTTGTTTGGTAACGTGCCTGTCGTTGTCATCGACGTTCATGAGACGGGCGGCAAACGGATGAACTCCGTAAAGCACTTGATGTCAATGCTGGATAAGGAAGAGATACAATACACGATACAGAAGATCCCTATTGGCGATGTTCTAGGTCCAGAGGGAATCGCAATCGAGCGAAAGACGGTCAACGACCTCGTCAACACGCTGAAGGGGAGTGCAGCGGGTGTGCCGCGATTTCAGAAGCAGATGGATGCTCTTCTCGAATACGAGAAACCCTACCTCTTGATTGAGAATGTCCTCTCGATCAGAAGAGACCCGGTCAAGGGGTGTGTATACATTCCCTTCAAGAGCAACAAGTCAAAGAACAAACCATTCATGGTTACGATGGAACGAGTGAGTTACATCCACCCCTCCGCTTTTGATGCATTGATAGAGAGTGTAAAAGAGAGAGGTATTGAGGTCTTGGAGGGCTTCAATGCACTCCATTCTGCTGGCCTCATATATGGTGTCCTATTTCCGGATGACAGATATAAAGATGAGAGTGGCACCCGATTGCCGGTTGTGAGAACACGAAAGGGGCTAGACTCCATGGCTGATGAGCAAGAGTTCTTCATAGCAGGCTTCCCAAGTGTGAATGTCGTTAGGGCAAAAGCACTACTCAATCTCTTTGGTAGCCCCTTTGAGGTAGTGAGGAGAATCGATGAATGGGAGGAGGTATCCGGAATCGGACCCAAGACGGTTGCCGCTGCTAGAAAGGTTCTCTTTTCAGACTATGTAGACAAAGAAGACGACGAATCGACCGATGACTAGCTCGATAGTCTTAAAAGGTCCAGCTATTTTATGCTCATAGAATAGTCGGTGAGATACTCATGGGAGACATTCGTGTCGCAATAGCAGGACTTGGCAATTGTGCCTCCGCATTAGTACAAGGCGTACACTATTACAGGAACGCCAAGGCAGATGAAGAGATACCTGGCCTAATGCATGTTGATTTTGGAGGATATTTCCCCAAGGATCTGAAGTTTGTTGCAGTTTTCGAGGCTAATAGGAAGAAGATAGGACTAGACATAGCAGATGCCATCTGGGCTGAGCCCAACTGCTGCTGGAAGTTTGCGCCTGATCTTCCGAAGTCAGGCGTGAAGGTGCTACCCGGCCCCATTTCCGACGGAGTAGCCCCCCACATGAGAGAATCGTTCTTCGCATATGATGAGGACGAAATAGAACCGGTGGATGTTGCTGAGGAGTTGAAGAAGGCTGATGCGGATGTTCTGGTCAGCTATCTTCCTGTAGGCAGTGCCGAAGGCTCCAGACACTATGCCAAGGCCGCCCTCGATGCAGGAATAGGATTCATCAATGCAATACCGGAGTTCATCGTTTCTGATCCCGACGATCCCATTGCAAAGGGCTTCAAGGAAAAGGGTCTACCCTGTGCGGGTGATGACATCAAGAGCCAGCTCGGTGCTACAATTCTGCACAGAGTTCTCGCACAACTCTACGATAAGAGGGGGCTTGTACTAGATAACACCTACCAGCTGAACATCGGAGGAAACACTGACTTCGAGAACATGCAAGTAGAGGACCGCCTGAAATCAAAGAGGGTTAGCAAGACCGAGGCTGTCACAAGCTGTGTGAAATACGAACTGCCGACCAAGATTGGTCCCAGTGACTATGTTCCATTCTTGGGAGACAACAAGGTCTGCTATATCACGATGCGAGCCAGAGCCTTTGGAGACTTGCCCCTGGACCTAAACCTGAAGTTGTCTGTGCAGGACTCCCCAAATAGTGCAGGAGTCATCATTGATGTCATTCGTGCCATCAAGATAGGACTGGACAGAGGAATCGGTGGAGAGCTCTCTAGTATATCATCGTACAGTTTCAAGCACCCGCGATACCAGATTGATGACTTCGAGGCGAGAGACAGAGTAGACGAGTTCATTGAAGGGAAGAGAGAGCGCTAGAGGGAGAACCTCTAGCCGCCCGCATCTTTATGCTTGCTAGATTTCTGTGAAGCTCTTGACTGTCTTCTCATCAAGACGTTTGATAACCTCAACTAGCAACGTTACTGCGTTCTCTACATCACTCAGATCAAGGATGCCATGATGGGAGTGTATATGTCTGGTTGGAATCCCAATAAACACCGAGGGAGCCCCCATGCCTGTGATGTGGATGATACCTGCATCTGTTCCTCCCGACTTCAGGAAAGCAGCCTGATGGCGGATATCATGCTCTTCCGCAATATCGAGGATAAACCTCCTGAATCGGGGATTAGGAATCATAGACCCATCTCCGGCTGATATCGACACGCCCTTTCCCATCTTCTGGACAATCTCCTCAGTATCAGGCACGTCTCCGGATATATCTACATCAACAGCGAATCCAATATCTGGAAGTAGCATTTGAGCTGCAGTCCTCGCACCTCGAAGACCCACCTCTTCCTGAGTTGTGGAAACGCAGTAGACTGTATTGGGAAGCTCTGCCTTGTCCTCGGCAAGTTTCCGAAGTACTTCGAGTATGATGAAGACACCAATCCTATCGTCGAAGGCCTTAGAGGCGGCGACAGTCACCTCGCGGGTTATCTTCTCATCATCCGCGCCATTCTTCTTCTTCTCCTTGAACTTCCGCTTCATCGTCCTGAACTTGGCATGGGGGACAACGGGGTCACCCACACGAACACCCAGCTCCTTCACCTCATCAGCAGAACGGCAACCTATGTCGATGTACATCTTGTCTTTAGTCACCACTTTGCTGCGGTCCTCCTGAGAGAGAATGTGTGGGGGAGGGGCACCGATTATCCCCGTGATGAAACCGTCTCCCTCTGACGGCTTGAGTATGACCTCATGACCAAGCAGAACCTGGTCCCACCATCCACCAAGTTGGTGGAATCGGAGGAAACCGTTCTTCTCAACTTTTGTGATAACAAACCCGATCTCATCGACATGTCCAGCCAGCATGATCTTCGGGCCGGAATTACCCTTCTGAAACACTACTGAACCCATGCGATCTTGACTGACCTCATCAGCGTAGCTCATTCCGTATTCCTTGACAACCTTCTGGACCTCATGCTCATGACCGCTTGGACCAAATGCGTTACAGAGCTTTTCGAGTAGCTTAATGTCTAGTTCAAAATCCATCAAAATCATCTCTGTTTCTGTGTTCTCTAGTAGATGGTGAGCTCAAGAATCATAGAAATCGGTTTCGGTAGCACATGCTAGTTCAGGCTAGACTTAGCAAGTAGATAGAATGCGTGCTCAACATTCTGCCCCGTGAGAGCACTGGTTTCGAGATAGCCGTTGAGTCCATTCTCCTCCACAAATTGGTGAGCCATGTCAGAAGATATGACTCGTTCATCAACCAGATCAACCTTGTTTGCCAGGAGGATGATGGGGATTCGCTGGCCCAGGGCATTCTCTGTTTCTTCAATCCAGTTGGGAAGGACATCGTAGGTGTTCTTTCGTGTCACGTCAAACACAAGCAGAGCACCTTTTGCTCCCTTATAGTAGCTAGACCGGATGAAGTCGAAGCGCTGCTGACCAGCCAGATCCCAGACCAGAAGCTTCACGGTGACACTACTCCCATTGTCCCTATCGACCGCGACCGTCTTGACAGCGAATTGGCTTCCGATGGTGACTATGTACTGCTCTGAGAACTTATGTGTCAGGAACCGATTGACAAGCGCGGTCTTGCCACTGCCCCCGGCGCCAATCATAACAACCTTCCGCATGTACTGAAACGCTTCTGACACAGTCAAGCCTCAAATGATAGGATCGTTGATTGTCTGACCACTTCACTCGTTCGTGCCCACGGTGAAGTAATCGACGGACAAGGACGAGTCTGATGGAACCTATTTAGCCTTTTTTCGCAGCTTCCATTTCGCGCCCAGCGGTCCATTTCTGAAGATATCCACAAAGAGGTTATATCTGGTATTACCCGGGTAGTACCAGCCGGGAGGCCAGACAGTGCGACTGATCACAGTAAAGATGAGCGAAATCTACGTGAAGGGAATAGACAAGCTGGTAGAAGAGGGTATGTATCCTAGTAGAAGTGAGGCTATACGGGTGGCCATTCGGGATCTGCTTATGAAAGAGCTCTGGGTTGATGGGATGCCTCATCTGGTCCAGAGTGAGAGGCAGGAGTAATTTCTTTCAGACACCCGCAAGACACTTTAATGCTGCAAACAAGAGCATCCTAGCCATCACATCATGTTTAGGAGGATGCGATACTGTGAATCTTAGAATATTCTTCAAGAGCGTAAAATTCGCGTTCAGAGCAAGGAGAAGAGTCATCTCCTTCATCATAATCTATGCTATTCTCTACGTACTAGTTGGGAAGGAGCTTGCAGGAGCTCCTATAGGACTTGAATGGCCCTGGATCATACTGGCCTTCGTTGTTTCAACCATCTATGCCATTCTGATCAGTCAGTTCAGAAGGAGAGATATTGCGATACTGAAGTGCGTGTCATGGGGCAATCAAGACATAATGATACTCCTCATAGGAGAAGTTGTCCTCGTCGCTCTGGCCGCGTTCTTTGTCGTGTTTCAACTCAGCATCGAGGTTCTAGGATTGATAGCATACTTCGGAGATATCGCGTTCCTCTTGGACATACAGAGGCTGATTGTAGTTCCAGTAGCCCCCATGTTGACCACACTGCTCCTAGTGGTTGTGTTGCAGCTACCGGGCCTAGGACTGGCACAGTATCGTGCCATGAAGATACCACCAATGAGAGCTCTCAGGGAGGAATAGAAAGTGCCAAACGCAATAATCCAAGTGGAAGAGGTCAACAAAGAGTATGGATCAGGGAAAAAGACCGTCGCTGCGCTCAAGGATGTCAATCTAGAGATCAGGCGTGGAGAGTTTGTTGGTGTTGTTGGGCCATCGGGTTGCGGCAAGTCAACCCTCTTGCATGTCATGTCCGGTCTTGAGGCGCCCACATCTGGACGGGTTCTTCTTGACGGAGTCGATGTCACGCTGATAAGCGAGAGAGACCTCCCCAAGGTCAGAGCACAGAAGATTGGCTTCGTCTTTCAGGCCTTCTTGTTAATTGAGGATCTGACGGCATTTGAGAACATACAGGCCGTCTTGTGGCCCAATGAGGAGATTACGAAACAGAAGCAGGAGTCCATGGCACTGGAAGTGCTGAGAGAGGTCGACATGCTGGAGAGAAGGGATCATTTCCCCAGACAGCTGAGCGGTGGAGAACAGCAGCGTGTGGCCATCGCGCGTGCCCTTGTCAATCATCCGCCGGTTCTCTTCTGTGATGAACCAACTGGAAATCTGGACTCGAAGTCAGGCGAGAATATCATGAAGATCATCTCGGCACTGAACAAGGAGAAGGACATGACTGTCGTCTTAGTCACACACAATGAAGACCTGGTTAAGAACGCCAAGCGGATTCTCCGAATGAAAGATGGTGTCGTCAGAGGGTAACCAGAGTATTTCGTGGCAAAACTTTAGATACCTGCACTCCGTCCCGCAGGCAGTATCGGGAGCCCAGTAATCCATGGAGACCGGTGACTGCCGCGAGATGGAGGAAACAGCCAATCAGCGTGCAGCAGAAGGCATGAACCAAGAAGCCTTTGAACTCTTCCTTGAAGCGGGACGGTGTTGGCAGAGATGGGAATCGTTCGCGAAGACTGCCGATTGCTACGAGCGAGCATATGAACACGGCATGTTGGCCCAAGAGTATACCAAGGCAGCAGAGATCATGAAGAACGCAGGAAACGCATGGATTAAGATTGGCGAACATGATAAGTTTGAGATCGATCATCAGATAGCGGCCGAGGCACATATTCTGGCAGCAGAGAAGGAGAAGAACCCAAATCGGCTGTTGGACGGTGCCTATTCTGCAATCCTCGGAGGCGACCTGGAACTCTCTCGTCAGCTCATCCACGCAGCCGCTGAAACAATACGTGGCGGGGCAAAAGAGCTCATCAATCTTGCACTCATGTTGACGGAATACCAGTTCGGCGATGCAGCCCGCTATATCGATGCGGCCGTTGCGAGAGTTGTGGACAGGCGGAAATACTTCGAGATTAAGGAGATATTCAGGCTTGTGTTGATCGGATTCGTCAGAACAACCCTGGAATCTGAGCTAGCTGTTTCCCTATCTAGCCTCGTAGAAAGCACCGGGCTTGGGTTTGAGAGGATCCGGGAGATTGTACTCAAAGGTATTGAGACGGGCCTGATCCCTGCATACTTTGACCGCACCTCCGAGGAGTTAGTGATTGACACAGACAGAACCGACCTATCGGACGTGAGAAGAAGAAAACGTCCTATACTGAGCACAGACTTGGAGGATCCTGGGGCATGGGATGTCGATCTAGAAGACGAATAGAAACCCACTGTATGTCGCGGTATTGGACCACAGATATGCACCATTTGACAGCTGAGTACTCGCCTTTGACGACATCCAGACCCTCAGAATGTATCAGAGGCCTGTGTAAGAAATCTTTTTCAGTACGTTTACTCAAGCTGCCAACTTGCCTGCGTCCTTATCAACAGGTGGTGCCAAATGTCTGAAGGACTCAAATGGTTGCAATGTCCTGTGTGCAAGGAAACGATCTACTGGAAGGTGCCATCTGACGTACTCAAGGACGTCGACAGGTTCCCCACTCCCATAGTGATAAAACACAACGATCACTATCTTGTCTGTTATGTGGATAGCCACTATCAGCTGGCTGACACGGAAGTGGCATCCGCCTACATAGAGGCTCAGGCCAAAGAAACCTAGTGAAATGGCTTGTATGTGTTATGCTACTCGTCTTCGAGGGGATGCGCTTCTATACTATTGTCGAAGGCCCATTCTAGTACTTGAGCTGCTTGGGCACTAGGGATTCCCCAGACACGGAGATTTGCCACCAGATCATGAATACCAGAGACCCAGTCAGTCAATACCTGCCTGATGCGGCCCGTGATTCCTGGATCTGTCACATCCTTTAGAAACGGTAGGAGTTTGGCAACAAGACTCTGGGAAAGCACAAGGATGGTTTCGAGCCTAGCAATCCACTCTTCGCGTGGTAGGCCGCTCAGCGTCTGGGCCACTGCCAGATGATAGTCGTACTGGGTGGTGTAGTATCTCAGTCTCCAGCTTAGGACCTCGACGAGAAGAATGCGGTGCGCATTACTCGGAGCCGTCTTCATCAGCAGTTTGATGAATCTCTCACACATCTCATCTGCCGACCGACTTGCATCGTAGTAGAGAGCCATGGCCTGCTGGTATTCCTGGTTTCTAAGGAGCTCGCTAGCTTCTTCCGTCGCCTTCTTGAACCTGTCAAGGATGGCCCGTGTTGATTTCAGCTCTGAGCTCTCCAATTCACAATCCCTCTTGAATGATCGTGGCTACGCCTCACCGAAGTCGCCGGTTAGGCGTTCGATCTCAACACCAAGTACACTTGGTCGTTTTTCAATCCATCTAGCAAGCTCTTCAATATTGTCCTTAGGCTCCGGACTGAAATACCCCTCCCAAACACAGGAATCCTCGAATGGGCAGAACCCTGTGGAATGAACCATGGCTATCGATCGACTCTTGATCTCTGAGAAGACCTCCTTGGCGGATTCCGTGAACCCTTCCAGAGAGAAGCTCACCCGAATAAGTACTACTAGGTCTCGGTCCACCCCGATGACACGAAGGAAACGACTCTTCGTTCCGATAACTAAGACAGAAGATCCATCGTCAATGTCCATGTCTGAGGCGAATGATCCCAGAAGTAGATGGCCATCCCTCACTTCTGTGAGCCTACCTTTTGTCAGCGTCTTCAGTCTTCCCATCCAAGAACCCTCTGCAAGAATGTTTCGCCCAGTGCTGTGATTTCATAGCCATCTGAATCGCCTGTGAGTAGGCTGAGAGTCTTCAACAAAGGAATCTTCACATCGAGACAGCCTTGGGTGATCGAGCTATAGCGCTTGAGTTCGTAGTCGTTCACACAACCTTGCTGAATGAGGGAGAGGAGTTCAATCCCCATGCCACCTATCAGATGGCGGATGGTCTCCGCACTGAATGTAGCGATGGTTGAACTCTCAGATGACTCCATACCAGGTCCTACAGAAACTCTGCCCTAAAACATGTCTATGATGTATTCCTCTATCCTCACAATGGAGGCATATGCGAGTCTTTGTATTCGTCGGTTGCTTCGGTCCAGATTCTGAACTCATCAGATGGTGGGCGGGTCTGATACAGAAGTTGACGCTCGGCCTCCAAGCACTGCACATCTTTACCAGCGAGTGCAGCCAAAGTGGTCACCTGATTTCCGTTTTCTTCTGCAGAGCCGTAAACCGGAGAGAGCCATCTTCTCCATGAGGGGGATCGTTGCAGGTGGTGGTCCACAGCCAAGATGGGAACAACTGCTGCTAACCTACACAGCGATGCCCGGGCCGCTGCCCGATGTTCGTCGGTAAACACATGCAGGTAGATAGGCGGCCCTCCCACTATCATCAAGTCGGGATTCATTGAGAGTAGTACGTCAGTTGTTTCTTGTTCAACGGGACCTTGGACATCAGGAGCGAATACGATGCGTATGGAACCATACTCGACGCAGGTCGCCACAACATATCCAAGAGGGCTCGATTTGGGGCCATGGCTCAGGGCAGGAGAATATGTCAGCATCGTATCTTCGAAACGGAATCGCTTTCCGTCACTCCACTTTATGGCTGTGACGACATCTTCAACATCCTTTTCGAAGTAGTATCCTCTACGGCGCTGCGAGGGATTGATGTTCTCCCTGTTGTCCTTGGCAAGAACCAGACGGTTTTCAAACATCCTTTGCAGTTCCTCTCGCGAGCTGAAATTGTATCGGAAGTTCGTGAAGCCAGGTCGGACATGGTCATAGTGATAGTGAGATATAGAGAGTACATCGGCTTTTCGGGCCTCAACAAAGATTCTCTCTAGGCAGCTCTGAAGGGCTTTGTACTCCAAGGGGTGTGGTTCAAGGCCGTATCTCTTTGCAAGTCCCGCAGATGGGTCGAACAAGATTCGTAGATCTGGTGTTACAACTACGGTGCATAGGGAGCGTACTCCCATAGTCTCTGCAGCTAGCGGGAGAATCTCAACATCGCCGACTATCAATCGTAGGCCTTCCTATAGTAGTTCAGGTGATAGCCCGCACCGTCATGGACAAGCTCCGCTTCGTAGGGTACACCTGCTTCATTATCCAGCTCGAACGATTTGAACATGTACCAATCGGAGGGGAGGAAATCCTTCCTCGACGAGAGAATGTCTTTTCGAGTGAAGGTACGGAGTTCGCCCTCTCTGGAATCCTGATGATAGTCCGACACTATTGCACTACTAACGAAGATGAGGAAGTGCGCCTGGAGGGAGCCACGATCATCAACGAGACGCTCAGAGACAAGACCACGATATCTATAGTCCGTCAGATTACCTGTTCCGGTTTCTTCGAGGACTTCGCGCTCTGCCGCTTCCTTGACATGCTCGCCCAAGTCGATCTTTCCTCCAACCAAGCTCCAAAGGCCTTCGTATGGAGATTTTCGTCGCTTGATGAAGAGGTAGTCATCCTGATGTTTGAGGATCGTGATTACAATCGGCACTAACGGAGCCATATCGAACACTCGATGAGACTGTATACAGGGAGGATATGAGAGGGCAAGCTCCTATAAACTCTAGCTGGAGAAGAAGCCGAAAGTTATTAGCGATTATCGGACACCAATCTTCTGGGTACCATGGATTGAGTGATATACTGGACCAAGAACTACGAGAACGTATTCTAGCAGAGATCACTCCAACTGAGGATGAACTTACAAAACAAAGACGAATCATTGAGAGTCTAACCACAGCCCTAGAAGAGAGAGCCGAAACCCTTGACGTGGAGTACTCATTCATTGAGCCCCATGGTTCAACCGGGCGAAAACAGACGCAACTAAGAGGCGCAGCAGACATTGACCTCTTTGTTGCTCTGAAGCCTCAATGCTTTCATTCAGTCTTGGAACTACCTCCCGAGAAGAGGGACCGAAGACTCAGTGCTGAGTTGGAAAGGTTTGTAGATGACTGGTTTCGGCCAGCTGCTGAGTCAACTGGAGCAGAGAACATCAAGAAGACCTACTCACAGCACCCCTATCTGTCATTGATGATGGAAGGTCTAGAAGCGGACATTGTTACCTGCTTCGACTTACCTGCGGACTACCTTCAAGCAAAGGGACCTATTACTGCGGTGGATCGTACCATCCATCATACTCGATGCGTATCGAAGCGGCTTGATGATAGACTCAGGGCAGATGTACGATTGTTGAAATCATTCATACGGGCGGGTCACGCCTACGGGGACAGATGTGCAGTAGGTAGAATGGGACTCACCGGTTACTGCTTGGAACTCATGGTGATATGGGGAGAAGGACTGGATGGGGCAGTCAGAGCTATGCAATGTCTACGGGAGAACCCTCTTGATCCAAGGGATAGAACTCTCGCTCAGTTGAAGAACACGCCAGAATTCCGGAACGACTACGTGTTTGTGATTGACCCGGTAGATACTGACAGGAATGTCGCCTCGAGCTTCTCCAGAAGAAGCGTTGACTGGACAATCAGCAGAGTACATGAATTGCTTGATGCCGCTCATTCCAAAGACTCAGACGCCGTCTTTGGTCTGTTCATTGAAGAACCCATAAGCACAGCACCCTTACCCCCAGAACTGCAGGAGCATTTCGTAGGCATAGAATTCGAATCGGTGGGCTCCGAGCACTATACCATCCTCAGGGATAAACTGTATAGTCAGGCGAACAGAATCAGTGAAAGAATTTCAAGAGAACGAACTGGAGAGAAACGATTCGGCGACTGTATCTTCGAGCTGTACTTCGAAACACCGAGATACGCCCTCGGATTCCTGCTGGAGCGACCGTCTGTGAAAAAGGAGTATCCGCGTCGAGGGCCGCCTCTCCGTATGAAGAATGCCGCAGAGCAGTTCAAAGCTCAGCATCCTAATGCCTATGAGAGGGATGGATATCTGTGGATAACAGAGACCCGAGCATGGACATCTGCACGCAAAATGGTCAAGGACTTGATCACGAAAGAGCGACTAGAAAACCTAGAGATTCTGCAGGAAACCGGAGAACTGACTCGAAAAGTGGCCAACATCCTCCGAGAGGCAGTTCTGAGGGTAGAGGAGATACAACTCACGGGATGACAAGGATTTAATGAAACAATGCACTGCCTGACGTTGGTGAATATTCTTGGCCTGGGACAAGATTCTGTTTCTCTCACATCCGAGCTCAATCCAGCATAATATGCCCTTTCCACGCCCCCATCTGGAGTCCTTTGAGAACCCATTGCGAGTGCAGATGGCAGAAGTCTATCTCAAGGAACGAGGGGTGCTTGGAAGAGTGAAGACCCAGCAAGCTCCCAAGGTGCCCATAGAGATGGCTCTGAGTGTTCATAGCGAGTACCTTGTTGACTCAGTCAGACTCATGACAGATCTGGGCAGCGGGCAGATTGGAGAGGCGGCATATGCTAGTCCAGAACTCCTACGAAGTGCTCTACGTGCCGTGGGTGGAGCCGTGCGTGCGGGAGAAGCTGTGTATGAGAAAGAGGTTCGTCATGCCTTTTCGCTCATGCGTCCTCCAGGTCATCATGCATCCATCTCCACCGCAATGGGACTCTGCTATTTCAATAATATTGCCATCGCAGTGAAGAACCTTCAAGCCAAGGATGGAATCGGGCAAGTTAGCATCATCGATTTCGACGATCATCACGGCAATGGTACAGCAGATGTGTTCTATGCGGACCCGGATGTACAGTACATCTCGATTCATGAATACGACTATGAGAACTACGGCACAGGCCACTTCTCAGAGATTGGATATGGTGATGCAGAAGGCACCAACGTGAATATTCCCCTCATTGACTTCTCACCTGATGCCTCTTATAGAAGTGCGTTTGAAAAAATCATAGAACCGGCCGTTCGTTCCTTCGATCCTGATATCATTGCAGTTTCGGCAGGTTATGACCCCCATTATGCTGACCCTGTAGGAAACATGGACGTTGATAGTTCTACGTTTCACCATATTGGAAAAGCAGTTTCTGATCTGGTGCGTGAGGTGAATGCAATGGGCTCATTCTGGGTACTAGAGGGGGGTTACAATCCCTTCGCCATCGGGCCATCCATTGAAGCATCTCTCCATGGCCTAGCCGAGAAATCACTCCCTTCGCTACAAGATCAAGTGGAGAGAGAGATAAACGAACTCATTGTGGAGAGCAACGAGAGAATCATGGAGTCTATCGTTGAGACCTTCAGTCCGTTCTGGTAGTTCGGCGTAAGGCAAGATGTTTTAAGGTCAGCCTCTGAGGCCCCGTTGACAACCCCATACGGTGGTCTAGAATTGGCTAAAAAGAGAAAATCGGGTGGCCGAAGCAAGGGTAAATCAGGAAAGACCGGTACAGTACAGTGCTCCAAATGCGGACGGATTGTCCCCGCAGACAAGGCAAAGAAGTACACACGCCGAGTATCTCCTGTTGACCCACAGCTGGCACGGGAATTGAGGAAACAGGGTGCCTTCATCCATACGAAGAAGATCACTCAGTACTATTGCATTAGTTGCGCTGTGCACTCGGGACGCGTACAGATTCGAGAAGAGGGCAAGCGCAGAAGCTGAGAACAAATCCACAATGCCCGATCATTCAATACGCAAGGCATCAAGAACTTGTAACTTCAAGGTAGCTGGTATTCCAGATGACTCGAGAACAACCTTTGCTCAGGTTCATTCAACTGCTTCTAGACGGCCCGAGAGATGGGAGATTCATTCTGAAGGACCTTCCCGGCTCAGGGAAGAGGATAGACCTTCTCTGCCGTGATCTTGCTGCCTGTTTTGACTGGGGACCCGACCAGTGGCCAAGAAACGCCCTTGAGCTCATCGTCCTATTACCGGAGGATGTCGCTCTTTTGTTCCACCATCCTGGCGGGAGAATACCTGTTGGGGAGAGAGCGTGGGCTGAAGAGATCCAGTCGGTCTTAGATGGCAATGATAGCGACCTCATAGAGAAACAATCAGTTGACACGAAGGAACTACTCCGAAGTCTTCTTGCGGAGGAGAATAGCAGCCTCTGGGTGCTCGAGGAGAGTGGGCCGGATATCCGGTCTATCACGAACCTCGATGTGGAAGCGCAGAACAGTTTTATCCTTGGAGACCATCAGGGATTTGGTAAGGACATCCTGCATATGATTGGCCAGCTAGACATCAGCCCAATCTCATTGGGACCGCACAGCTATCTGAGTAGCCATTGCATAGCGTCGGTGATCTCGGAAATGGAAGGGATGAAAAACAGATGAAACCGTCTTCAGACCGGCCAAAAGCAATTCATAGATTGGTCAAGAAACTCACCAAAGAGATGTTGTGGATCTATATTCTCCGCCTATTACAGGAGAAACCAAGGTACGGGTATGAGATCAAGAATCTGGTCACCGAGAGATTCGGTTTCTCGCCGGCAACCGTAAGCGGCTATGCAATAATATATCGCCTTGTGAAAGATGGGCTCATCGAGGAACAAGAGCGAGACGAGTCACCCCGGAAATACTACGGGATAACCGATGAGGGGCTACAGGCGATGAGAGATGCAAAAGAATTCCTACTTGAAACGCTTGAGAAGGTCTTTGATCTCACACAGGTAAGCTAACGAACAGTGATTCTTGGATATAGCTCTTCTGAGCGCTTCATTATCCCCGGATACGTGATATTGGATTCACATTCCAAACGTTCAATCATCATACTGGCTGCGGCAGTCCCGAAGGCGCCACACTCAGCAAGACTGGCGCCCTCTATCGTTCTCAGGGCAAAGCCTGCCAGATAGGCGTCTCCTGCACCGTATGTCTCTGTTATCTTGGCTGGATATGCTGGAACGACGAAGAAATCTTTGCCATCATAGACTATGCTGCCCTCAGAATCTAAAGTGACCGCGGCGAGGGGGGCCCCCCATTCAACGAGGATTTCAGCAGCAACAAAGGGGTCTTTGTCATCCGTCATGAGAAACGCTTCAGTGCGGTTGATTTTGATTACGTCCACCAAGCGGAGGATTTGACGTATTGTACGCGTATCAATGTTCGCGGCCAATCCTCGTTTCAAGCTCACCTGGTACAGCTGAGGATTCCAGAGGATGATTGCATCAGAAGAATTGGAGAGCCACTCTATGAGTTCCATATCAACCTCCTGGAGTATCGGACTGAGAAGGATACACTCTGTTCTCAGAAACTCCTCAGGAAAATCCCGTATCCGAATTGCATCACCAAGCCCCATGAGCTCCGATGTGGGGGGTGTGGTTCCAGGCAGGTTGATTGTGAAACGATTGGTCTCCTCACACTCGATGAGATGCCGCTCTTTGATGCCACAGAGGTCGAGGTCAGCAGACAGTTGTTGCCTCGTACTTCTCGAGGTGCACCCAATCAGTGCAGATTCCTCGACACCCAGCTTAGTGATGACTTGCGCTGTATGTATAGCAGGCCCAGAGGGAAGATGCTGACCATTCCCACCGGATGCACCGACCATCTTTCGGTAAGCAGGGTTTCCCACGACAAGTGCTCTATACATTCTATGTCGCTTCCTGCTCTTCTGACAAGATGACCTTTCGTGCGTATGCTAAACGCTGAGCCACAGTGATATGAGAGAGAATGGCCACAATTACAATGCAGAGTGTGAGTACATTGGTAATCTGGATTGCAGCGAAGAATGTCGTGAATGGTGTCGGAAAGATACTGAGGAAATCCATCCAGATGTTCGTCGTAGGCAACGCAAGCAAGAGAATGCCTGCAAACTGGAGGAGGAGCTTCTCCTGTCGCTCGGCAATTCCGACAGCACAGTTCTCCATGCCGCCCACGGACTCAGCCTTTGCTCTGGAAAAGCTTGCCATGAGCATTCCAAAGAGGGCGACAAATCCCCAGAACCAAGGAACGAAACTATCACCTGTGGCATAAGGCCACCATACGATATTCGGTGTGCCAGACGGGCCAGCCATGAGTCCGAGAATGAAGAAGAACTCGGCGTATCGGTCGAGCGTATGATCGAAAGTTGCGCCAAATGGAGATGCAAGATTAGCCGCCCTCGCCACCGCCCCATCAAACATGTCCATGACTACAGTCAAGAGCATTATCACGAAGCCAACCAATAAGTCTCCGAGATAGAAGAAATAAGCGCTCACAATCGAAACCATCAGAGTCAACGCAGTAATAGCATTAGGGGTTATGCCGGTCTTAGCCAGTACCCTTCCAACAGGCAGCATCGCTCTCTGATATCTTTCTCTCAGTTTACCCAGCATCTAGATCACAGGCCACAGCTCGTGGCCCACTTTCGACCTGCTAATAAAGCTGTTGCGGAGTCTGGTAGAGCAGGCATCTAGAGTATGGACTCTATCCTCTGTGCAACCCAATCCGGCCCCAAGAGATTGAGGAGAGGACCAAGTCGCGGACCCGATTTTCTGGAGATGAGTAATCGATAGAATACGGTGAATGCCCGGCGAGGCTTCATGCCAATCTCTCTTGCTGTTTCAAAGACTGCAGTCTGGAGCTCTTCGTCATTCTTCGGCTGGCCTTTGAGTAGCTCAAGCATCGTGGCAAGAAACTCTCGGTCCTGCTCGTTCAGAGTCTGGCGCACATCCTGGGGAACCTCTTCGGTGACTTGAATCTGGTCCCGTTCAGAGCCAAACTCGGAGACCCAAGCCCTGGCCCGGCTCAAACGAATCGGGATGTGGGAGATTGTTTCGGGGCAAAGCTCCTCAATATCATGTTGCTTTCGGACGGCCTCCTTGCATCTCTCTAGGACAACTTCCTTACCCAGCAGCGCCTCTAGCTGGGAAGTCACTATCGCAAACTTGTACGACAACTTTGGAATGAAGTGCTCGCTGGGTGTTTCCGCTTCACTCAATGGATACAGTAGTTCGGCCAGTTCTCGCTCCTCGTCTGTGGGATTATCGATTCCATAGTAACTCCGTTCAAAGCGCTCGTACCGATCTACTAAGTCGGGAATACGGTCTGGTTGGATATTGATGGTCCTCTTCAGGTCGGTTTTCAACATCAGGAACCTGTAGAGCTCGGGAGGTGCAATCTCAAGCCAAGTCTTCGGAATGAACACGATTCCCTCAGAAGTGGCCATGTCGCGACCACCAATTTGGACCCATTCGTATGGTACCTTCACAGGACCTTTCCATCCAAAGACTCTTCGAGATACCTCGAGACCAGTATCGTAGGAACCCCCCTTGACAGCGTGATCTTTGCCTGCAGGCTCGCACGTGACCTTAAAGAGATGCCACTTTGCAGGCCAGTCAACCCTCCAAGTGAGCTTGATGCGAACATCGCTGAGAGGGAGGGTCGCAGCATGTCCACACCCAGGGCAGGCGAAACTGACCTCATCGGTGTTGGGATCATATTCGGTCACCCTGTTAGGTTCAATCCCGCCCTTGACACCACTCTGCAGGCGCCCACAATTAGGACAGACTATAGATGCAGGAAACCAGGTCTTCATCCCCTCAGTATACTGCTGTTTCTGCTCCTCGTTGAAGTCGCGCGCCACGTATTCCACCATGATGTCACGAATGGTTTCGGTCTTCCGGAGGCATATCCGAACCTCCTCAAGCATCTCCGAGGTCTCATAGAGTTTGGATGTCCATACAATCTTAGGGTCAATACCAAACTCAGGAAATGTTTCTATGAGCTCATTTGCCCAGTGTGCGCCGTAGCTCTCACAGCAGCCAAACTCGTCGGGTACGTCAGAATAGGGCACTCCGGCGTATTTGTCAAGTGAGAGAGAAGTCGAGGGCGGGAAGGACCTGACAGGATCATAGTCATCGATGACGAACATAGTCCGGGCGTTCTTGCCCCGCTCCACTAGTCTGCGTTTGATGACGTCGCATACGATAAGCTCTCTTAGTATGCCTATGTGGATTCTTCCACTTGGACTCTTTCCAGCAGATATCAGATAATCATCAACATCTCGGGCAAGAACCCTGTCAACAACATCCTGAATCCAATGAATTGAGAATTCCTGTTCGTCCCTACCGGACATAGTGATATCCCTAAGGTTGGCCATCCGCTTCTTCTAAAGAAGGTTATCGTCACACGGAGAACTCGGATACTTGTAAATCTGACTTCCTATTGAAGATGTAGTAGACGGGTATTGCAGCAAGAAGCGTGACTATGACGAGAAACATAATCATGACCGTCATGGAAGCCGGAAGATAGAGCACAGAGGGGACCGCGGCTTCAGGGACCAAGAAGTATACGCTGAAGAGCGTCGCAGCAAGTACTGCAGGAACGCCCGATTTCAGACCCATGTCAAGGCCTTCTGCAATCATGGTCTTGACGATGAAGTCTGGAGTTGCGCCAATGCTTCGCATGATTTTGTAGTCTCGGAACCTGCTGAACACCGATACCAAGAGGTAGTTCATGAGATTCAGAAATGCACCGATGAGTGCCATGACAGACAACGGCTGCAGAAGGAACCAGATGTCGTGGATGATTCCAAGATTTGCATTTAGAATCTCATCCTGAAGGTAGATGCCAAAACCGTAGTCCTCAGCCAGAGATTCAATTTCGGAGATGGCCTCCTCTGAGTAAGAGTCCACACGGAGGAGCAGTAGATTCGCCCCATCTAGGTCTAAGACCGTCTGCAAGGCTGAAATATCGACCATTGCGACCATCCCACCATTTGCCAACTCAAAGGCGACGGCTTGAATGTCAAAGGCAAATCCCCCAAATGCCAGGCTCTGTACAAGAGGGTCCTCGTAGACCTGATTGGCCAGCGTGCCTCCGACCCAGGCCTGATTTGTGGCGTTTGGCTCAAGCCCCTCATAGTACCAGGTGGACTCTGTCTCTTGCCAGTCTATTCCCATTATGAGGCAGGAACTGGTTCGGTTCTGGCCGACCCATTCGTACTCATTAGTGGTAGGATTCCGAATGATTCCAGGCAGTTCCCTGATTCCGGTATAGTGTACTAGACGGGACTCCAATGACTCAACATGGCTGTTATCCTCAAGACTCTGGATCAAGCTAGTAGGCAGAAGCGAGTCGCTGCCGACGAAGGAGAAGTTGGAGTCAAGCACTGACCCTGTCAGGGTGTAGGCATTGTAATATTGCTGAAGAAGCTGAGGATTTCCAACAGCTATGACATTCGTTCCCATTGACCGGGTTATGTAGGCATCCGTGGTTGTTTCAACAATTCCGCCGCCTATCCAAATCACTGATGCAATGGTCACACCCAAGAAGAGAGAGAGAAGAGTTCGTCTCATCCCCTTGACACGACGTCCCGTTCCCCGAGTTGCAATCCTGAAGGGTAATCCGAAGGAGTCAAACAAGCCAACCCGACGAACACGATCACCAATGTCGGGATTCAATGCCGAAATGGGTGACTCGTGCACCGCATCGTAGATGGGCTTCTGTGAGGCGAAATACCCGAGGAAGAGGTAGATTCCGACGAGGAGACCAATCTGAACAAAGGGAAACTGAAACGTGTACTCCAGCCCGGGAGCCATAGATGCTAGCCAGCCCATCCCAATCAAATAGAACAGTGTGCCAAAGGAAACACCCAGAACGATGCTTGCCAGAAGGAGAATCACCGCTTGAGCCATGAAGTGGTCAAATATGGTATCCATCAGAGAACCTATGGATTTCATGAGTCCGATGTCCTTTCTTCTGCTGACCATCTCCATTGAGATGGTACTAGAGACCACAACGCCACCAAGCACGATAACCAGAAGCAGAGTTGCCCAGATGAATGCCTCAAAGAATACACTCAGAGACTGCATCAACCCTGTAGACGTAAACAGGAGTGTAACATCGAGCAGTGAGTTCGCGAATAGGAAGAGAAACACCGTTGAGGCAACGGACGTCGTCATGGAGAGAAGAACAACACCGCTGCGAAAGGGTCTTCTCTTCAGGTCAGTGCTTGCGTAGTCCTGTGTTTCATTCAATCGCCGACAGCTCTCCTTTGCTCATGGTGAATCTGCGAGTACCTGTATGAGAGATGATGGCTGGATCGTGAGTCATGACGATGACAGTCCTGCCATCACTGTTCAGACCCGAGAGTATGTCGCGTATCATCTGTGCACTCTCCTGATCCAGATTTGCTGTGGGTTCGTCCGCGAGAAGTACGGGGGGATCATTTGCAAGCGCTCTAGCAATCGCCACTCTCTGTTGCTCTCCAGAGCTCAACTGCCAAGGCAGATGGTCTTGACGTTCCCCTAGATTGACCAAGTCTAGCAGTCGAGATCCTTCATCTCGTAGTTCGGACTCGGGATGGTCTTGGAGCTGCATTGGAAACATGACATTCTCAATTGCGGTCAGCGTCGAAATGAGGTTATAGCTCTGAAAGACGAAACCCGTGTTAGCAAGACGGAAAGTGGCTCTGAAAGACTCGTCGTAGTCACCTATGGGCACGTCCATGACGAGGACCCGCCCTGAGGTCGCCAGATCGATGCAACCGATGATGTTCAAGAGAGTCGTCTTTCCAGAACCAGAGGGACCATGAACGACCACGTAATCACCAGATCTCACTTCTAGATTCACATTGTTCAGAGCCGTAACTTCTCGGGTACCAAGAGTATAGGTTCGGCTTACATTGCTGAGTCGAACGGCATACTCCACCTCTTCCAGACCCTCTATGTCAAGGTCATCAACTGATTCATCGATTCCTAGAAACGCCTCATCATCCATGGAAGTAGCCTCTGTTGTTACTTGTTCGAACTACTGGGACCGTTGATGGGCCCGCCTTCCTTGTTGGGCATCAATTCCTTTGTGAAGATAAGGATAGAGGTAGGACGGCGAACGTACCACGCTTCTACTGAATCAGAGAGAGTAGACTGGGAAGCTCCATCCGAGCCCAGTCAGCTAGTACCAGCGGCTTCTCTCTGCCAAAGACGCGAATGGAGTTGAGAATGCCGTCTTCTAGAAGACTGCTAACATAGTAGGAGACTAGGCTCTTATCGAGTTCTAAGCTTCTGCTGAGTTCAGCCTGAGTTATCCTCCCAACGTCAAGAATCTCACAAAGGATGACTCGAGCGGTGGGATTTCGTAGCACCGAGGCAAGATGGAGCACTTCCGAGTCCGAAGAGAACTCAGAGAGGAAGAAATGCTTCGTATTCCCTGACTTGTGAGACTCAACCACACGCTCATCTTCAAGATTTCGCAGGTGATACTGAAGAGCCCCCATGGCGCAGTCGACTGTGCGCTTCAATTCACGTAAGTGTATTCCTGGCTGGTCTGCAATTTCAGCCACCACTCGGTCACGCAGCTTCCCGCTGCTCCTTTCGCGTCGCTCAGTCGCGACGGTTCCAAGACCCAATGCAAACAGCCCTGAGATTGAACCTGCACATCCTGTCCAAGAGAAGGCATCCATCGTGCCGAATTCCACCGGGGCTATGCTTAGGGTCGAGTTCAGAAGACCGCTAGTTCCTGTGCCTTCGGAGAAAGAGAGATCCTGAACGGCAAGGGACTGCTCCCCAGAATCCATCTGTACAAGGTAGAGCCCCAACATACCTGTTATGAGCAAGAGGAATGCTGTTGTCGCAAGAATCTGTTTCGTAGTCCTGCCATTCATGGTGTAGACCGAGCCCATTAGGGTGGATTAGTAGTTAAAGCTTGGTTTCGATGAAAGGATGTACTATTGTACTCCAAGAAGTCTAGGGTCTCTCACCACGGGCGGGATAGGACATCGTGATCTGAAAAGTGCACGCTTCAGCTCCCATCGACATGCACGTTTCTTCAGTGACCACGAGTTTCTCATACTCGATTCTATTGAAATCGGTCAAGTATTCTAGGACTGCCTCTATGAACCCCTTCAGGAAGTAGCAGGTGGGCTCATCACTGTCAAGACCCGCCGCGTAGGGGTTGTCTTTGACCTCGATAATTGCCTCCTCATCCAGGAAGAGTTTGTACAGCTTCGCAATCTTGATATCGCCAAAGGGGACGATGAGGGTCTCTAGTGCCATCTTGATGAACTCGATGATGCCCTTGAAATCGCCTGGTGGGGTCTGCTTACCTATCTTGAAATACTCTCGCTGGGCCTCTAGACCGGCAAGCCTACCTGCACTGTAATAGAGGTCCTTCGTCTTGTCTGGAAACATTACCTCGATGCGATTTCCGATTTTTGTCCAAGTCTTGCTGAAGAAAGCACGCATCAGCTCTCTCTCTTTGAGGCGACCTTGCCACCATTCTATGATATCTTGCTCCTTTGACATTCTGAGGCTCACCAATCAGTAGGCTTTCTATCGCGTAGATGGTTAAGTTTCTTGTCATGATGTGCTAGACAAGACGTACATTCCAGGTACATTGCTCGGCTCCGGTCGCCTTGCAGGACTCCTCGAAGACCTTTGCATCTACACCTTTGAACTGTAGAATGGACTGAAGGATTCCACTGAAGGCCTCACAATACCCGAAACCTCGCATTCCCTCCAGATTGACCTCTTGACACCAGATACAAGATTCATCGCTGACTCGTACTGAGCCTCTAGCAGACTCCATGTCTATATCAGACGGTTTCTTGTCGAATAATACTTTGAAGAGAACTTCAATCAGCTTCGAAACGTCTTCCCGAGTCGTGATGGTTTCTTTGGTCTTGTCAACAATCTCAGTTGTAAGATAGATTTGCTGAGCCATCTCACTGCCAAGTTCTCGCAGCTTCTCATTTGCTTCCTCCACATTCGCTGTGGACATGAGAATGTCATCAACCATTTTGGAATAGATGCTTAGAAACAACGGATTCTCTATCTTTGCCATTGAGATCTGACCTCTTCTGGTAGTCTGGATATCTAGATGGTCTTGCCAATCATTTGCAGACCGTGTCGTCTGTATTGCGCCAATACTTGGATTACTCTTGGAACTGGCAGACCCGTGGACTTCGCAATCTGTTCTGGCGTCTTTGTACCATCGCAGATCTCGATTATCGGTTTGTCCTCAGGACGTACCTTGGACAGATCGCCTTCGAATAGGGGCACCTTCACAAACCGACCAAAACCGCCCGTCTTTCCGCCAGACACCTCAGACGGTTCGGCCAAAGGAGCAGTAACAATGTCTTTCGACGCAGCCCATCTGAGCAGCTCTATCACTCGCTCAAGGGGCTGAAACATCGAGTCCGCTACGTCGGAAACGGAGGTATTCCCGTCCACCAACATCAGAACATCGAATCCGAAGTTGCGGTAGGACTTCTTCATCTCCTGATAAAGTTCAGAGTCTAGGGACAGAGCCTTTGCATAGGCCTCGCCCCGGCCGGGTACTGTTGATGGTCCAAGCTGGAAATCGCTGGGGGATAGCTCTTCCGGTTCAAGCTCTACTGTTGGTTCCGGTTGTTCAACCGGAGGCGGCGTGGGCTCAGTAGAAGTAGGGGAGGGTGCAACAGCCTCCGTGGATGCTGCCTGAATGGCGATGCTCTCCAGAACCTCTAGGTTCCCTTCTGCTGATTCCTCGAAATCCTCAGGTGGAGGCGGGAGCTCGATTCCCTCTAGAAGACGAAGGACGTTCTTGGTCTTTGCGATTGCGAGACCGAGTTGGAGTTCTGGCACATATAGAACAGTCAGAATCCAATTATCATCAACCGGAGCCAAGACAACAAGGCCCTGCTCCGTATCAATGGTCATGAGCCTCAAATCAGACTTGTAGAGATTGATGCTGTCCTTGACGCGGGGAAACAGCTCATCAGGAAATGAGAAACTGACAAATGGACGACCTCCTTTGGTCATCAAGGAGTATCCAAGAACCTGATCGTCGAAACGTAGTTTCGACAGAGCTCTTTCTAAGTCACTGGCCAATCTGCTACACCTCGCATTCGCTGAGGAAACTAGTCCTTCAAGTATCAGGAAGTCCGCAGTAGTCTGAAAAGCGTTGTGGTATTCGATAAACCAAGTTCTCAGACGGAGCGGCTGAACGTGATGAAATCATCTCCCAATGCGTGGGTTCCGATTCGAAGGACGTCCACGTCATTCAATAATGAGGGAGGTGTTAAGAAGTATTCTCGTACAGAATCTGATCCCTCCAGCCGAGTCCTGCACTTCTGCAAAGATCTACATATCGCTGGACCGCTGCCAGCAGCGCATCAGAACACCTATCTTTATTTTGGACCATCGATGACTGGAAGCTAGTGTTCTCGTGGTGCAAAAATCATGAAAAACCTCATCGGGGCGATTCTCAGTTTTGTTGTCGGCTCGCTCGTGCTCTATGCCCTGGGGCTAGACATCCCGGAGTACCCTGTGCCCTATGGGACCTTTGCCATTTTCTTGGCGGCATCCTCCGTCCTCTTGAACACCTTCTCCACTCTGAGTTGGGGTATAGACTTTCTGCAGCACCTATTGGCCTGGCTGCTCATTGGATTCTTGTCTGGGCTGTTTTCGGATGGGACGTGGACCAATGTAAGGACCGCCGTATGGGTCGGCTTGGTCATCGGAACGGTACACCTCGCATCTACACTTCTCCTCAATCCCAGTTTCTGGTATCAGACTGACAGGAATGTGGTGATTCTGGTCTCTTTCATCGTAGCCCTGCTTACCTCTCAGTTATCTCTCGTGTCCTCGATTCCGGCCACACTCATAGTCAACAGAATCCGCGCGAAAGAGCCTCCGGAGGCACCAGAGAGAATAGAAACCCGATGCCAATGTGGAGCAGTATTCAAATCAAATCCTATTCTATGCTCAGAGTGCGGCAGAGTCTTGGAGCAGAAAACTCAGAGCTAGACCAGTTCTAGCGTTTTCTTGTGATAGCACCGCCAAGCAGGCCACCAATTATTGCAGCTATGGAGGGATAAAGCATGCCCTCCAAGACAAACTGTAGTAGTAATAGGGAAGGGGCACCCAAAATCTGCGAGATATCTGCAGTGCCAATGAAGAATACGAGAAGCCAGGTCAGAAAGGCACCGATGACCACCGCAAAGACGGCTGCAAAGATTCCGCCTACAATATCGCGTGAAAGAAGGCCGGCTAGCAGCCCACCAACACCCCACGCGAGAGCCATGAGTACTGTCCCGCCCTGAGCCCCAAATGATAATTGCACTCCTAGGTGGGGAGGATAAAGGATTGTCCCGACAACAGCGAGTTTAAGCTCAAGATCGGGGCGATTCATGAAATCCGCAACTATCGACGGGTCAATCACATCTTCAGGGATGAATATTCCAAAGGAGAGGATGATGAAGACAACTGCGAAAGTAGTCACAAGACCAACAATAGTGCCTATGCCTTGACCCAACGAATAGCCTCCGATTATTCTCTACTGACTCGACACCCATCTTCATCTTTTATACATACGCCATTCTGAGGGGGAGCTCAATCTATCTTATGAATGGTCCACGTGCAGGTGGAGTCACCCAGAGCCTTGCAAGACTCCTGGTAGGCCTCACCCTGAAAACCACGAAGATCGAGGACTGCTTGGAAGACGCCACTGATGAGATTACAGTACTGCAGACCAGGCATATCTGTGATTTCGACTCCCTCACATATTGGACAGTTATCATCGGAGAACTTGATTGTCCTCCTGTCATCACTGACCCAAGCACTTGTGAAGTCTTGTCCCGAGTTGACCTTGTATGCGAGTTGCAATGTGGAACCGAACTCATGGAACTCTGCTGCGTGTTCGCGAATTCGTTCGGCGTAGTCCATGAGCAAATGCTCTCCCACCTTGAAGCCTAGGTCCTTTAGTTTTCGATTGACCTCATCGACTGTATCACTAGTCTGGATGAGGAAGTTCATCATCTCACGATAGATTGCCTGAAAGAGTGGTTTTGAGACCTTGTCAATCTTGAGGGCCCAAGCCAGTTTTCCCTTAATACCCATAATTTCACTATCCTTTGGTGGATTTATCTCGTTTTACATATCGTAGAGTCTTACCCTTGTAGGGCAGAGTGCTCTGTAGAGCCTCGAAATACTGGACGCCTAACCTCGCTGCAATCTCATGCAGTGTGTTGATGCCATTGCACAGCTCCAAGACCTGCCGATGCTCCTTCTTGGCCTTTTCGAGAGAGCCCTCGAAAAGCGGAACCTCGACTATCTCACGAATGCCTGACTCCTGTTCTTCAGGACACTCTGCATCTAAGATGCGCTTCGAAACGCACCAACATAGCACTTGAATGACGTTATCTACCGTCTTGCCAAGAATCTCAGCAATCTTGAGGGTGGTTCGCTTCTCGTCTACCATTAGCAGAATGTCTGTTCCAAGACCCGAGTACTTCTCTTTGAGAGTACGGCTCAGCTCCGAGTCAATGCTTGCTGCATCATTATACAGAGGGCCACGCAATATGAGGCATCCGTGACGTATCTCAACCTCATCAAGTGGAATCTCCTCAATGATTTCCTCCGTTGGTTCGGAAGTCTCTGCCGGTTCTATCTCTGCTTCAGGAACGTCTGGTTCGGGCTCCATCTCCTCTTCTGGTTCCTCATCAGGAGTAGGAGGAGCAGGGAGATCTACTTCTTTCAGCAGCTCCACAACATCCTGCGTTCGCTTCAGCGCAATCCCGAGCTGTAACTCTGAGAAGTTCACGGCTAACACCCATTCGGGGTTCACGCGCGCAAGAATCACAACCCCATCACCGGTCATGATATTCATCATCTTCAGTGAGGAGGCATGTATCTTCATTGTCCCTTGAATCAGAGGGAGGGAATGCTCGGGGAGTGCAAATGACAGGAATGGAGAGCCATCGTTGGTCAAGAGAGCGTAACCACTGACTGATTCATCAAACTTCAGTTTTGTCAGTACTCTCTCTAGGTTCAACGCGCAAATACCATCCAGTATGCTCTGAGAGGCTCATCATACCTGCTCAAGAGCGCATAAGTAACTTATTACCATGTTCCGAAACGGGCGGATTCGACTCTAGAAAATCGATCAAGTCGCGGGGAAACGGATGAGAAGCGTCTGAAGAGGACACGTACAGAGCGGCCACTGCATTCGCAAGTACAAGTCGCAGAGAAGATTCTAGATTCAGAAGTGTGCCGTAGATATCACCAGCATTCCAGGCATCCCCTGCTCCACATATCACTCGGTTCTCGACATCGAAAACAGGGATTCCTGTGGTAGAGTCATCTTCCACTGTTGCAGCGAAGTAGGGGGTGTGCATGTCAATACGAGCACCCGTCATCTGCGAAACCAACTTCGCGGCATCAAGCCAGTCGTCAGGCTCATTGACGGCATTCATCCACTTCTTGTCATCAGAGAGAACAGAGGCAAGCCAGCAGATCTCATTCTCATTTGCGCCGAGTATGTCAACCAGGCCGTTGGCAAGCACATCCGTTGCAAGCGGCTTGACAATGCCAGGATTACTGGACGGATCACCCATGTCCATGAATGTCATTGCGTCTGACTCGTTTCGTACGAAAGAAAAGACATCGTATGCTAAAATTGGAGCCTCAAGATTGTGATTAAGACAGAGCAGTCCAACGAGTCCCGAATAGCGCATCGCCTCCTTGTCTGCATCCTGAAGGTCTGAGAAGGCATAGTCCGCAGCAGATCCACTGTCACTAACCATCAGGTTGACTCGCCGACCCCTGTGGTCTAACTCAAGAGAAACAGTGGACGAGAGGGTGCCGTTTGTATTAACGTGGGAGAGGTCCAACTCAGGTGGGGTCATCTCACGAAGGAGGCGGGACCCCTGTGGGTCGGTTTTCACAATCAGGACAGGGTGCGCCCCAAGGGAGAGCAACGCAGATGCAGTGTTGACTGAATTTCCCCCTCGACGGATGAACTGAGAGGTGCCGGTGAGATTGCCACCACCCCGGTTGGCAAGTCGTTCCAGTTGGGCGTCAAAACTGGCGAAGTCCTCTGCTATAACAAAGTGATCGAGAAAGAAGTCAGGTAGCAAGACGGGTGTCTTTGTTTCGCGGCCTTCTCGTAGGACTTGCACGAGCCGACCATACTCCAGCTCCTGCATCTTTCGAGCCTCGCTCTGTTCTCTCTATATCTTCTTCAGGGCAGCCTCGACCATCTTGGTCAGTCGGTCTGGATCGATATCAGTCTTGTTCGACACTTTCTCTATGTCACAATATGCCAGGTCCTCAAGACTCTTGACATCGGCCTCAACGAGAGCCATCGCCTCGGACTTCTTGACTGAGGATAGTGATGAGAGTTCCTTGATTGCCTCTTCGACGTCCTCGGATGGAGTCATCGCCTCGACGAGTTCATCAGCGACGGTCTTGAGATCTTCTTCGTACTCCTTCAGCGCCTCGACATTCTCAGGGTAGGCAGTTCTTCGTCTCAGATCCACTATGAGCCCCATATCCCTCGCCTCATTCACTGTGATGTCTGCCTCTTCGATCTCCTTGCGACTGAAGCCGCGTCCCCTTCTTGGTTTTCCTTCACCGGGGGATCTTACAACTGGCTCCGCAATTATGTCATATTTCATCTGACCATCACCTGACTCGGCTCCCGACCTCTGGGTGTGCTTATCAAGCTTTCGAGATAGCAGTAGGCCGTGTCTTGGTTTAGATTCTTAGCTCTCATCATCCAGATGTGTGTTCTACCTTCGATTGTACCTCATCGGTTTTCTCATTCAGATACTGTAGACCAGGATTACTGGCCAAGGTCCTTGTTTCCTTCAAGATTTCATATGCCTCTTTAATTCGCCCTTGTTTGATACGAAACCGAGCTTTCAGAAGCGATGACAGACCACGAATCCCAGGAAAATCATCTTTCAGGAGTACAGACTCCAGACGGTCCATCCACCGACCTGAGGTCTGTTCAGATACGTCCGCGTCAGAAAGAGCGATTTCACACTCGACAAGTTTCAGGAGAATCGAATGAATTCGGTCTCGGATGATCAGACGCTCGGCAATCTCTAGAGCCCGTTCCAGACTTGCCATTCCTGAGAGAATATCGTTTTGAGCGATGTCAATCAGACCACTTGCATAATAGCTGTAGATAAGGATTGACTCATTCCCAATCTTTAGTGATGATTCATGGCCCAGAGAGAGCTGTTCCTCTGCTTCGTCTACATCTCCCGTCTCACACAGTGCACAGCTCAGTATCAGATGGGCAAGAGGCATGAGGAACGGATACGCAGTTGAAGTTGATTTGGAGGCTAAAGCAAAGTTCGCCCATTCCGCAGCGCTCTCCATTCTTCCCATATCAAGATAGGTCAATGCCAACCTATGTGGAACATTTCTCAGCGTCGAAAAGGGATGTTGTTTCTCCACTATGTCTATCGCTCGTTCGAAGGCTTCAACCGAAGTATCAAACTCGCCACGAATTAGATGCAGATAGCCTCTGATTGATTGATAGTATGAGGATTCTGAGGCGGGAGTACCTAGATGCGGATAGTAATCCTCCAAATTCTTAATGATCCTCATAGCTTCTGAAGGGTATTTCTTCATCATCAAAGGGGCTAGTTCTCTCAGAATGGGAATGGCAAGGATGTAGTCATCGAATTCCACTGCAATGGCAACCGATTTCTTTCTCAGATCTATCGCTTCATCTATGAACCCTTCTCTCTCTTTGTCCATGGATATGAGATAGGGAACATATGACCCCAGAAATGAGAGCTCAGGATTATCTTTCACTATTCGGTCCATCGCTGATAGATTATCTAGGTGAGCCTTGGTGCTTGCTGGGAGGTCGGTCGACAATCTTAGGAAGTGGAATGAGAAAGCAATCCAGTCGTCGTGATGTGCCTCTATTGCAACTCTGGTCGCTTCTTCTAGTGCAGATACTTCTGCCGTGCCAGTACGAACTCTTGCCCAGACGTAGTGTGGGCGTATAAGATCGTTCTCAGGATATCTCTCTCCTAGTCGTTCCATTAGACCATAGGATTCTATTGTTCGTGCAAGTCTGACACATACATGTACGAGTTTCGGAGAGGCTTCGGTTTTCAAGAGATGCTGTCCCAACATATGGATAAAATCAACATAGCCAGTTGCCTTTTCCATTATAGCATCCATAATAGCCCGATCTTCAGCATCTAAGAATCTATAGAAGAGAGTAATGCTCCCTATGGGCTTCATCTTCTGTCTATCTCCCGATCAATCCAAACAGCTCCTATCGTATAGCTCTGAGATTAGCCTTTCGTATCATAGTCATAGCAAAAATGTGGCATGTGTAGTAGATGGGCCAAATCCAGATGAAAGACAGGTCTTGGGGTATATCAGCAGCTACCGAAAACGTGGACATTTCAGCGCAGGAGTTTATATCCTCCAGCCCATGACTGAGAGCTGGTCACTGACACACTATCGCTGACCATGACAGAGACCACCCAGTGCCGTTACCTGGGAGGACAACTCTCTGGTGTCCAAGTTTGTCCAACATACAATGAACGGCTACTACTCATAGCCTTTTGATCAGATAGTACTCCTTGACGCTCTTTGGATAGACATCAGATACTCCGAACGGTTCGAAACCTCTTCCCCTCAGAAAAGCAAGGTTCTGAAAGGAGAAGCAAGCAGTCTGAACCGCCATGCATTTTCTCTCTCTTGCTATGGCTTCGGCATGCTCCAGCAGGTCAGTCCCATAGCCTTGACCACGATACCTCGCATGTACCCATAGGTCATCTATGGTCATGGTACCAAGGATTGAATAGCCACAGAAACCACCGATGACTTCTCCGTTGTTCTTTCGGATTATCAGTTGAAGCGGAATCTGGGGGTACTTCTTCAGCAGTTCTCCGACATGATCATCGAAGTTTTTGCCGAGACCCCTTCTCACGGTCATCTGTGCCTCCTTAGTCGAGTCCTTGGATACGGTGAATCGAGCCGAATCTAACCCTCCAGATGGTTCATCACTCAAGTTGTCAAGACGCTTGCTAAGGATGAGCTCGGT
>SDNO01000054.1 GCA_004524435.1 Candidatus Thorarchaeota archaeon | reverse complement strand
AGCCCATATGTCGAGATGATAGAAGCCGACCGGTGTGTTCGCGCCGAAGGTCACCACGAATGTCACTATGTACTCAGTAGCGATAGATGAATTATCAATGGCCGTTTCGTCTATTGTCAGCCACTGGCCTAAGAAGTCATACTCGTAGCTACTGTAGTTGGCGCTTGAGGTATACACGTTCCACCAGCCGTCCTTGTTCCAGTCCAAGTTGAATCCAGCAGAGAAGTTCTGGTCTGGCGACACATACCAGCCGTTGATATTGACACCCTGCAAGTCCCCGTCATCAATGAATATGTTCTTGGGAACGATGACCTTGAACTGCACCGGCTCGCCCTTGGGCAGGAAGTCGTCCTCACCAACAAGGGACCCGTTATCGTAGTAGATCTCGTACTTCGGAGATGGGCCGAACAGCCAGTTGCGGTTCTGCCAGCTCCAGGTGTCACTCGTGGTATTGCTACTCTGATCCCATGAAACATGTGTACCGCCCTCAGTCTGAGCTCTCTCCAAAACTCCTTCAGGAACGCGAAGTGTTACTTCGGTTGGCTCAGAGATGGCAGCAGTGGACCGTGCAGAAGTTGTGAACTGCAGGGCCGCAGAAGTGATGAAAATGAATATGGTAATCAGAGAAATAGCTATTCTTCTCTTCATAAGTTGCATAGTCCTCGATTCTCCTTGCGCGCTCTGGTCCCCTAGCTTCAAGTCAAAGACAGTTCAGTGGTGGCTTTGAACTCTCTGAGGAACGAGCAACAGCGCGCCATAATCTTGTTCATAACAAGAACAGCTAAGAGATAATATAAGCAAAATTCCGACATACTCTGTCGAGTGGGCTTCTTCTGCGCAAAAGGCAGCTCTGAGAGGAACAGGGCATCAGATATCCAGCCTTGGATTTGTAAGAAAGAAAGGGAGGCGGGAAACGACCCGCCTCGTTCGTTATTTTCGTTTCCGACTAGCGAGCAGGACGCCTATCAAGACAACGATAGCACCAACTCCGCCAATCACGAGGAGTAGTGTGTTGTCCGCAGGGGGTGGCCCAGTGGTAGTTGTCGTGGTTGTAGTAGTTGTTGTCGTCGTTGTGGTGGTCGTAGTCGTTGTGGTAGTGGTTGCGTCCTGAACGGTGTAGCTCTGCTGTCCGGACTCGACACGCTTTCCGGCTGTGTCATAGGCCTCAACGTAGAAAGCCACTTCCGAACCATCCGCCTGCGGAGGAATCTGAGCCGAGTAGACATCACCAACACCAGTCATGGCAATCGCTATCCAGTTGCCGTCATCCACCCGATAGTATAGAGTGACGTTCTCAATGCCTTGGTCATCAACCACGGTGGCTGAGATCGTGACCGTATCCGAGGAAGTTGGCTGGGCGATGTCAGCGGAAACCTCCGCAATCTGGGGATCTTCGAGGTCATCAACAACTGTGTACGAATGCTCAGGAGTCTGCGACTGCTGTTCCAAGTTGTCAAAGGCAACAACGTAGTACGTCACCACACTGCCATCAGCCTGAGCAGGTATCTCGGCTGAGTATACGTCGCCATCCGCATCCATTGGAATTGAGTTCCAATCACCTTCATCAACCTTATAGTAAAGGGTCGCATTGAGGATAGTTCCCTCATCCAGGATAGTCACATTGACTACCACCGGGTCAGATGATGTTGGTGCAATCGGTGAGATACTCAGGGTGCCGATGCCTGGAGGTTCATCGCCCTCGGTGGGCCAGCGATAGCTGTATTCGCTGGACGTGAAGCTGTTTCCAGCCAAATCCACAGCAGTGATGGTGTAGAACACGTAGGTACCGGGCTCTTGAGAGGGGATAGTATACTCCCATCGACTGACTGAAGTGTTGAAGGTCATGTCGACCTCTGTCGGAGAACCGCCGACCGTATATGTCAGCCGCACGTAATCCAATCCCGAGCCGCCGGTTTCCGTGACAACAGCACGTATTCTCAAATCAGTCTCATTGCCCACGCCAATCTCAGTCCCGCTAATCTGCGAAACCGAGGGAGAAACGATGTCCTTGAAGCGGAATGTGTATTGCGATGAGATCTTCATGTTTCCCGCGAAGTCGTATGCCCGGACTCGATAGGCGAGTGTGTAGGCGAAGTCACTAGTACGGGGCAAGCTGGCCTCATACTTCCCACTGGCAACATTGTAGGACATCTGTACTGTTGTCTCGGAGTTGATGACATAGACCTCGACACGCTCAATTCCTGAGATACCGACATCCGCAGCGCTGGCTGAGATGGTGATATACGAATGCTGGGGGTCACCAGCCACACTGCCTATGTCTGATACGCTAGGCGCGTGTGGATCATTCCAGAAGTCATGTGCGAATTCGACAGAATCATTCGTATTTCCAGCATAGTCGGCGACGAGGATAGTGCCATTGAAGATGTAAGGGTCTGTCCCCTGCATCGCTATGTGACCCACCCACGCCTCCTTGTCGCCACTGTAGGTCAACGAAGTATTGTCGTTCAAGTCATCCCGGTTGACGATGATGACTTCCTCCACTCCTGCACCACCGGTATCGCTGGCGGAGACCTCGAAGTAGAGCCGTTCATTGTCGTCCACATATTTGGTGCTGGTATCAACATCGTTCACCTTTGGTGACTGTGTATCACTGACGCCTCTGGAGGAGGAGTATCCGACAAACACAGGATCCACACTGACCTCGTAACCACCCCACCACCTGAAGTCAATCAGGGTGTAGAACTGCTCCTCAGATATTGAGAATGATGTGGCAGTGCCGCCAGCCTGCGAGGAGTATGCAGCCTGGAAAGCTCCAATGGGAACTGTCTGAGAGTCGACGATTGTGTAGTCTGCACTCTTGTTCTTACTCCACGAGTAGTAGGATCCACCCATGTTCATCGAACCAAACTGGGAGAGACCTGTGGACATAGTATAGTTCTGCGAACTCACTGTCTGGTTGTTATAGACAGGAGAGCCGTAGTCATCCTGGAAGGTTGCCGTGAGTGGCTCACCGTCTTGGGAGTAGAGTGAAACGACAGTATAGAATGCCAGACCGAGGCTTCGACCTGTGAGCACACTTCTACCACCAGGTGCATCGACCGTCCAGTCGCCCACAGTCAGATTGAACTTCACACTCCCAGTGTTTAGGTCATTACCGGAGAGGGTGCCTGTGAAGGCAGCTCCTATCTCAAACTCATCAACCGATGCATCTGTGGGGCGCTCGTCGAATCTACCCAAGTCAGTACCATAGTACTGACCCTGATACCAATCGAAGTAGCTGTAGCTTCCGAAGGGGAACACGGTTCCGGAGACATTGGTGAAGGTGACACCGAACGGGACCGTCGCATTCACATCCCAGAACTCGTCTCCACTGGAGGACGCATTTGGCGTCACGAAGCTAACATCATCGACGCCGTAGGGCATCCAGTAGTGCGTGGCCTCTGAGTCAGTGATGTCGCTAGGATTAAAGTCCATGACATTGTTGGAATTGGTATCATTCCACGCGAACATGCCTGCATATTCGTACCAAACGTCAACAGAAGCATAGCTACCATTCGGTAGTTCTGTGCCGTAATGCTCTGCAAGCTCCCAGGATATCCAAGACCATTCCTGCGAGTCCTGCATGGCCCAGTCCCAACCCTCATCGATTGCCTGTTCTTTCAGGTCATCAGACGTGAAGTTCTTGGCCATCCAAGAGATGTCCCAATAGCCTGGTCTCGTATTCCCATATTCATCGAAGATAGTAGCATTGACTGTCGCAAACTCTTCGGTGCTCAGTACCTCACCAGTGTCTGCATCGGTCCAGATGAAGTTCTCAGCCCAACTGAATGTCCAGTTGACCGTATGGAGGCCGGTGAACGACTCCACACGGAACTCGTCACCAGGAAGCGTACCGTTGGGTTCCCAGAGTATGGACACCCACAGGAATTCTTCAGTCACATTGTAGGTATCAACGCTTTCAAACGACCGCTGCACGTAGTACTGATCATCCACAGTGTTGAGATTACCATCAAGGTCGAGAGCTCCGTTTGACGGGTTGATCTCCCACGTATTCAGACCCCAGAGTCCCAACTCCGGTGTACCGACAACAATAGACCACTGGTCGCGGACTATGCTCACAGGAAGCGGTTTGTAATCCCACTTCTTGCCGTAGCCCCAGACGGTATAGGCCTTGTAGATCATCTCTCGTTTACCCGTGACATTGTACCAGTCCATGCCATTCAACGTGAAATTGTAGCTCGGGATGTTATAGCGCATGTCGTAGTCGTCCATGAGCGGCATAATCTCAAGAGTATGAGTGCTATTGACCAGCGCGAGATATGAGTCAATCAAAGCAGGGTCGTATGTTTCGAAGTACCACTCTTGTGCAGATGTATCCCAGATGCTGACCTCTATGGGAAGAATATCCCGCCACATGCCCTCAAAGAAGAAGCTCGGGGCTGTTTCGTTGAAATCGTCAGCTATGACCACGCCGATACTCCATTCTTGATTGGGGCTCCATGTGACCATTTGGCCATCCAAGTCAAATGTGTAGAAGTATACGAGCTCGTAGTAATCTTCCATCGCGTAGTATATCTCGTAGGCCTCCACCCAAGGCCAGCCGCTGTAGATGCTTGTCCCGTTGGATAGCGTGATATTATAGAAATAGGCTCGCTCAAGCCAGGTGTGGTTCATCTCATGACCGTCTGCGGTCATAACGTAGTTGTATGCGTGAGTGACATTCTCATCATAGATCCTGCTCATGCCAGGATCACCGGTGTATTCACCCGTCACGATATCAAGCCATCCCTCAACCTCAAACTCCCATGTGTCAGGATTCTTCTCACCGTAGGCTACGGTCCAGTCATGATGGAGAAGATTCGGGATGCGGACTGTTCCATTGGCTGTTGATACCCAGGGGAAGTCATCTGGATTGACAGGGTCTGGATTCCACGGAGTTCCATATTTGCCCAGACCATAGAGTGTTAGATTGTAGATGACGCCCTCGACATCGGCGATGTAGAAGGGATACTCGTACCCAATAATAGGGTCATACGCGTCACCCACATACTGGACAAGATACAACTTGTCGCTAATCTCAACCTTTGTCTGGCTAGGGGTTTTCATCTCTAGATCGTAGATATCGTAGACCTCAGCACCTGGATAAGGGAGCTGCTCCTCGGTCCCCGTGATTGTGGTGTATGCATAGAACCGTGTCAGATGGCCAGGAGCGATGTAGGTAACACTGTTCCATTCGTATTCAAAGGCGCCATACGGCCAGACATCATCATAGAACCAGTACATGGCTCCATCTGTGGCATTGAAATATGCATAGAACCATTCACCTAGCTCTGGGTTGAACTCATACCAGACATGGATCTCCTCCCATGTTTCATTCACGTACAAGATATAGTGATCTCCGGTCCAGATTGGCTCCGTTGCGAGGAAGATTGGGATAGTGCCATTTGCAAGAGAGAACATGCCCACTTCGAACGCGCGGGCGGTACCAAGAACCTGTCCAGTTGCATTCTCCCAGTCCAGCCATGGTCGCACTATTGCAGTCCCATTGAGCGCAATGAGATACCACATGTCACCAGGCAACCACCATGCATGATACAGCATGTCCTGAGGGGACAAGAACCAAGTTGCATTATCACCCATCGTGATATTATGAACGAGAACCTCGTGTCCTGACTCTATTGGCACCTTCGTGTCGTTGAGAAGGCGGTAGTAGTAGACCCAGTTGCCAGTGTACTCACCCGAGTATGGGTCGTAGGCATCAGGATCCCACTCCTCGAACACCGTTGTTTCGGTTGCGCCAGCATAGGGGTCATCGGTGATGACCTTTCTCACAAACTCCTTCTTGCCATCCAGCATGATGTACGGGTAGCTCACAGTCGGGTAGACCTCATCAGTGTCATTGTTCCGCATCGAAACACCCCGGTAGGGCTCATCCATGTAGACGCGATCTGTTCCATTCTGATAGCTGTAGACGTTGTCTTGAACCCAGCCAACAACAGTGTGCTCGCCCCAACCGGTCTCATAGTCCGTTACAAGGGTAAGGTTACCATAGTAGTAGTTCCAGTTCCATTCAAGGTCCGGCATCTCTTCGGTAGGTGTCACATCAAACAAGATGCGAAGATCATTGCCAATCACCTCATAGGTCAAGTTCCCAACATCTACATAGTTGACGGGCATGATTGTCTGATTCGAGAACATCGGAATCCATTCATCAGACCAAGTGTTGGTTTCGAAGTCCCAGACTTGCTCATTCCAGAAGTAGTCCTCTACGAGTACCTGCTGCCATTCATAGTAACCCGGGAATACCTCCACATATTGCCAGTCCCAGTGTTCGCCATACTGATAGGATGTTCTTCTTGTGTGGTTGAACACTGTCACCTCGAAGTTGCCCTTCGGATCGGTCAGGACGTGAATCATGACCTGTGATTCCTGCGACCAATCACCGAAGGCATCATAGCCCCACTCATACGCGTAGGAGTCCATCACAAACGCGACACCATCGATGTCAGCCGCATATTGTGCCCCACCCTGAAGTCTGGATCGCACAGTGAAGGTCTCGGTTCTGTCCACGGCAAACAGCCATGATGGATCGTATGGCTGCCCCTTATGTAGAAGCCGCACCACCGAGATGGGGGTTTCCACTGCAAGCTGTTTGAGGGCCATGTATTCCATATCATCCCCCTCCTCTGCAAAGGGCAAGAAGGCGTAAGGAATCAGTCGTTTGCCGTCGACTGTCATCACTTCTTCATCAAAATAGAGGGCATCCCAGTATTCCCCGCCTGTTGGAAGCATGTCTTCAGAGATGTGTCCTCGGAAGGTCACGACATCATGCCCATCCTCATATACCCAGTTTGAAGTGGTTTCGTTCAGAATGAATGAGAGTGGCATACTGCCATCAATTGGAAGGGAATCGAACCTTATCTCGTACTCGAACCAACCACCACCCATTCCATCATCAACCCAGACAGGATAATCATAGGCCAGTCTGCTGCCGAATGAGTTGTTGGCAAACCAATACACTATCGCCATGCGGGCCCAACTGTATCCAGTCACCCAGCCCTCGATGGGATCGTAGTACTCGTACTCCACTGTTGGATCGAAATACGTTGGCTCCTCAACAGCATGTAGACCAAATCTCTGCTCATAAGTCTCCACCACGATGGATGCATTGTAGAAATACGTGCCAGCAGCGGGGTCCCATTGCCAGCCACCCACCTTTGTGACCTTCTCCATGTACGGGCCGTCCTCGATGCGTTCATCTAGAATCTGATTGGGTAGGTCGATGAATATGGTGGCATTAGCGAGTTCGAAACCCCCAATGATAAATGTCATATTGAAATCGACGCCTCTCGTCGCGGAGTAGACTGGGTTTCCATCGTCATCCTCTCTTGTCCATGTGTAGTAGCCGCCGGTTGCCTCAGCAAGGACCTCATGTAGTGTCATCCCGACAGTCCGCGCACTCAGATCATCTGAGATGCTCTCAGCGATGGGTTGAAGATCGCTGTCCAAGACAGTTGCAAAGAACTCAAAGACTCCTGTGGGAGAAGAAGAGTTGAACCTCAATTGGAACTGGTTCCAGAGATTCTCGGGTCCAGTATAGAATCCGTTTCCAGCCATATTCATCTCCATGAATGGATCAACCTGCGGACCGAACATTTCCTCAGGAGTCCATTCGGGTGGCAAGTCGGTGCCCACAACTGGGCCCTCGCCAGTGGGCTTGGTAGCACCTCCACCGCCACCATCATCACTCATGAACGTAGCATTCTTGCTTGAGTATATCATCCAACGGCCGTCAGGTATGATATGCATAGCCAAGAAGACACTTGATTCCATATTCGGTTCACCCATCTCGCCTTGCATCTCGCTGATATTAACAAACGAACCCAGAAAGGCGACGGCATAGGGCTGATTGGAGCCAAGAGAGTTCTTGGGGATCTTCACAATGAAATTCGTCCATCCGTCCACATCGATAGTGTCAGTCACTGTAATCAGTTCGTCATTCGTGGCATTTCGTACGGACCACGTAATCAATGGTCCGAACTCCCAATGGGTGTCCTCGAAGGACTCTTCCCACTGCTCGCTGACAGAGTTCTGTTCCCAACGAACACGGGTATAGTTGTCAGGATAGTCAGCAGGAATACTCACAGCCGCCCTCTCAGGAGCAGCTATGTTTCGGTCCTGTTTCACATTGTTGTTCGAGGCTGGCACCGACGGCTGGGCCAGCAGACTGAACATGAATACTGATAGAAGAATCAGAGAAAGAATCTTGGCAGTGCGTTTCATAATGGTCAACCCTATGCTCTCTCGTGCCGAACCCGGATTTTGTGGCAAACACGCTATCTGATTTCATCTCAACAGATATGCAGAGTCTATTCCACATCTGGACCACGTGGCGATGCTCACGTTGTCTAGGTGTATCGGCGCTCTAGGTTTGATTCAAAATCTTACATATAAGACTACGTTGAAGGTATTAATTCGCAAAATCGAGGAGGCCCTCTGAAAGTCATCATCAGAGGGCTCAATGGAGTGATTGTCCTACGCAAATAGAAATGCCACAATCCAAGAGATATTTGTCTCGATCAATGCGGCGACGAGGAGGAAAAAGACCACCAAGGCGAAGGTACGCCAGAGACGGCCGCTTGTGAGCAGTTCCTTCGTTTTCTGTGGAATCATCTCCCAGTTCTCCTGCTCTATCGTCGGAGCAAGATCTCTCGCTATCCGAATCGAGGCTGCGGCAGCGAATAGAAAGGCAGGAATCTCCACTATTGCATGGGGGAGTGTTCTTGCAAGAAAGAAGGCGGGATTGCCAAAGAGCACGTTGAGGGTGAAGTCACCACCAAGCCAAAGCGCAGTTGAAAGCACCTCGGCGATGGCCAGCGACATCACACTGAATCGAATGTAGGTAATCAGGATGTCCTCTCGTCGGACTTCCTCCTTTCCAGAGAAGATGAGCTTGTAGACAGCCGCAAGAATCATGGGCATGACGATAAGCGCAATCAGAGTGAATTGGTCATCCCAGACGAAATACTCGATACCGATAATCAGGAGAAGTGGGGGGAACCACCAAGCTCCGATACCTCTTCCAAAGGCGCTCTTTGCGATAGCAACGATTGCGTAGACTGCAAAGATGGCACCGAGTACGATTGCAGCACGCAGACCGAGATGAGCAGTATAGGTAAATGGCCAGTAGGGGTCGCCTTCTGCAACACTAGGAATGAATACACCGGTTACGTAGTCATGATAGGTCCAGACAACAGCGAGCGCGGCGCCCAGCACAGTCATGACAATAGCACTGAGTGCCACGTTCTCCTCTGATCTTGGCTTTTCTACAGCCACAAGCCAAAGAACGAGTGCCCAGAAGACAGGACCAATTACCAGTACCAAGAGTGTGCGGACTATGTTGTGCTCAGCAAGAATGACGAAGTAGCTGCCAGTGACCGCCAGCACCAGCTCCAATCCGTCTGGGTTTCCAATCTCATTTATCAGACCATTGATGAGATCTCCCAGTAGACCCGGATTTATGAAGAGTGAGAAAACGAAGACTACTCCTGCTGATATTGCTATTCCTCCAAGGAACATGCCAACTGAATGCTTCACATCAGGGAGTTTGACGTTAAGGAGAGGCCCGCCTGCTTCTCCCGTCTGCTCTCTCCATCGCTCTCGATACTCGAAGTAGTACAGCACAAAGAGTGACACGGAGATGTAGATGGGGATGTTCACAATGAACTGGAAGGCTAGGCGATAGAGGTATTCCTCAGGTGTGGTTCCCGGGATGACGAGTACGGGACGAAATCGTGCAAAGGAGAGGCCAGCCAGCTGGACTTCGTTCGTCAGCCCGCCCACGATATAGTCGAGGCCAGGCATGGCGAAGTAGGTGGCAACGGAAACCACTAGGCCGGAGATGAATGCGAAGGCCTCCATGCCTCCACCTATGCGGTCGCGGACGTAGTGCCCGACCACTCCGTTGAGAAGCATTGTTGCCAGAGGAATGCTGAAGACAAGCAGTGTCCAGAATCCAGGAAGCAACGTCTGAGTGTTGTTGACAGGGCCGAAGAGACGGCCTGCCACAATATCGTCTATTGCTCCGGGAAGGAACCGGATACCTATCCCCATCTGGAAGGCAGTGTGCAAAGTCACACCCATTATTGCGCCGACGAAAAGGCCGGAAACGAGTCCGCCGGTACCGATTGCGCCAGCAGCATTTGCAAGTGCTTTTCGCCAACCAATACCGGAGATTTTCTGTCGGAAGTTGTTCAGTCGGTCGAAGACCTTCTTGTACAGAACGACAGCAAACCTCTCAGCAAGAGGCAGAACTATGATGGCAAATAGGATAGCAGGTGCAGCTGAGAATATCCCTTCAACGTAATAGGCCCCCAAATATCCAAGAGTACCAGTACGCAAACCTCGTAAAATGTCGGATGCCAAGAAATAGAGAGTGAGCAGAATATTGAGTCTGAAGAACCAGCCCAGCACGCCCTGCATCATCTCAGAACCAACATCGCGATCTCCCAGTTTGAGACCTGCACCCTTGGCGATTCTGTTTGACGCAGGATAAGCAAAACGGTAAATCCATGTCAGAAAGATGAGGACACCAATTATGTAGGAATTCGGGGGAACATAGGCCATGGGGTTTACGATTCTAGTCACGTAGCTCTCAAGTGACCCAATGTAGAGGGGTATTGAAGGCAGTAGTGTGGCTAGCCCAATAATCAGATAGTCACGCCACGCTTCGCTCCAGGCCCGGGATTGCACTTCGGGGTCCAAAGGCTGAGGATCAACCCCTTCAAAGGATAGATGATCAAGCCGATCTCGGAAACCAGAATACCCATCGGTTTCAGGAGGACTCCCAGTGATTCGTTTGATGACATTCCGGAACCTCATCTTGAGGGGATCTTGGAGCGCCATCTTCAGTGCTAACACAACCATCCCGAAGAGCACAGCAATGAAGGACAGCATTATCCATGTCAGAATCTCTTGAAGACTGTAAGAGAACTGGAAAAAGAAATCCGCAATAAGAAGCCAATAGAATGTGTTCGAGTTCACAGTCGGATCGAACCCTCCAGCAACCGATGGGTCCGGCTCGTTGTACCAGATACCAAAGAGAAAGAAAGTGACAGTCTTGATGAACATCAGGGCAATGAATGCCTCGACGAACCTGTTTCTTCGTCCTCTGAACGCTAAGAGATAGGCAAGCGTAACAACCAGCGGAGGGACAAACTCAAGGATTATGGTCAATGGATTAAGAACTGACATAGGTGGACACGTCCTACTTTCCTCTCTGCCTACCCGCCTCATGAGTAAAAAAGGTTCGTTGGACAGACCGTGGAACTTGACCCCCATGGAGCGACCGAAAGCTATAATAAACGATTGTTAAACAGACAGCTCACCAGACAAAACACTTTGGAGAAAAAACAATGGAGATTAGCAAAGAACTACAAGATGCCATTAACGATCAGATCAACTTCGAGCTGTACAGCGGATACATCTATCTGTCCATGGCCACATGGCTGGAGGAACAGAATCTAGCAGGTATGGCCAGATGGATGGAGATGCAGGCCGAAGAGGAATACGAACATGCCATGAAGTTCTACAAGTTCGTATTTGACCGAGGCGGAAGGGTTACAATGAAGTCTATAGCCGGACCGAAGACCGAATGGGAGTCCCCACTTGCGATATTCGAGGAAGCCTATGGACACGAGAAGGAAGTCTCAAAGAGAATCTACGACATTGGTGAAATGGCTGAGAAAGAGGGCGACAAGGCAACAGAGTCGTTCCTCAAATGGTTCTACGATGAACAGGTAGAGGAAGAGGAACAGACAGCTAGGATTCGAGACCTTCTCAAGATGATTGGTGACTCCGTGCCAGCACTCATGCAGCTAGATGCCAGACTTGGTGCCCGAGAAGATTGAATCACGGAATGCCAGACGGAAATTCCCGAATCTGACCAAAAGAAGCAAGGACCGACCGCCGCTCATCGGTGACCTCGGTCCTCACTATTGTTTTTCGCACTAGTAGAATACTACTTTAATAGCTGTGATGCCGTTCCATCGTGGTGGTCGGACCCAATGCTACTTGACGAGATAAAAGAACCAGCACTCAGACTGGTTTCAGGAAGAAAGGCCTCGGACTTCGTTGCACTCATTTCGCAGTTTCACAGGATTCAGGGTAGTCCGGGAATTGATGATGCAATACAGGCTGTTCATGAGCTGGCCTCTGGATACCCCGGGGTCAAGAGCGACATCTTCTCCTACGACATAGAGGGAAAAGGATCGATAGAAACTTGGGACGAACTCTATGCATGGCAGGCCAAGTCTGCCACACTGGAGTTGCTTGAACCAGAGAGTCGGATTCTCGCCGATTATCAAGCCGAGCCCATCTCACTTGTTGCTCATTCACAGAAAGGGGAGTATGAGGGCGAGGTCGTCTATGTGGGAAAGGGCCTTACTCCTGAAGACTACGAAGGAAAGGAAGTGAGGGGAAAACTCATTCTGACCGAATCCAAGGCAGCGCGCATCCATAGGATGGCCTTCCTGGAACAGGGTGCGGCGGGTGTCCTGACCTATGTACCGCCAAAGGGCAATGACGAGATTGCCCAGCTACGACGGTATGAGGGCTTCTGGCCCGAACCAGGGACAGGACAACAGACGGGATTCGGCTTTGCGCTCAGACAGGCCGATGGAGTCAAGCTGAAGAAGTTACTTGAGAGTGGAAAGGAAGTGAGAGTCAAAGCCAGCGTCGACTCAGCACTTGGGACAGGAAAGGCCAAGATTCTGTCAGCTCTCATTGAAGGAAAGGATCCGTCCAAAGAATACTGGATTGTGGCTCACATCTGCCACCCTCATCCAGGTGCAAACGACAACGCGTCTGGTGCAGGGTCAATCCTTGAGGCTTTGAGAGTGATTGCGCGGCTAGTAGGTGAAGGCACCATTCCTCAACTACAACACTCGATCAGATTCCTGTGGATTCCTGAATGGCACGGAACGATACGTTTCATAGACTCGGAGAAAGACCTCGTGAGGAGATGCAGGGCTGTTGTCAACGCAGACATGGTGGGTGCAGACCCCTGCAAGTCCGGATCGGTGACGCACCTCTTCAGAACACCCTATTCCGTTCCGTCCACACTCAACAATGTCGTCAAGCAGCATCTGGCGGATCTTGCAGAGAAGGAGAGGAAGGATTCTGAGGGCGGCACTCGGTGCCCCCTAGCGTGGAAGTACGACACGTACTCAGCGGGCAGTGACCATTTCATGTTCACGGATTCGACTCTCAGGATTCCCGCCATCATGCTGAATCAACACCCCGATCGCTTCTATCACACATCAGAAGACACTATGGATAAGATCGACAATCGTCAGATGGGCTACGTATCAGGGGTCGTGGTTCTTACGGCTCTTACCCTCGCCATCCCAGACTACGTCATCAAGGAGGAAGTCCTTACTTCATGCAGAAACGAGGTGATTGACATCGTCCAGAGAGTTGGATTCCGCGGGGTTCGCGAACTCTCACGCTGTCTCGATAGTCCTGAGAAGCTCTATCCGCGATATATGAGATGGCTAGAATATGCATTTGAGCTAGGCCGCAAGACCTTAGAGAAGGCAGGTGAGGAGTGGCCACTCATAGCTGAGCAAAAGGCCCTCTTGCAGTCATTGAAAGCAAGTCTGGAGATGTCGTACACAACTGAGATGATGGTGCTTCGCAAGGCATACGAGGGTGCATGCGCAGAGGTCGGCCTTGAGGCAAAAGACGAAGACCAGCTCGAACTGGACCCCAGTGCATTCGATATCGAGGTAAAGAGAAAGATCCGATATGCCATGTCGCCATCGTATGTCATCAAAGAGAAGCCCGAGAAGCTCGTAGACTACGCTCCAATCTTTGAGGAAGACCCCCGGATCATGAACCGAATCGATGAGTTGCTGAATCTCTCGGAAGACTGGACTTCCCTCTCAGATATTTATGATAGGCTCTGTTTCCAGTTCGGCCCCTTCGACTCGAAGACACTCTGGATGCTCGTCAAAGACCTTGAGGAAGTTGGGGTTCTGGAAACTCGGGAGACGTGATACTTGAACGATCGGTGGTGGCCTTACGACAAGGTGGTATTCGCAGGCACCTTTGACCATTTGCACGAGGGGCATAAACACCTCCTCAGGACTGCGCTAAGCCTGGGGCAACATGTTGCGATAGGGCTCACAACCCAGAAGCTCCTTGAGAAGAAGGATCTACAGGATAAGATGCAGAGCTATCAGGAGAGAGAGGAGGCACTGTGGGAGTTCTTGGAGTCAGAGGACCAAGCCGGCAGATGCACTATCTTTCCAATCGAGACTGTTGAAGGTGGAGCTGACAGAATGGAAGACTTGGACGCTCTGATAGTCTCCGACGAGATCAGCGTGGTGAGAAATGCATTCAGAATTAATGATCTGAGAGCAAGGAATGACCTCAAGAGGTTCCATATCATTGTAGTGCCGAGAGTGCGGACAAAGGATGGAAGACCTCTATCCTCCTCCCGTCGGCGTAAGGGAGAGAAGTTTGAAGGTGTGGAACTAATCTACTAGCATATGCAGGGATTCATTGTCTGTTCTGTGCTAGAGAGGTTCAAAGAACCGTGAAGCAGTGTAACTCTTCTGGAAATGAGAATCAGTTTCAAAATCAACATACTGGAGCTGTTGCCTCAGACTATCCATCTT
>SDNO01000253.1 GCA_004524435.1 Candidatus Thorarchaeota archaeon | reverse complement strand
GCAATGCAGGACGTGATTGAGAATAGTGACGATATTTCAGCCGGATTGCATACGAACAATGCGGAATGGCCATTAGTACAGGCCTCCCTGTACCGAGCACGTCTAGGGCAGCGATTTGGGTGTTTGTTGCCGCAACTGCACAAACCGCCATCTTGTGATCTTACACCGATGGTCTTTGCGCAACTATGGTCAACCAGGTCGGCAGACCGGCCCGCGGGTTGATCTGCCAATCAAGAAGACTATCATCGCTGCCTCGTCCATATGATGCTCCTTGCCAGAAACGCGAGTCCTGTGCGGTCGTTTCCAGGATTCGGCGCAGAACCAGCCCTCCTTCCAGCAGCGCGTTCATGATATCGGCCAGTGTCCAGTGGAACTCATAGGTCGTCTGACCCTGTTCCTCAGATTAGATCGGGCCAGTCTGGAAGTAAGGCTTCTCCATCTCAATTGTTGCCTGGTCCTTCCAGGGCCGCATGAAGGGATGTATGTCATAGAAGATGTAGTAGCCACCTGGCCTGAGTACTCGACTTACCTCAGAATACAGTCTTATGAGGTCAGCAATCCATACGAAGAATCCGTTCGTAGAACACACAAGTTCATATTGCGCATCCGGTGTTGAGGTTAGATCTGCTGCATCAGAGCGGACAAAATCGATCTCCAGGCCGAGGATACCAGCCCGTTCTTCCGCGACTCTGAGCCGTTGCTCAGAGATATCGATTGAGGTGACGACCGCCCCCACCCCGGCCAGTGCAAAGGCTGCGTAATTATCGCCGCTGCCGAGTACGCAGACAGGCTTGCCAGCAAGAGGCCCGACAAACTCGTCTATCATACCCAGAGCATTGCCTTCGAAGGCAATCGAAGGTTGCTCAGGGCATCTGCGTCAGTCTTCCTCGTCCAACTCTCGCCACCTAGGTGTAGCAGTATCCCAAAACCTGCGGTTGGCCTCGTGCATTTCACTCGCATGCATAGCAGGGACATTCTAGCACACTACGTGACAAATCCAACTGTACGCTAGAAGTTGAAGTGATGCAGGTCACAAGTGATTCGCAATAGAAGATAAGGGCGTCCTAAGTTGACACCTTTCACTTCGACTACTATACAATATGCCGAATCGGCGATCAGTACTCTAAGTCGAATCAGCCATTTATCGTCTAGCTGGTCATGCAAGATTGGACCGTGCGCCGAATACAAAGCCAGACACCTTATTAGTCGAAACGACGGGCCTTCCCCCGGAGAAGGTGTACCAAGATGAATGATATCCTTCACAAGATACAAGAGGGGATGAAGCAGCTCAGCTACAAAGCAAGAACTGTGCCTATAACGCACCTGCCTGAGGTGCAGGAGGCAGTCGGGAAACTGATCAAGCAGGGATTGGTGAATGAGCAATTACATACAAGGTGGCATTTCTATCTGGACGCCAATAAGAACCTGCCTGAGGCGAAAACAATCATCATTGTGGCAATGCCTTCTCCTCTTACTCGTGTCTGGTTCAGACACAAGGGAATAGAATATCCCGCGGATATCCCCCCCGATCATTTCGGGAAAAAGGTAAAGGAATCTCGTGCACAGCAAGTTCTAAACAATGTGTTAAGACCTGCCGGATACAAGATAGCCAAAGCTCATTTGGCACTGAAGACGCTTGCTGTACAAAGCGGACTGGCGGTATATGGTAGAAACAATATGGCTTACGTGTCAGGGATGGGCAGCTTGTGTATGTTGGTTGCTTTCTACACTGACTGGTTCTGTGAAGAGAATAACTGGCAGGAATCCAAAATGATGGAAGCCTGCCGAAACTGCTCGCTTTGTCGTAAGAGCTGTCCAACCGGGAGTATTCCCGTCGACCGCTTCTTGATCCATGCTGAGAACTGCCTGGGTTCCCTTCAAGAGAGAGATCCAGATTCCCCTTACTGGGTGCAGCTTCAGCCTGATTGGCGCAATGCCCTCACCGGATGTATGCGCTGTCAATTCCCATGCCCGGTGAATAAACCCTTTCTGCACAAGATCAAGCGGGGGCCATCTTTCTCTGAACAAGAAACTAGCCTAATCCTGAACAGGGCGCCCTGGGAAAGGTTACCTTCAGAAACCCAGCTAAAGCTAGAGCTTTCTGATGGAATCTACGCGCTTCTGGGGCCAAACCTTAGTGCGCTGATTGAAAGACAGACTAGAGCCAGGCAAAGATAGTACCCCTTCCTTATAGTGGAACTGATTCCGGCATTGAGCCATCTAGGCACCACACATTCTGAGTTCTTGTGCAACTACACAGGCAGTACTAAGGTGTCCTTGGAATTGGCTCACCAGACCCGCTTGACTGGGCGTCGGGTATGCGTTGCACACGGGACCTTATTGGATTCCATATCCGCCACTAACAGGGTCGCGGAAGATCGGCAACTGAGGTGGATAGTGGGTGAGAGTGGCAAAGGCTATCATCAGGAGGAGAACAACAACTATGCCCATCTTCTTCGTCCGCGCGGGCAGGGGAGCAGCTGTGAGTATCTTATAGGCGGTCATCTGCCCCAGAACAACCGCAATAACAAAGATGGCGATGTCAACCGCCAGAATATGCGAGGTAAACGCCGTGTAGCCGTAAAAGAGCACTGTGATCGCAACTGGGATAATGAGTATGCCGATAGCTTTGGCAAACACAAAGTTGCTGCTCAGCTTGTTGATGTGGCGGTACTCCATCAGGCCGTATATCAGCGCCGGCCAGACCCCCAGTTTGAGGTGCTCCCAGACGCTTTCGTTGACGGCAGCAATGATTGCCAGAGGACGCCATCCGCCGGCCAGATCGAAGACGAAATGCAGGGCACTTCCGATGATAACTATGAAAACGATGCCGAAGACTTCCCATTTCAGTATATACCTGTTCATCGCTTCACCTCATTCTGATGACCGGAAGGCACCAGCCGCGGGCCGGACAGCCTGCCGATTACTGCGCCCCGAGGTCAGGTTCTCACCCAAGCTCTTCCTTCTGGGCCCGCCTTCGCCTTACTCTTTGCAGCCTGTAGGGATTTTACCATGAGTAAGAATCCTGAGCTTAGCGATTTTCAGCCATCATCGTTAAGATGTGATAAGTAAAGTTAAGATAATTCGTGTCAACAGCAATTCTGCAGAACTCCTATAATTGTAGACTGTACGTATCTACCGAGGTAGAAGTAAGTACCAGACGAGGCTGATTATGGCCAGGGTGCGCGGGGCCTTCCATGCAATAGAAATCAAGTCCATCCAACACTGTCAGCGAGCCTATTACCTGATGTCAAGGTCGATGGCATCGTTTAAGCGAATCCAAAACAGAAAGGAGATGGGCACATGTGGAAGATTCTATCGCTGGCTACCCTTATCTTGGTTGGCGCGGACCTATTCGGGGTAGTGCATGAGATTCTGTCGGAGTTCCTCTGTTTTCCCCATCCTCCGCCACTCGTCCCGTAAAGCTCAGCAACCATACGCGGATACGTCGCCACCGAGCGACGTATCCGCGTATAACCCACACTCAATAGCGGATTCTCCAATCCTTCTGGGGGGGGTTGGCTGAACGCTTCCGAGTGTTGTGTGCCCGCCTGTCGACGATAAGCGCTTTCTGGTCTAGGCCCAACTGGTATGGTGTTCCCGCACTCGTACCCGTACTCTCTTATGTGGCTAGAAAGGCGAGTTGCCTAAGAAGATGGGTACTGTGCTTGACATGCCATTCAGCTCAATCACTCTAGAT
>SDNO01000252.1 GCA_004524435.1 Candidatus Thorarchaeota archaeon | reverse complement strand
TTCTGTAGTTCCGGGTCTATTCGTTACCCTTCTGAGCTGAGGTTCCTCTTGAGTGGGCTTAAATATGTTGCTTTCTAAGAGAGCAACGTTTCTGAGGAGCCTGCCCAAATACTGCCCGCCGCGTTCCGTTTATAGTGTTGAGGTTTGGGAAATTCCAATCTTGTTGCTATCCGTTCATCGGACTCGTGGATCCCACACAAAACTTATCTCTTGAAAAGCAGGTCAGCGTGACAATGGGGAATTCGCTTTGAAGAGAGGTAGTGTCCGTTCGCTCACCTTGCTCTTTCTGACGTGGCTCTCCCTATCACAGATGATGCTGTTCACACAGCCCCCTTCAGGAGGAGTAGCTTACGGGGCGGGTGAGATTGTCCCAGGGCTTGCTGCCGTGGATCCCGTTGACAATCCAGACCTTGACCAGGCTCCTGAGTTCACGATTGCTGGGACCTCTGATGAGTTCTATCACTCTCATCAGGTTGACGCAGGTGATGGATTCGCCACCCTGAACTGGACCCATCATGCAGGGTCTGAGCTCAACTTGAGATCTGAGCCCCATGAGAATCTCCCAGACTGCTACGATTTCGTGTACTTCTCACTAAGCTTCGTTTGGTCTTACGAAACCTTACCACTCTCAGCTACATTTGGGCTGAAATATTCCGCACTGAGAACTGGGCATTTCAACAGCACAATCGGAAGTATAACATTTGCACTCTATGCCTTTCTCATCGACTCATCAGGAAACTGGGTCAGAGTCTATCGTTCAAATCCTCCGTATTCTGGAACAATGCTCCAGCGGACAATACGACTAGACGAGGAGATGATAGCGGCTGCCTTCGCGGGTATGACAGAAAATGAGTTCGGGCTTCAGGATGACCCTTCCGATTTACTCACCCTTGCTCTTGTACTCTCGCCCACAATTGCCATCGAGACTTATCCGCCTCCAGAAGGTTCTGTGGAATTCTGTGTCACCGAGGTTGGAATAACGGTGGTAGGCGACTATGGTGAAAGGATAGAAGTGATTACACCAAAGAACAACTCCACCTGGATACACGATAGAGAGACCAACAGTGCCCTTGATCTGGTAGTTGCTCCGGACGACTCCGTCTTTCTGGCCGGTGTAATGTACCAGAACTTCACGCAAGAGGTCTTTGCGACCCTCTCTCGTTGGACATCGAGCTGCTATGTCACTTGGAATCGATCTTGGCGAGAGAGCGATGTTTGCTATGCTACCGCTGTGACCTGTGATTCCTCAAGCAATGTCTACGTAGCGGGAATCTATACTGGCAATAGTCCGTACTACTCTCGCGTATTCCTGACCAAATGGACCGATTCGGGCGATATGAGCTGGGCGCGGATGCTGGAGTCGTCCCCCTCTCATCAATACTATCTTCTAGACGTTGTCTGTGACGACGCCGGCAGATCCTATATCCTCTATCAGAACTCGACACAGACTGACCGGGAAACACTCAGCGGGCCTGGAATCCAGTGTTGGTCGGAGAACGGTACGCTTCTCTGGGAACAATCCTACTTCACTGATTTCTACGAACCTGCACGAAAATTGGCCATCGACGAAGACCACGCTCAGTATATTCTGACCGGCTACAGCCTCATTAAGACAAAGGGAACAGATGGCATCATTTGGCAGAAGGACGGAAGGTTCTATGACTTCAGTGTTGATTCAGACAATAGCATCGTAGTCCTCGGATACACTCTCGAGACCCTGGAAGCTCCGAAAATGGCCCTGATGGAGATATCGCCGGAGGGCATAGTGGAATGGACAACCTTGATACCTCTCCTCTTTGATGGCATGTACGTTGCGTCCCACTTCGGAAGTGCCCAGCTGTCTATTGCTCACGACATGAGTATCGCAGTCTTATCGATTAGTCCAGACCCAACAATCAGCCTAGTCCTGGACAAGTTCAACTCCTCTGGCGAACATGAGGAACGATGGCTTCTGAATACTGCATATCTCACATATTCGACCGAAATAGAGATAGGTTCCAACGGCCTGGTGTACTTGGCATTCAGGACTCTCGATTACTCAGGATTTCATCTCTGTGCCTACGCCTTTTCATCTTCTGTGGCCTCAACTGGACTGAATCTTTACCAAGTAGCGAGCATCAGCATCACTGTGGTGTCTATCGGTGTTATTGCGGTGGTGGGAGTCATGTGGCTACGTCATAAGCGTGCATCTATGCTGCCTGGCGATACCCCCAGCCAGTTCGCATCGGCGGCATGAGTCGAAAACGTGAAAAGCACCCGGAAGGTCTTTGGAGAACAGAGTGATTCAGATGTCTGTAAGGTCTTTTCCCGAACGGCGTGATGAGCCCGGCAAGAAGGTCCTCCTCATACCTGTTGTTCTGCTAGCTGCGGGAGCCCTCTTGATGTGGGCACATCCAATACTATCAACAGGCTTCATCGGAGCTGTCATTGCACTTACAGGCGTCATGTCGATATTCTTGGTCGGGATGGTCTATGCTGATCTCTGGGTCTCGCATCGAAGAACGAAACAGATGATTCAAGAGCGCCGGGCATCCATGAAAGATGAGGAGCCCGATACGAGCGAAGAATACGATCCCTTTCTGGACGAGCTGGAAGATGATGAGATGTAGAATCATCCAAAAGATAGTTTAATCAAATATACGCAGACCATGACCTTTTTTAGGGTTTTCTTGTGGGTTCTGGTATCGGAAGAATCAATCAAAGGAGCGACTCTCATCATCAGTCCGAAAGCAATGCCGGACTTGTAGTCTGTCGTTCCTGAGAACGGAGGTCAGTGTTTGTCCCAAGAAACTGAAAAGAGTTGGAAGGACAGCAATTGGTACGTCAGCATGACGGGTTTCTGGAGAGAGTACAAGAAACACCGCATGGGGATTGTTGGCTTTGCTGTCATTGTCCTTTATATTGCGATGGCTTTTGGTGCTCCATGGTTAGCGACACACGACCCATCTCCCAGTAACAAGGTTGCTCCTGCATTCCTTGCCCCTGGTTGGATGCAGGTCTTTGATCCCACAGGAGTACAGTCTGGCGAGTATCTCGAGGATGTTAATCTTGAGAATCCAGATCTGAACATCATCCAGACAAAGGAGGATGGAACCTACGGAGATGCATCATCATATGTAGGTGAATATGACGCGTCTGCGGACTATGTAAGCATGACGTGGACCCATCAGGCCGGGGATAGGCCAGACTTCGTCTTACCACGAGTTCCGCAGAGTGAGGTCCCAGACACAGAGAGCTTTGTCTATTTCTATCAGCAGTTCGACTGGCCTTACAACAAGATGCCCAAGGATGCTAACGTGACTGTTGAATTCTCAGTAACCACAACTGGCCATTTCGCGACCGAGGACTCAGCTGGTCTGATGTTCAAGGTATATCTCTGGCTCATTGATTCGTCCGATAACTGGAAAATGATATACAAGTCGTTCCCACCCTACACCGATAGCTGGGTGGAGCGCGGTATCGATCTCAGTTACTTCGATGTCTCTGCTGCATGGGGTGGAATGGTGCCCGATGAAGAAGGCAATACCGAAGACCCCCAGAACAATGTGCGACTAGCAGTAGGCCTGGCTCCCACCTTCAACTTCTACACTTTTAGCGGTGACCGGCCCTATCTGGACTACAACGGGACTGTCAATGTGCGGGTTCGGGAACTGAGTTGTCTTGTCTACGGAGACTATTTCGGTCTTCTTGGAACTACAGACAAGGGCGG
>SDNO01000053.1 GCA_004524435.1 Candidatus Thorarchaeota archaeon | reverse complement strand
TTTATCGGGTAAATCCTACCATCAAATCCGCTCTCAATGAGGTTCCGCATGACATCATTGCCCAGCTTGCCTCTGGTTTCTGAGGCTCCAATCACCGCCACTGAACGGGGGTTGAATAGAACATCAATTCCTTTCTGTCTGTCCACATTCGGCACACTCTGTTGGACGATACCACGTGTGACGTGCCAACGCATTTGAGATATAACTCCTATCCTGACGGCCATACAAAGAGGTAGCGGTCGCTGTTCTAGGGGGCGCTACAGGTGTGAGTTACTCAATCATGTTCCCACTCTCTTGGGTAAGAGATTGTTCTAGGGACATATCCACCATGTATTAACGGGGTATTACTAGGCTACATATTGTTGTATGATAGACGTAAGACCCAGACAATCCCTGGTATGACCCCTCGGTGATATTCTGTATGGTGAGGGTCAACCAGTGTGTCAGGTGAGAGATCATGAAACTGGTGACATTGCATGTACCTGAAACCTATATCGACGGTCTAGAGAAGCTTGTGGACAGTAATCTGTATCCCAACAGATCAGAGGCCATCAGAATAGCAATCAGAGACCTGCTTAAGAGAGAACTCTGGGGCTAAGCGCTAACCACGACGTCATTGCAGGCTAAAAAACATTAATAGGAAATGTTAGCCCATAGTAGGACCGGTAGGGATTCTAAGATTCCACCCTAGAACCCCACAATAACGCCGAGTTTCCCGCTATGAATGTAGCTACGCCTCTGTTAGTTGAGTCAGAAGATGGCCGGATGCGCCTGGTCAGAGGATGTCCCTGTTACATGGAATTCGGGAAGGAATGCGTCTGTACTAACGGTGACACCATCAGGCCCGTACGGTCCATAGAGGTAGACCCCTCATTGGTGATTAATTCTTATTCATTGAGGGATATACTGGAGGAAGACGAGGGAAACAGAGAAACCTGTTATCTTCTAATACACCTAGAAAAGAGCGAAAACACGGTACACTGCGTTAGTCAGTCAAGCATAATCACGATAAACAATACCCCTGTCAAAGCCACCGATATCGAACAAGGCCTTGAGTTTCTGGCCAGAACAGAACCAACCGAAGACGGAATACTATGCTCATCCTGCCTCTACAAGTATCTCAAGACAACAAGCAGCAATTTCAGCAGCATCATCTCCGATGAAGAGAAGACTGAGGCACTCTGTGGATATGTAAAGAGATTCTCAACCATGATGGCCTCTGGCGGTACTAGTATCAATTCGTTCCCCGAGAAGCCGAGCACAGATCAAATTGAACAGCGTATCAAAACCCTGAGAACAGAGAAACGAGAGATCTCAGCCCGTGCCCTGAGCACCGACCAAGAGGATTTAGTCCTCGGTGCACTGAGTAACGTTGTACGCCTTGAATCCGTATTCTACTATCATGTTCTGGAATTGTGGCAACGAAGCAATCATGATGATATGATGGATGGCCTCTGTGTTCTCAACAGCATAACAGAGAGTCTGATGTCCACGGCAGATGAGGTCTATCGAAAGTTCTCAGAGACAGTTCAGAACAATAGTGACAAAAGTGTAGACCGTCTTCTTTCTCTTAAGATGACTGAAGCACAGAGAAATGCTCAGCAACTGAGGGGCCTGAGCAGCATGCTCTCCAGAGCAGGTTTTTCGGCTGCAAGCAAAAGGCCTATTATGCAGAGTAAAAGAGGGTTATAGGCACAGAGGAGGTCAGAGCGATAGTTCTAGGGAAGGATGAACCCAAAGAAACCGAGTCAATCAGACTAATCAGAGGGTGTCCTTGCTACAAGGTATTCGGCGATGAGAAACTCTGTGTGAATGATGACATCATCAGAGAGATGACTGTCATCCCGACCCACCCCAGCCTCTTTGCATTTCATTCAGACAAGGAAGGAATCGAGCAAGAGACTACAGACGACGATGACATCTGCTATTGTGCCGTTTACATCAACTACCCAGACAACAGGGTCTACTGCATATCGCAAGGTTGGGTTCTGCGAATACATGGGAGAGATGTTCCAGGGTCAGACTTGGAGGATGCGCTGCAGTTTCTCTCGACAAAGGATCTGAATGATAGTGCAGAGATATGTTCTGAGTGTCTGTACAAGTTCCTCCTGACCCTTGCCGATACGTTCGCAGATACTATGACCCAGAAAGAGAAGGCGGACGAAATCAAGAGATATGTAGACAAGTTCTCCCTCATGATTGCGCTCAAACATAGTCAAATGGATGATCAGATGGATGTCATCTGTGACGAAGAAGACATCGACAAGGCCACAGACCACTTCCAGTTCCTCCGAGGGTATATGGTTCAACTGATGGAGCAGCAGTCTCGGTTTTCAACTCTGCTGAATGACTTGAAATCAGAAGAGGCAGAACAGTGGCTGTTGGATCTCGTAGAGATGCGGGAGAGACTGGCGCGTCTTGAGTATCAATTCTATAGTCAGACTCTGCTACTACGTGTTGTCAACGATTTCAATCTCCTTCTGAAGATGCTCTCCTTCATTCTGAAGACCTCAGATGAGATACTTGATATAAATGAGAAGATCCATGAAGAGATCCTCTCGGAGAGATTTGACACCAAAGCAGAACAAGACAAACGTCTTGTGGGCCTCAGGTCCTACACCGAGAAGAGCCGGACTGTTGAGCACAACTTCGGCAATATACTACAGATTCTCTCGCGGCTCTGACAGCAACGAAGGCGCTCTGTTTCATGAGGGCATCCCAAACTCGTTGACAAGCCACCTTACGTACTTTCGTACACCATCTTCAAGAGGGGTCTTAGACTCCCAGCCCATGGATTTCAAGAGAGAGATGTCGATATCAGTGACAACAACGTCTCCAGCCCATCCTCTCTCAGTACCCGTATACCGAATAGTCGCATCCAGCCCCAGTTCACCAATGACAAGTTCAGCAATTCGCGACACCTTGAGGCGCTCGCCCGAGCTAACGTTGATGGGCAGATGGCCCGCGGGAACTTTGTCACTAAGCATAACAATAGCATCGACCGTGTCGGCCACATACATGTATGCCTTCACTTGGGTGCCATCACCCAGCACCTCCAATTCAGATGAATTATGTCGAAGCTTCATGAAGAAGTCGTAAATCACTCCATGAGTAGAACGAGGACCGATTATGTTTCCCAGACGGAGGCTAATAGCATTGATTCCATAGAGTTCTGAATAAGAATTCAGATACATCTCAAAGGCTCCTTTTGCAGCACCGTAATTGCTTATGGGTCTGAAAGCCGTCGCCTCAGGGGTTGGAAAGACCTTGGTCTCGCCGTATACAGTGCCACCAGAAGATGCAAAGAGTAGCCGTTTCACTCCGGATTCTCGAATTCCCTCAAGAAGCTGCATACTCCCGACAACGTTGATATTGAAATCCCACAGAGGGCGTTCAACGCTGAGGCGTACGTCAGGTTGTGCGGCAAAATGAAATACCGTTTCTATTCCTTTCAACGCATCCTCAAGGGCTTCTTGGTCTGTAATTGACCCCTCAATGAAGACGAAGTCGGGTCGATCTAGGTGACTCTTGATGTTCTCAAGAGACCCTCCAGATAGATTGTCTAGCACCGTTACACTATGATTCGCTAGAAGGCGGTCGACAAGATGGCTTCCGATGAAGCCGGCTCCTCCCGTTACTAAGACATTTGCCATTCAATATCCCGAGTCCTCCAATCGCACCTTTTTCTTAAGTCTTGCTGGAACGCGCATACATCAGAGCAAGAATGCTATCAATGAATCCTGCGGCCGTTGGGTTCTTCTCCGACTCGTTCCATCTCTTGACAACAGCATGGTGATTGCTGAGTACAGTCGTAATCTCAGTCCCCAAACGTTTCAGTTCTTCATGGGAAACCTCTGGTCCTTTTCCCAGACCAGGACAGATATCGCTCTTTGCGTTCAGACCCCAATGGAGTCCATCATCTTCAACAGAGAAATAGAAAGGAAAGGCTCTGCATGCCATAGGTCGGATTGTGTGTATCATGCAGAGATCATCATCCAAGAATATGCATTCTGCATTCGGTTGCTTCTTCAGGGCGATGTACGCAGGGCCCTGTTCAGTATTGATTCGCGGAAAGTCCTTCAGACCCTCTGGAGTCTCTCTTCCTTCCGGAAGCACATAGAAGTCTATGGCTCGGAGTAAGCCGTTTGTATCGAGCCCGAGGCCCTGACCGAGTTGTGCGATATCAAAGGTTGTGAGAGTGACAACGATGCCCTCATCTCGGCAGCACGCACCACACTTCTGGCATTGAAAATCGACACTTGATTCAGGAAACTGCTGTCTGGATGGCAGATGCTGCAACTCCTCTCTGAAGAGTCCCCAAGTATTTTTCGAGAATCGCGAGGCCTTCCTCTATCTCCTTCATGGCCGTGGCATAGGTAAACCGAAGGTGATTGTCGAAGTCGGCTCCGAACACCCTTCCGGGCGTGCAAACAACACCTGTCTCCCTCAGAATCCGTTCAGCGAGTTCCTCGCTTCCTATGCCGTATGCTGAGAAATCAGGAAAGACATAGAATGCCCCCAGAGGATTCACACAGGTTATGTCGTCCATGCCACAGAAGAGATCCTTCATCCGGTCTCTTCTCCGTTGATAGGCCTGTCTCATAAGCTCAACAGAGGTCTGATCTCCTGTTAATGCCTCAACTCCGGCGACCTGCACAAAAGATGTTGCACACGAGGTAGTATTCTGCTGGATTCGAACCATATTGCCGATTGTTTCTGAATTCCCGACAGCATAACCCAAACGCCAACCGGTCATGGAGTACGTCTTCGAGAAACCGTTGACTACAAGAGTGCGCTCCATGGCTGGATCGATCTCCAACATGGAAACCTGTTCGGCTCCCTCGTATATCAGGCTCTCATAGATCTCGTCACTGAATACCACAAAATCGTTGTCACAGGCAAGTTCGTGGATTGCCCGCAAGTCATCACGACTCAGCACTCCCCCAGTAGGGTTGTTAGGGCTGTTGATGACCAGACAGCGACAGTCCGGGGTGATCTTCTCCTTCAAAGACTCGACATCAAAGGTGTAACGGGCATCTGTCTGTACGTCGATGGGTCTCCCCCCTGCGTTGCGAATCATAACCCGGTAGCTTGGCCATGCCGGAGTCAATAGGAGTACGTCATCGCCCGCGTCAATTGTGGATAACACGCCCATGAAAAGGGCCATCTTGGCGCCGGGAGCTACAATAACGTTCTTCCGTCCCGCAATTCCGATACCTCGCGCGGCATAAGAGTCAGCAATGGCGTCGAGTAAGGGGGGTATGCCGCGTGAAGAAACATACTTGGTCACTCCAGCCTTGAGAGCACCAATTGCAGCATTGGTGATATTCTCAGGAGTGGGAAAATCTGGCTGACCAACTTCAAAATGATAGATTCTCTTGCCTTCTGCCTCTAGCCGAGAGGCTAGTTCGAACATCCGAAGAGTTCCAGATGCGGGGATCCTTTGCATATGATGCGAGGTCCAATCCATCGGCTTATCACCGCATTGCTGACAAGCGGGAGGAAAAATACTGTCAGCACAACAGCCCCACGAAGGACCGTTATATTACTTGTGGATGCGTACATGTTCTGAGAAGGCCTCAAACAGACGTACCTTCTGGATTTCGGTGCCCAACACGGTAATCCGGTCGAGCATGGCCTCACCCAAGCCCTCCTCAAAGGCTCTTCTGAGATAGGGTACATCCATAGGTTCTACGCCAAACAGGCTGGCACAGAACGCGTCCACCGCTACCGGATCTCTTCCCACCAAGACTCCTCCAATGTGGACCTCGTTTTGGTCGGTTCGGTTACCGACGACTACTTTGGTCAGGTCCACAATGGTCAGGGCAGGCCGGAAGGCGGTAAGCAGATCGAGAAGTACGTCGGATAGATTGTCATGGTACTTGGATTTGTCTTGTTCCGGAAGCAGCCCGAACAGATTCTTAATTGATGCACTGATCTTGATTGAAGACTGAAGCTTGGCCGTGGAGACGTTCACTAGGAACGGGTTGAACGCAAGAATGTCGGGTATTTGCCTCTGAAGAAAGGCATGACCCGCAAACTCCGCCAGAACAGTGTCTAGATTTGACAGATTCACCAGTCTGAAACCCTCGTTTTCTAGGCGCTCATAGTTCATCTTTTCGAACGCCTCATCCGCAGTCCGTTGTGGATTGTCGCTCTCGACTATGGAGATGCTTGCAGCATGCCTAAACAGCCTAGCGACCGCCATTGTCATCTCCAAGGAAGTATTTCCCGGAAGTGCAGGATCGTATATTGAGGGTTTCACCAGAATCTGTTTCAGTGTCCCATCTAGATGAATAGGAGATGAGAGCTTGGACAGGGCGGTGCGAAGTCCTTCCCATGGGTTTCTCTTGACTGCTATGGCAATCTCAGCAGCGTATTTCATACTATGAAGCAAGAAGCCAAGGCTTTAAGTCAGACGCTACATCTGGCTTGCTGGAAAATGCGTCTCTCGAGCCCATGTCAAAAGAAAGACGATCCAGAAGGGTGAAGGCCTGAGCATGGACTTCTTCAACTGTACAGCCTGCAACGTTGAGATATCTGTAGACACTAGGCCCCGAAGAAGAGTCTTCGTGCCCTTCTTCTACGTTCTTCCTCGCTCTCATCGGACTCCGGTGGCGGTGGGGGTGGAGGAGCCTTCGTCTTACCCGATTCAGATTCTTCTTCGTCGCCCTCTTCCTCCGTATCCTCTTCCTTCGTTTCTGTGAGGTCTTCTTCATCTTCCGGCTCAATGCTTGAGGGTTCGTCATAAGGAGTCCACAGGCTGGGTTCGTCCCGTTCCAACTCATCCGAACTGGCTTCATCTTCATCTGCTTCGGCAGGTGGCTTCAAATCCTCTTCGTCCAAATCGGTTGTCCCTGGAACGTCTTCGTCAGGTTCGATGTCCTCATCCTCAGCTATGCCGAGCATCACTGCGCGTTCGTACTCGCCCCATGTGAAAGAGTCATCATCGTCTTCCATATCCTCGACAACTTCCTCCTGCGCGGCTTCTCCCTCAGCCTCCATGTCTTGGGCCGAATCCTCTTCGGAAGGACGAGGGGATATATCCATACCGTGAGAGGAGAAGTCACGTTCCAGGCGATCGAGAGCTCCAGTGAGCCGCGAATCCTCTTCCTCAGACGGCTCCTCAGCCTCCGATTCCTCCCATTCCACAGCGGGAGATTCAGACTCAGATGGACTAGGTTCAATGTCGACTTGGAAAGAGTCCTGATCTATACTAGCGTCTCCCTTGGAAACGGCTTCAGGATCTGACTCAGCATCAGCCTCGGATTCCGCACGGTCAACAACCAAAGGTTCGGGCTCAGACAGCTCGAATTCCTTGGAGAAATCCCTGTCTTCTGTGAACTCGGGTTCTCTCGTTGTATCTTCTGAAGATCGCTCAATATAGTCGATTGACGCCGACTCGACATCATCAAAGGCTGGTTCAGTCAGTTCTTCCTCGGTTCCTTCTTCGCCCTCTTCCTCGGCCAAGAGTGGAGAATCGGGAAGTGTGACTTCCTCAGGAGGGACATAGTCTTCCTGTCGGGATGTTTCAGCGATATGATCGTCTTCAGGGGGTGTTTCCTCAAAGTACAGGTCGTCGGGGTCCGTGAGGGTCCGTGCAAGGGGAGATCTCTCGACCATCGAGTCCGTCTTTTCGAAGAAGTCAACGCCGGAACCCTCCTTTCGCGATGGTTCATCTTGACCCGTGGAGGAAAAGCCAATACCGAGAGCATGACTCAGACAGGACTCACATCGCTTGGCCGCGGCAATGAGTGCCTCATGCATGAACTGGTCAAGTGGTTTTGCTTTGTCTGGGTTTCTGTTCTTCCACTTCAGGAAGCTGTCAATCATACGCAACGCATCGCGAACACCGAGCCAGTACGACTCATCCTTACTACCGAAACTCAACTGGAACACCAAGATTGAGATGACGGATTCCGAAAAAAGGCTTTCCGTCATAAGGCTACGAGAGAACTCATTTCCGCCTTTGTTCCAGCATCTCCTCAACCAAATCCCTGAATAGTGCTGCGAGCTCTTTGCACTTTTTCTTGTCTAGACAGTCCCCTGCTTCGAAGACTCGTGTTGGATATCTATCACCCAGATTCTCGCGGACCTCGTTTCGGTATCTTGTTTCAAGCTCAGGAGTGATTTCGGGAAGCACTATCAGAGCCGCAGTTGCACCGCGATAGCTGAGAGAAAAGAGTAAATCCATGGCGGTATCCCTGGGCGACATAATCAGTGCACGCACATCAGAGTCTCTAGTTTCCATATCCGCTGAGCCTATTCGTATCCCATCAACTACAACAGTCTGATCCATCAGAGAGGCAAGAACACTCTCTAGGAGCGCATCATCAGGACCGACTAAGGTTATCTTGAATGAGTACTTCGATTTCTTACCGGGCATGCCCATCACCTATACAGAGAGTAGGGGAAAGTGATACCTATGCTAGGCTAACGTAATTCCTGATATGTGTTATGACTAACTCAATCATGGATGAAGCAGACAGCCATAGATTATTAAGAAAAGTGCAGAGGGCTTGGTTTTAGGGATTAGGTTGACAACGAAGGCAGAAGTATTCAAAGCATTAGAACCTGTTCAAGACCCCGAGCACCCCATATCCATTACAGACCCAAGGATGGCAATCGTCACTGAGGACTATATCGAAGTAGAGGATGGCACAATCAGAGTGCAGTTCAAACCGACGGTTCCGTACTGTCCCATGGGTGGACTCATCGGAATCCTCATCAGACACAAGTTGGAGGAAGTGTACCCTGATGCCGATGTCAAAGTCGAACTCCTTCCTGGTTCTCACAGCCAAGAGGAAGCTGTGAACAGCATGATTAGTGATAACGCGAAGTATCAGAATGTCGTGCAACAGCTGAAACAGAGAAATATGTTATGATGCTACTGCTGAGGCAGATACCATGAGAGCCTCGGGCTATATCATATTGGCGGGAGGGCTTCTCGTCGTCGTCGGAGGGTTTCTTCTGGCGCTTGCTGGCTCAGGAACCGAAGGGCTCTTCGTTGTGTTCCCGTTCTTTGTGATTGGTGAGCTGTCTCCAGTGAGCATAGTGGTTCTGGCCATCAGTTTCATCGTTCCTTTGATTCTCTTCTTCTTCCTCTCCGTGAGAGGGACTCAAATGGTATATCAGACCCCTTGGAGCATCTCTCAGAATCATGACGAGATGTGCCCCAGTTGTGGCGCCATTCTTCCTCTAGGAGCTGAATACTGTCATAAATGCGGTCGGGCACTGCCTAAGATTGAGGAGCGCCGCTAACCAACAATGAGAAACATACCTCGGAGAGAGCAAGATATTGAAACGAACGATTCGGCTTCTGAACCCTTCGGATCTCGAGTCTGTGAAGTCAATAGAGAATGCATCATTTCCTGAACCTTGGGATTTTGAGATCTTCGAGATACTTGCATCATATCGCGGTCGAGCAATCAAGGCAAACGGTGCAAGAATCTACATGTATGTGCTGGAAGAAGAAAACGATGTGACAGGATACGTTGTATGGGAAGAGGCCGCTAGAGAGGGGCATATACTGAATCTGGCAGTTCAAGAAGACAGGAGAAATAGTGGGCGGGGCAAGGAATTGCTTCTTTTTGCAATTAGAAAGCTGAAGCTCAAGGGGATGGAGTCGTGCATCTTGGAGTGCAGGGACAATAACGCAATTGCCCGAGGCCTCTATGAGAGCATTGGAATGACGGAGTCCGACCACGTCGACGGATACTACGGGGATCAGGACGCCGTCATCTATAGACTTGACCTCTAAGTCTGTCTTGATTCAATAAGACGCGGGCCAAGTACATCATGATAGAGTCTCAGATACGCCGAATCAGATGAAACTAGCGCGATAGGCCGGCCATCATCTGCGGACCCACCTAGAAGCAATTCCTTCTTGTCTCGTAGGGCTAGCTCATATGGGCTAACCGTTTCCCAAATCCGCCAATCGGTCAGTTTCTCTAGCGCAGCCGGTTGTTCCTCAGACTTGGGAACCACTAGGATCTTCCTACGGGGAGCACTCACCTTCGAGAGCTTCTTGATGTCCAAGTTCTCTACGTCAATGACGGAGAGGAGCACGGACTCTTCTGCACGTTCAGCCATACTCACCATATGGGCGTGTATCTCCTCTGTGCCGGACACATACCAAGTCTTCTGACTGGGAAGCCCCAATAGAGACTTACTTGCCTCTTGAATTGCGTTCAGGGCGTCCACCGTATTCTTGGCAATCTCTTTCACCTTGTTAACCTGCTCATCTACTCCGTGTTTCAGGTCTTTTCCATCCTTCCTGACAGAGGACAACAGATTCTTTGCTGACATGTCAGCATTGCTCTCAAAGGAATTGAGCAGATCATTGCGCTTCTCGGTCAATGTCGATGTCTTGTTTGACGCTTTCTCATTGGCCTTGGTGGCGGCGTTTCTCATCTCCACGCCTTTGGCACCCATCTGATTCCGGATTTCTTCTATGAGTTCATATGCGTCATTGCTCAGCTTCGTCTTGAGCTCAAGCCCGAGGCTCTCAAACCTTCGCGATGCGGTTAGGTTTGCCGATATCACCGCTTCGCGGCTCTTCTCGAGAAGGTCTTCGCTTTCTCGCTGGATCTGTCTTGACGCTTTGTCTACCAAGGAGTCGTAATCCGCTGCAACTGAATCTACCGAGTCCACGTATTCCTCTCTATCAGCCTGGACAGAGCTGATAACGTCAGACTTTCTCTGTTCACTCCATGTCCCAGCATCCTCCACGCTTGCATCGAGAGTGGCGTTGAGTCTCTGTGACAGATTCGATATTGCCTCCGTTCCCGTCTGCAGGCGAGTACTCGTTGCCTGACGGAATTCATCCATTCTGGCCTTGAATAGCGAGTCGACCTTCTGAAGCAGAGTATTTGTCGTGCTCTCAAACTGCTGCGTATTGTGCTGTCCGCGCTCCAAGATGCTATCTGAAACCTCTTCAGATGCCTCGGCCAGACTCTTTCTGGTCTGTTGGATCTCGTTAGTGAGCTTGCTTCCAAGGGTATCGAGAGAGGCCGAGGTGTTGTCCATAGCATTCTCGACCCATACAGCAGCGGCATCGAAGGCCTCCGCAGCCTCGTCTCTTCGCTCTTCAATGACTGCAGATATCTCGTCGTTCACCGTTCTGCGCATGTCCACAACCTTGTTCTCACGATTGGCAAGCTGTTCATGATAGGACTCCATGCTAGTAATGGAATTGGTTCTGAGCTTGTTTGACAATGTATCCAGTTTCTTCGAAGTATCAGCAATCAACCGTTGTTTGGCATCGAGTTGGTCGGAGGCATAGTTGTCAACGGTCGATCGGATATTCGCAGAGCTTCGAGCGAAGGCATCCTGAACCGATTCCCGAGTGTTATCGATTGTTTCTTGTATGTTCGTCTTCGCGCCGGCAACCGATGTTTCAAACTCACGAGAGGTCTGAACAAGATTCTCTCCCATCTGTTTGATGCTTCCCTGCTGTATCTGATCGAGATTGTCTTCTACGGCTTGAAGATTTGCCTCAATCATGGCATGCGTATTTGCAAGTCTGTCCGAGAGCTGGGTCTGTTTCTCAACACTGAAGTCATTGAGGCTCTTTCGCATTGTACTGACTGACTCCACAATCTCATCAACCCTTAGACCGATTTCTGAGGCATACTCCTGCTGCAGCTTGAGTGAGTCCTCTTGGAGTGTTGCCATTTCCGTCTTCACAGAGTTCTTGAATTCAGTATGAGCAGAACTGATGAGGTCGCGTGCCTCGATTGTCTGACTCTGTATCAAACCGTTGAATGTTGACTCAAGACTCTGTGTCAGGGCGATGAATTGGCGTGTCATCTCTTCCAGATTGAGATGGAACTCTCCCCGAATCTCGTCGGCCTGGCTCTCAATCCGCTGCACTTGGTCATCTATGGTCGAATCAACCTCCTTCTGTACGTGATCTACTTGAGAGGTCAGAACCGATACACTCTGCGCCAGCCTGTTGTCTAGTTGAGTATTCAGAGTCTGATACAGGTCCTTTGTCTTCTTGACCTTCTTTTGAAGCTCAGAACTAATCTCGGTGACAGTCGCTTCCAGAGTCTCACCAAAACCGCTCTCCAAGTCATTTACGAATCGAGTTAGTCCTGATAGAGCATTCTCGTTCTTTGTCTTGACGGAGCTCTGTATCGTTCCGAAAGAGGTCTTGAGTCTACTACTCATGTTCTCCGTGAGAGCCTTTAGCTCATCCGCCTGAGCTGTAAGGGTCTTGTTCACATCATTGACAACCCCCTTTAGATTGGAGTTGACTTCCTGTTGTCCCTCCTTGGCCCACGATTCAAGATTCCCTACCAGTGTGGCCCTCGCCTCATCGATACGAATCTGATCTGTATCGTTCTGGTTCTCAAGGAGGCTAATCACTTCGGTGCGTGTTTCTGTCACATGCGTCCCAAAGCGGTTTTGCATTCCAGTCACCAAGGTCTTGAGTTCATCATGGTCCTCCGAAATCATCGCAGCAAGACGCTCAAGATGACCACCCAATGCACTCTTGATATCCTCCAGATAAGCCTCATCTGTGGCTTTGATCTGCTCAAACTGAGCGGCCATTGATTGGGTTGAAGTCGCCATGTTCTCTCCTACTTCCCCCTTCCATCTCTCCACCTCTGCAATGAGGTCTTCAGTCAGGGTCGCTGCTCCAGTGATTCGATTGCCCGCGATAGTAGCGTATTCCTCAGAATGAGCTCTGCTACGGTCGAGGAGCTCATTGAGTGACTTTCGAGCAACAAGGTGGTTGTTGCCTACTTCTTCTGATAGGCGCGTCACAACCTGCCCCATCTCTTCATCAACAGATTCAAGGCTCTCCTTTCCCCGGGAGACCGTCTCGTCTATAGAGGTCTGCATGTTTGCAGACATCTTTCCGAGAATACTCTGCATGGCCTTCTGAGAGTCATCAATGGCATTCTCAACTATGCTCTTCGCATGATCAACCAGAGCAATCGCCTTCTTTCGGAATTGGGAAGCGCTCTTCGACGCATTTGTTACATCCTTGTCAAGTGTCTCTGAGAATGAAGTTTGAATCTCCTCTAGTGTGGTCTGCATATCCGCCTGAATGGAGTCGAGCTCGGTCTGCAGTGTGGAGAGCTGCTCGCCAAGATCTGTTTCCAGAGTTGTGCCCATAGACTCTAGTACTGACTCCAATCTCTCTGAGAAGCTAGAGAGGACCTCGTCAGCGACATTGCCAACCAGTTCAATCTGGGATTGAACAGTGCTGAGCATCTCGTCTTCGTACACGTCAAGTTTCTCTTTCAGATTGGAGACCGCAGATTTCCTCCCCTCTACAAAGCCCTTGGAAGTCTCTTCGGCTTGGGTGAGTCGCTTATCAACGAGACTCTGCACCTTTTCCTGTAGAGAATCGGCACTGTCAGCCAAGGATGTCAGAGATTCGCTGACAGCAAGATTAGGTGAGATGGCCCGGTAGACCGGTAGGATACCCTCAATCTCTATGACAAGGCCCTTCTTCTGCAGTCGCGTAAGTGTTCTCTTCACGCTACTCAGGCTGTCTCCAGTCATCACCGAAAGACCACCGACGGTCATGTTACCGCCCGCGTATATCGGCAGTAGGACTCCAGCCTCTTTCTTCGTTACTCCAAGATTTCTCTCTATTATTGACATGTGCTTCTCTAATGCTGCATCTCCACTCATACGGCAATCAACTCCATTGCTCAGAATACAATGTACTATTCACTTGATCCTTGAAGAACAAGACCGGAAACCTTCTCGAACACTATTGCAAGAAGACCCACGGTCACAGATGATCTCGGCTTCTCCTTAGTCGTTTCAAGGATCAGGTGTGTATTCTCTTCTGAGCTTGTAACCACATAGCTCTCGAAACGAGACCTCTGCTTCTCGCCAAGTACCTTCTCAATGTTAGAGGGAGGCACCGCCCCCGCAGAGATATCCAATTCCCACCAGTTTGTGGTCAAGTCAGTGACTTCTGCAACCAACTCATAGTATCGCTGGAACAGATCGACATACATCCTGAATGTGTCATAATCGGGGATGACGTATTTGCTAGGATTGAGAATCACAATCCCTCGTGCAAAGTTGAACTGGAATAACAGGTCGTCGCCCATAACCAAGAAGAGGTCGTTGGCCCTTATTCGAGCCATTTTCTTCCAGATCTTGCTGAACCTTGAGGTGAACTGCCTTATGGAACTCATTCTCAAGGTAGACAGCAAATCCTTGATGGGAAGACGCCGGTCATTCATCCGTCGTCCCTTGCGCTCAAGAATGTATCTTCGTATCTGATCGAGATATTGCGAGTAGCAGAACTGGGGCAAGTCCTGACTCTCGACACCGAGCTCGATAAGCATATTCAGGAAGTTGCGATCCTTGCATGATGGTCGGACGGTGCAGCTCAGTCTATCTTCTTGACAAGCAGCACATTTCTCCTCGTAGAGAGAAATAATCTCTGCTGCCAGTTCACTGTCAGCTGATGCGTCCAGTAGTTCAATGCGGTCGGCTAGATCATCCTTGTGCTCTTTCAGCTGCATCTATTCTCAACTCAGGAAGGTCTTGGTGAGAGTTACAAATGCTCTCGAGAGTGTTGTAGCACAAGACATAACGTCTTGTGGCCAAGCTCTAATTGATGAGTAGATTATGAAAGAGATAAATCTATGGACATGAAACCTACTCGTCGCTGACTTCTTTCAGCTTCGTAGTCCAAGTCCGAATCTCTTTGTTCAGTCTGGCGATGTCGTTTTCATTGAGAGTGGCTGTGGGCGGATAGGATTTCAGCTCTCTTGCGACTTTTCCGACCTGGTGCAAGACAGGAGTATGCATGGAGATGAG
>SDNO01000251.1 GCA_004524435.1 Candidatus Thorarchaeota archaeon | reverse complement strand
GATTCCACTATTGGTTGTACCTAAGTCGATACCTACAACTTTCGTCATTGTCTATTCACCTTCATCTTTGGGGGCTTCCTTATCACTGTCACCATTGTTAACGGGAGTTTCATGCCGATTGACACAGACGAGGGCAGGACGCAACACCTTGTCGTGTATCATGTATCCTTTCTGGTATACTTCAACGACTGTACCGTCGGGCTTCTCTGTATCACAGACCTTTCCCACAGAGTGCTGATAGTAGGCGTCAAATGGCTGGTTCAGTGCCTCTATCTGACGAACATCTTCCTGTTCGAACAGCTTCTGCATCTGCTTCCAGATTGCCTCGATGCCTTTCCTCGCAGCCTGCGGGTTTTCGTCGAAGTCGACTTCTAGGGCTCTCTCGAGATTGTCATAGATATCAAGGACCTTGAGTAGTATACTCTCACTGGCATACTTCGTGGCCTCACTGAATCTATCATTCATACGCTTCCGGTAGTTCTCGAACTCAGCCTGTACGCGCATGAGCTTTTCAAGTAACTCATCTGCCCGTTGTTGTACTTCCAAGAGTTCCTTGTCACCTTCCTCTTCATCAGATTCGGTTTCTAAGTCAACCTCTACCGGCTGTTCTTCCTCCCCTGAGGATTCCTCTTTGTGGGACTCGTTGTTTTCCTGCATCTCTTCGGCCACTCTGATAACTTATGGATGACTCTGTCTGTCTAACAAGCACAGAAACTCGCCGACGGATTAGGCCGGCTGGGTCGGCCTCATTATTCGAAGCCACAAACCCCTAAGGTGACTGTAGCGGCTCTCGGAAATTCAATCAGAAAAAGCTTTCGACATCTACATCTTCTGAGTCTGGTTCGATACCGAAAACAAAATCTAGCTCTCCTCCTGATAATGCAGTATGCCTTCACAGAAAGATATAGCAAGAGCAAAGAGGTTGATTACGGAGGCGAAGAGAGTCTGCGCCCTTACTGGAGCGGGAATGAGCGTTGATTCTGGAATTCCGGATTTTAGGTCAGAGGGCGGTCTCTGGACCAGGTTCGACCCTCTGGAATATGCCACGTATGAGAGTTTCCTGAAGAACCCGGCGAAGTTCTGGGAGATGGGTAACTACCTTGCTGGAGTACTACTCGATGCCGAACCCAACGAAGCACATCGGGCACTTGCAGGCTTCGAGAAACAGGGGAAGATGATTGGTGTCATAACTCAGAATATAGACAATCTCCATCAGCGAGCAGGTAGTAGTAGAGTCATCGAGCTCCACGGTAATTACCTTCGGGCTTACTGTATGAAGTGTGGCAAGGAGTTTGTGGGAGAAGAGCTTCATCGAAGAGTTGCCAACGGAGAAACTCCGCCGAAGTGTCGAGAGTGCGGCGGCGTGATAAAGTCAGAGGCAATCCTCTTCGGGGAACCCTTGCCAGAAGATGCCATGGAAGAGGCTGTGGAGATCTGCAAGAACACAGACTTGATGGTAGTTGTAGGTACGAGTCTTCAAATCTACCCCGCGGCATTTCTGCCGCAACTCGCTAAGAAATCCGGCGCCAAGATAGTGCTAGTCAATCTCCATGGAACAAACAGAGATGACGTGGCAGATGTTGTTCTCAGGGGGAGAGCTGAGGAGATCCTTCCCAAGATTCTTGACCCATAAGTCAGGCAATCACAGGGAAGAAGAACCAGGAGTACACTGCCAGGGCACCTGGGATGAGGATTACTCCCAAGAATATCGTCAGCAGTCCAACCAGGTGTTGAAGGTTGTCCATGAGCCAAAGACCAAGATAGGAGTAGCCGTACGATACCACGCATGCAGTGAACCCTAGCACAATAACTGGCCCCAGCGGGAACGCAATGCTAAGGAATCCACCTACTTGCGTCCAGAGAAGACCGATATTCAGGATGACAAAGAAACCTCTGACAGCGAGATATACAATGATAGAAACCAAGAGGCCAACCTGTGAAAACGTGAGTCGTGCCGATATACTCATTGGGACCAACTGTCTAGTCAGTGAATTCAGAAGGCCTATTATGCTTTCTGCGTCTTCGTAAGCAATGCTCAGCCTTGAGAGGTGATAGGTTGTGAGAGACATACCTTGGAGAATCGCAGCCCTTGGTCAGCTTGCTATGCTCCTAGAAGTGAGTGCGCCGAAGCCAGGCAACGTCAATCGAATAAGACGTTTCTCTGACACTGCCTATCGGCATTTTCTCGCCACAATTGCGCTCACGAACCGAGGCATGAAAGAAGCCGCATCCCGAGGGGTACTGCTTTCTCAACGGAAGATCGAACCTTCTGAGGTTGGAGTTGGGGCACTCATCGTACGATGTGTCGAGGATGCCTTCTCGGGACTCAGCCGGAGTAACACGATTCTGGGCTCAATCATTTTGTACATCCCCTTGATTGTGGCCTCCGCAAACACTATTGCAAACACAGGATCATTTCGGCCTAGAATCGTGAAGAGGAATCTACGACGCATACTGGAGCAGACCACAGTCGATGATACTCTAGATTTCTATCGAGCTCTGCACCTAAACCTGACGAGTGGAGTCACCGCAAGACTAGAAGAATCATGGACAGACAGGCACGAGCGATATGATATTGAGAATCCAGACGTCTACCAGAACATCAGAGAGGATGACTTGAGTCTGTATGAACTGTCAATGCTTGCAAGAAATGTGGATGCGCTAAGCAGGGAGTATGCAACAGGGTTCGGTAGAGTGATTGATGAGGTCTATCCACACCTCAACAACACAGTGACGGGGTTTGAAGACATCGAGGAAGGCATAGTGGAGGCCTTTCTCTGGATTCTATCCGAACATCCTGATGGATTGATTGCAAAGAAGGCTGGAATGGAGAGGGCACAAGAGGTGACAACCACGATTCAAAAAGCTCTCTCCGAAACCAATGCTGAGGCAGGATTGGAAGCGAAACTGAGAATGCTCGAGAACGGACTCAGCGGCAATGATAATCGATTGAATCCTGGAAGTACTGCGGATATTCTCTCTGCTGCTCTTCTCTGCAGGCTGCTGGCCATGGAATACCCAGAGATCTAACCTAGTATTCCAGAGAATACAACAGCCGCCATAATGAAAAGGAGCACGCCTGTGGGGACCAACATGATCTTTGCTTCAGTTCGCTTGAATGCTCGAGCCTCGCGACTTGGTCCAAGATGGTAACCAAGCAGCAACACAAACCCCAAGAGAATGAGTGCTATCGTCAATCCTTCATGCGCCATCTTCAGCCATCGTGAGGTAGAAATCAAGTCCGCTATTAACTCTAGCTGTAACAAAAATGAGAATCCCCGTGAACGGGTTCGTTCACCAAAGGATTCGCTGAGTCAACAATCATATGAGTACCTGACGGAAGACATGCTCGTACTTCATTCGAAGTTCCCGAGCTCTCTCCAAGTCGGCCAGGTAGAGAGGCTGGCGCATATCCTGAAGATTCGGTATCTTACGGCAGAGCTTCTGACCCATCAGTTTCCTGAGTGCAAACGAAACAGTTCTCGGGGCTAGATCCACCTTGTTGGAGATGTCCTTTGGTGTCATTGGGCCCTCGTGCTGCAACTTGTCAAGTACGATAATCGCACTACGAGGAAGTTCCAGAGACATGTTCATCCTTTAGCACCCGACCTAGGAATAATGGTTCCCGTTACCTCTATTTCTCGCTTCCAGATATAAGGGGTAAGATTGACGCATCATTTCCCGTCGGAGGGTATCAACTCATTCCTGATAAAGATACTGTTT
>SDNO01000250.1 GCA_004524435.1 Candidatus Thorarchaeota archaeon | reverse complement strand
CTTCTACCCGGTAAGGGGAGCAACGAGTATTCGGAGCTAGTCGAGTCGCTCTATTTTGTGAAGGAGTTCGAACGACGTGGAGGTCATGTTTCCCTGTTCAGATGGGGTGTGACCGATATGGATCAAGTACGGGGCCTCAAAGCAATTGCGCAGGACGCGGGCATTAGCCGCGTAGTGACAAGCTTCCACTATCCGGATGACTACTCAACCCGTCGTGAAGCTGCCATCGGTAACTACTGAGCGGCTCCGCAATAGGGACACCTACTTGTCCCCCTCTCTATGGTTCTTCCACATGAAAAACAGAAGGAAGGCCTTGATGATTCCGTGTCTGTTTCCTCATTGAAGGGGCTTAACTCGCCTTGACTGAAGAGTGCTCCCAGCCCCTCAACTGATTCATCAGGTGCCAAACTACATGCACCGGTCGAATCGCACGCACCTTTCCCATATTCATCAAGACGACGGCCATCCAGAGGAACCTCCTTGAACGGTCCTCTGTCCCGACTCGAATACCTAGATGAGGCCCGACCCAGGTCTTGATCATCTAGGTCGCCCCGATATCGTTCTCCCTGTGACTCCCGTCGATCTCTATCCTGAAGGGCACGGTCGAGGGTATCAAAATCGCGCCTATAGTCATCAGAACCGAATCCCGAGTCGATGGCTGGTCTATTCACGGATCTGCGTCGGCTATCATAATCCCAAGAACCGCCTGCCGGATCGAAACCCTTCGAAGTGTCCATGAATCTGCAATGGGCGCCTTCCTTCAGCCGTTCATAATCCTCTCTTGTTAGGCCTAATACCTCCAAGGCACGGTCCCGTTCTGCACACCGTTTAGACAGAGGGCAACAATAAGCTAAGCTGCCGTGACACAGGGATGCCATGGCCCTCTCTTGGCTGGACTTGAATATCGGAGTTATTCTCTTTCGTCCGAGTACCAGAGAATCACCATTTGCCTTCAACTCGGCGTATCCACTCTGAGCTAGGGCTTCCACGAGTTCTCTCGCAGGGTAGGCCTTCCCCTCAATAACAACGAAGCCCTCTGTCCTATCGAGTCTCACTGGTCGTTCGCCGTCTCGCTCTTCACGGTAGGAATCATATCTCGTTATGGCCACCTCAAAGTGGAATGCTAGCTAAACCGACGTATCTTGGAAATACCAATCCGAGTATTACGCTCGTAATTCTCTTGCAGAGCTGCTTGTTCGGCCAGAGTTTCACAAACTATATCTTCTTTGACTTCCCTTAGTGGACATCTGGTTCATTAGGAGAGAAAGACAATGGGTGCAAAAGCTGAAGGTGCTGCACAGGGATTTACACTGCTGGGTGCCATAGTACTGGTTGTGTTTGCTCTGTTCCAGCTACTTATTCCGGGAGTCAACGCGGCCCTCGGTGGAAGCTTCGACGGAGTGATTAATGCTGTTCTTGGGATTGCTTTGCTCTTGATGGCATTGCTGGGAATTGATGCGTGTGGCTTCATTTACTGGAAGATCAGACGAAGTGGAGCTATGCTTGCGCTATTTGGATTCCTTTCGATTGTCATCGTGGGAAGAGGTCTCAATTTCGATATTCTGTCGTGGCTGCAGAACATAGGGATGTTCGCGGGTCTGATGCTTCTCATAGCGGGTATCTTGATACTGACTAGAAGTAGTCCACGTGGGTGATGATGGTTAGCCAGTCAGAGAACGATGCACTTCGCATCGGGGAAATCATGATCATGACCGGGGGAGGCATTGACCTCGTCATCGGGGCTCTCTTCCTGCTTAACTTCGGCGTCTTCGTGAGTTTTGGCATCCCCTACTTCGATTTGAGTGCCATCTTTCTCGGCCTCGGGTCCATCTTACAAGGCTTGGTACTTGTCCTCCTTGCTCTGGTTGTCCTCCGGACGCGGGGAAGTATCTACCTAGACTTCATCCGCCCGACGAGAGCATGGCAGTCACTGCTCATCATCGGTCTAGTTATGCTACTCTTTGGTGGACACATAGGAGCCATTCTGATAGTCTTGGGGGCCCTGCTGCAGAGCCAGCTTTATCAACGGAGAGAATAACCAAGTTTCTGTTGATACTAGAGCGCTCCATGAGGACTGCCTGACGAGTATGCGCTATGGCCGGCATAGCAAATTAGATAATACGGGTGCTTTCTCTCGCCTGTGTCGATTCCAGGGACTGTGTAGATGATGGACAGAAAGGACTTTGAAATTCTGAAAGAGCTGGGCTTCGAAGACGTTGGTCCAGATACGATGAAGAACGACTACTGGAAGAAGAGAGGTGCTGATGCTCTGGCAATCACGACCCAAGCACGTGATATCTATGGCTGTCTTGATCACACCCGAGGTGAGGGGCTAGAGATCTATGACATTGAGGGTACTAAGTATCTCGACATGACTGGCGGCGTGGCTGTGCGAGCCCTGGGACTGCGATACAGACCATTCATAGACTTCGAGATGAAGGTTGCCGATGTAGTGAAAGAATTACCCGGGATGGACTTTGATGCTATCCCTCAGACCCTGTTGGCTGAGCGGATTCTGTCTTTGATGCCGGGGCCTGATAAGAAACGTGTGACTTTCACGACCTCTGGCGGACGTGCCGTCGAGGGCTGTATGAAATCGGCAATGGATTTAAGCCGCAAGAATCGGTTCATAGCATTCCGTCCGGCCTTTCATGGGCGAACTGGGTACGCTCTTGCAGCGACAGCATCTAATTCCAAGCATAAGTCTGGCTATCCCCAAGGCGTGGATGTGATCCGTGTCTCTTATCCATACTGCTATCGATGTCCTTACGGACAGAATGTAGAGGACTGTAATATTGAATGTGTAGAGGCTCTCCGTTACGCGCTGCAGGTTGAAGGTAATGACATTGCTGCGACATTGATGGAACCTCTCTGCGGCGAGGGTGGACTGATTGTACCCCCGGCCAAGGCCATACGGGGCATGTACGAGGTCACAAAGGACCTCGGTGCATACTTCATCTCTGATGAGATACAGGCGGGTATGGGACGAACAGGGAAATGGTGCGCAATCGAGCACTTCGATGTCGAGCCAGACTATGTGGCGCTTGCTAAGGCACTGGGTGGTGGCTATCCCCTGGGAGCATCGATTGGTCCTGCGCCGATGTTCACGGGGCCGGCTCGTCACTCCGAGACCTTCTCTGCTGAACCTAAGATGTCTCTTATTGCCCTGTGGCACATCAAGCATATAGAGGAAGGCGGATATCTCCAGCGGAATGTCAAGATGGGCAACTATCTCCTGAAACGTCTGACCGAAGTCAAGGAGAAGCATGAGGTTATTGGGGATGTTCGCGGCATGGGCCTCATGGTTGGCATCGAACTCGTAAAGGATCCAAAGACTAAGGAGAAGGCCATCGAGTACCGGAACAAGCTGGTCAAGAATCTCGTTCAGAAACAGAAACTATGGATTCTTGGAGCTGGCCAGAACTGTATTCGATTCACTCCAAGCTATGTGATAACAAAGGAACAGATAGACGACATGGCAGAGCGGCTTGACAGAGCTCTCTCCGAAACAGAGCTGTGAAACACGGGGCATATCTGACCAGCCCATATAGTAGGGTATTCGTCTTAAGCCAGACAAAAGAAAAAGGAGAGGTGTCCATACCGCCGGTCTATCCCAGGAGTATGGACTACCGTTTCTCTAGAGGAACATTAGGATTGCGCCGATAATCACTAGTATTCCCGGCAGACCGCCTCCGAAGACGTAGAGGAGAATGCCCAGAATGAGCATGATTATCCAGTTG